>NZ_JAWOWK010000001.1:0-471912 GCF_033340375.1 Vibrio sp. 1167 | reverse complement strand
CTGTTTTAGCTTTTCTTCTACAACCGATAGGTTTTTCTTCGCGGCTTCAAAGTTAGGCTTATCCTCTAGCAGTTTTTTATACAAATCAGCCGCATCTTCTAATTGACCATTTTGAGCGAGCGAGTTGGCGAGGTTATAGCGGCCGTTAAGGGAGGCATCATGAGAAAATGCTTCGATAGCGGCTTCGTAGTCACCTTTTTGATAACTGGCGGCTCCTTTCCAGCTTGGGTTTGTAAATAGGTTTTGCGCCTGTTCATACTCACCTTGCTTGTAGAGTTCCGCTCCTTGTTGGTCGGCATTTAAGAACGGATTAGCTTCTGCATGCGGTGTCCACGTTACTGGGACTACAGTCGCAACTACCATCCAAATCAGGCCGCGTCGAAACAGTAAAGCCGCAGGAAGAAGTAACAACGGCAGTAACCAAAAGCCACTGTTGAGACGAGAATCAGTTTTAACTTCTTCGCTTTGGGTCGCAGAAAGCTGGCTACCAATGTTATTGGTAAAGGCCGCGATGTTTTCAACGTCACGGTTGGTGTGTTGAATAGGAACAAATAGACCGCCAGTTTTATTCGCTAGCGTCTGTAGATTTTTCAGGTTTGTTTTCGCTACGACGGTTGTGCCTTGTGCCGTTTTTAGCAGAGAGCCATCGGGCAGCGCGATAGGCGCACCGTTAGGAGTCCCGACGGCAAGAACAGAAATGCGAAACTTTGTACCTTGGACTAAATCTAACGCGCGAGACAGCTCTGACGTACCAAGATCATCCGCTAACACGATGATATCGCCTTGTTGCGTGCCAGCTTGAGAAAACTGGTTGATCGCAAGTTCAATCGCGGCAGGCAGGTTTGCTCCTTGAAAAGGCATCAGCTCTGGTGACAAATTTTCGATAATGCCCGCAAGCGTGCTGGAATCAGTTGTCAGTGGACTTAAGTTATAGGCATCGCCAGCGTAAGCAATAAGTCCAGTGGCTCCCTCTTTCCATTTAGGCAGCAAATCGAGCGCCTTATAACGTGTTTGTGCTAACCGATTGGGTTTGATGTCTGTAGCAAACATAGAGCGAGACATATCAAGCACCAAGATTCGGTTTTGGTTTAACTCAAAGCTTGGTCGAGCATTGGACTGCCAGCTTGGCCCCGCTAATGAAATGCAAGTTATTGCCCAAGCTAAACCCCATAGAGTGAAGTAATGCTTAGACTGCGTGTTTTGTCCGAGCATCCGCGATAGGTGAGGGGCAATCAGTGTGGACTTTTGGGCTCTAAATTTGTGATTAAGCAAGAGTGCTATAGGGATCACGATGAGCCCCAAAAGCCAATAAGGATTGAGGAAAATAAACTCAGCCATGTTTTCTCCTTAATAGGAATAACAATACCGATAATACAAATGCAGCGCTTAATGGATATGGAAACCATTCAGACTGTGGGCGCCAAGTTTGTGTGTCGCTAGATACGGGTTCTAGCTGGTTGATGGTGTCATAAATCTTTTCGAGCTCTTCCGTATCTCGCGCTCGAAAATATTGTCCACCTGTCACCTCTGCCACTTTAGTCAGTGTTTGTTCATCTAAGTCGGCTGCGGTGTTGACTTTGCGAGTCATGAAAAACTCTTTCACCATCATTTCACCAGCGCCCACGCCCACGGTGTAAATAGTGGCGTTGTATTTTTTCGCAATTTCCGCTGCTTCTAGCGGCTCGAGCACCCCTGCAGTATTGCTGCCGTCACTGAGCAAAATCATGACTCGTTGGGGAGCATCACTGTCTACAAAGGTTTTTGTGCCTAACCCAATACCATCACCAATGGCGGTTCGTTGACCAACCAAGCCGATGACGGTTTGATTAATCTGTTGCATGACGCTTTTGCGGTCTGCAGTGAGTGGTGTTTGCAAATAAGCATGGTCGCCAAACAAAACAACTCCGAGACGGTCACCTTTTCTCTTTGCTACGAAATCAGACAGAACTTGTTTGACTGCTGTGAGGCGATCGATATATTCGCCGTTGAGTTCCATGTCTTCCTGCTGCATCGAACCGGACAGATCGACGACTAACATCAAGTCCCGATATTTGGGTTGGAATTCAACGGGATCACCAAACCAAACTGGACGTGCACAAGCGACGACAAGAAAGCCCCAGATCGCGATTGAAAGCGCTTTTTGCAGCGCTTGCTTAGGCTTGCTGCGATTCTCATTGGTTGGTAAGTACGCCAATTTGATCTCGGCTTGTTGAGATTCTTGTGGCAGGAACTTGTATACCAGCCAGGGGATGGGCAACAAAAACAGTGCCCACCACCAGACAAATTCAATGTTTAGCCATTGGGCAAGATCGGTTATGAGTGTTTGCTCAGTCACGGTTATTTGCCTTTTTCTTTGGTGGCAAAGCGTAGGTTATCCAAAAGACACAATCGTCTACCAAGCTTTGATGCTGCCCTTGGGAAGAATTCTGATACAACGCTTCTTGCCACTGATGTTGTTTGTCTACGAATCGACTTTCTTTGGTATGGCTATCGAGAAATTCATACCAAGCGATTCCAGTTAATGGTGCGATCTCTTCACGCGGAAAGTAACTCAATGCTGCCTGGCGCAATATTTCCAGAGCAGAGGAAGGGGTATGAGGCGCGGTAGGTTGAGTTAAAAGTGTTAATGCTGTCTTTTTTGCGCGTAAGTGTTTTTTACGCCATCTCACATAAAGACAAATGCCGAAAACGAACAGCAAGGTTGCTGCAAGCACCACCCACCATCCCCAAGCGAGCGGAAACCAATCCGGTGCGTTTGGCAAAATCAAAGGTTCAAGGTCTAGGCTTTGGTTGTTTGTTGTCATTATTATTACTGCTTAATAAATACTGCTTGTCAGTTTGTTAGCTTAATTGTGAAATTAAGGGCCGGCCACTTGATAGCGTGTTAAATGGAATTGCTATTGAATGGCATTGCTGCTTAATGGTTTCTTGATGTTGGGTAAAGTGGTTTTCGAGTTCTCTTCGTTGTCCTTTAGAGCCAAAGTTAAACCATTGACTATGCAGCCCATCCGAAGCTTTCACTTGACCTCTAAAGTCTGTTTCGCCTCTTTCTAACGGATCATAAAACTGAACAGCCCTTACGCTATTGTGTTGTTTGAGTCGACGTAGTTGTGCCAGTTCCGTTGGTGTTACGTGGGCAAAATCACTGAGCATAATCAATTCGCTGCCTTTTGGGGTGAGCGTATGAAGTGTCTCCAATACTTGTGCATACGGCAGTGTACGAGTGTCGTTGCTTGCAGTACGAGTTACTTGCGCATTATGTATGTCGACTATGGCGTTAAGAATCCGCAGCCCTTGTCTTTGTAAAGAAGAGGGGCGAAATTCAAGACATTGATGTCCGTCATCAATCACTGCGCCGATGCGATCTTTTTTAGCTAGAGTTAGCCAAATTAGAACACTGGCAAAGTGGGCCAATTGAACGGATTTGAGTACATACTTAGATCCAAAATGTAGACTAGAACTTAGATCAAGATAAAGAATGACCGCTTGCTCTTTATCTTCTGCAAACAACTTCGTATGTGCTTTACCGGTCCTAGCGGTGACTCGCCAATCAATGCTGCGAATATCGTCGCCAGGTTGATATTGGCGCACCTCCATAAAATCCATACCTCGCCCTTTTTGGCGACTGGTATGGTTACCACTCATCTGCGACCAGAGACTCTGTGCTGGTGGTAACCAACGTACAGATTGAGTGCGATATTGGAGCAGCTCTTCAAGGGTTAATGTCACCCCATTCGCATGAGGTGGTAATGAATGTGTAGCGGACATATCACTCACCTGTTTATGCACTGCCAACAAGGTTTAGCAGTTTATCGATGACCTGGTTTGCCGTAATGCCTTCCGCTTGAGCGTGGTAACTCAACAATAAACGGTGGCGCAGTACCGGATAAGCCATGGTTTGAACATCTTCCGGAGAGACAAAATCACGACCAGCAAGCCAAGCGTGCGCACGTGCACAGCGATCAAGAGCGATGGTGGCACGCGGACTCACACCCATTGACAACCACTTGTCCAACTCAGTGTCATATTCGTTGGCTTGACGTGTCGCCATAACTAAACGGACGATGTACTGCTCTATCGTTTCCGCCATATGAATATCCAACACTTCTTTACGTGCGGTGAATACATCTTGTTGGCTTAACATTGGGCGTTCAACCTTTGCTTCGCCTTTTGCTTCTCCGCGGTTAATACGCAAGATAGATAGCTCATGCTCCGCATCTGGGTATTCCACTTCTAAATGCAATAAAAAGCGGTCTAGCTGCGCTTCAGGAAGGGGGTAGGTCCCTTCTTGCTCTATCGGGTTTTGAGTTGCCATAACCAAAAACAACTCTGGCAGCGGGTAGGTATGACGACCTGCTGTGACTTGTTTCTCTGCCATTGCTTCAAGCATTGCCGCTTGTACTTTGGCTGGTGCACGGTTTATCTCATCCGCAAGAATAAGCGAGTTGAAGATAGGACCTGATTGGAAAGTGAATTCTCCGGTTTCGGGACGGAAGATATCGGTGCCGGTTAAATCGGCTGGCAGCAAATCAGGGGTGAACTGAATGCGGTGGAAGTCGCCTTCAACACAGTCTGAGAGTGATTTTACTGCACGGGTTTTTGCTAACCCAGGAGGGCCTTCAACTAAAATATGCCCATCCGCAAGAAGCGCAACAAGCAGTTGCTTTACCAGATCTTGCTGTCCGATGATCTGCGACTCTAAGTATTGCTGAAGAGTTTCGAAGTTAGATTTATGCATGCTTTGGACTCTCGGTATCCATGTGATTTTCGTGTTGAGTATTGGTCATTTTCCATGTGAAAAAAGTTCCAATGCTCTATTGCAATTTATCTTTTCAATATTGGGACGCTACAGAGAATTGCAAGTACGTGCTATCTCTGAAAGTGCTTATTTGACAGTGTGTTACATTTATTTTTCATAACATAATGAGAAATGCCTCTAGTTTTGTACATATGAGCCGATAAAGATTCCGTGGTGTGCGTGTCATGAGATATGCACCTGATTCCCCTTGTGGGCCAATAACAAGTGATTCTTTTAAAAGGTCCGAATATGTTGAAACTTCATTCCTTGAGCATCAAACAGAAGGTTGTACTTGGCATTACGTTTGCTGTTCTAGCATCAACAATCATTGTTGGTGTTATGGCTCAGCGTCATGCGAGAGATGTATTGAGCCATCGTCTTATTGACATCGAGCTACCTGCGATGTTGCAGCAAATCAATACCGAAATTGACCGCGAAGTTGTCGAAATGCAACAAGCGGCAAAACAGCTGGCTACAAACGAATTTATTGTTGAAGCCCTATCTAATACAGACCGTGATCCGTCAGTAGAAGTTCAGTTGGTGCAGCAGCTCAATAATGTTAAATCACAGTATGGTCTTAATGATGCGTCGGTAGCGAATCGTCAAACGGCATATTACTGGAACCAAAACGGATTCTTACGTCAACTTAACCGAACGCAAGATGCTTGGTTCTTTGGATTTACGTCGTCTGGTCAAGAAACGTCCGTGAGTGTGTTCCAAGAGGCAAATGGCGAAGTGAAAATGTTTGCCAATTTCCAAGATCTTAATGGTACATCAATGTCAGGTCTCTCTAAATCTATGGGAGACATGGTTACTTTGCTCAACGGGTTTAAAATTGAAGATACGGGTTACGTGTTCCTCACTAATGAACAAGGCCAGATTCAAATACACCGTCAACAAGGTAAGAACCAAACTTCTATCACTAAACTATTTGGTAGTGACGCAAGTGCGCTGTTGAACAAAAATAGCTTCAACCTAATTAATGTGGAGTTTGAAGGGCAGGATACTTTTGTTTCTAGTTTGTATGTTCCTTCAATGAACTGGTTTGTTATTGGCGTGGTTCCCGTTGATGAAGTATTCGCAGACCTGAATGCGACAGCTAAAAAAATGCTGTTTACGACCATCATTGTTGCCGTTGTATTCATCCTCATGGGCGTATGGTTGGCAAACAGCATTACGAAACCAATCCGACTGATTGCCGATCGTTTTACCGACCTTGGGCAAGGTGAAGGCGATTTGGCGCAGCGTATTGAAATTAAGGGTAATGATGAAATTGCTCAGCTTTCAAAAGGCTTTAATGGATTTATTGAGAAGATTCATGCCACGATGAAAGAGGTTGCTTTAACCAGTGGCTCATTAAGTCAAGCGGCAGAAAGTGTGTCAACGAAAGCAACATCCACACACGACAACAGCCAAGAGCAGCGTGATCAAACCATTCAAGTAGTTGCAGCTATCAACCAAATGGGTGCGACCATCAGTGAAATTGCATCAAACGCGGCTACCGCTGCTGATACGGCAAATCAGGCTTCAGATAACACTCAAACTGGTCGAGAAGTCGTGATGAAAGCAAAAGAGGTGATCAGCCGCCTAGCCGATGATGTTGAAACAACCAATATTGTTGTTACGCAGTTGGCATCGACAACCAAAGATATTGGCTCGATTCTGGGTGTAATTCGTGACATCTCTGAGCAAACGAATTTACTTGCGCTAAACGCTGCAATTGAGGCTGCTCGTGCTGGTGAGCAGGGACGTGGTTTTGCGGTTGTTGCTGATGAGGTAAGAAACCTAGCTTCACGCACGGCTGATTCTACAGAAGAGATTCAGCGCATGATCAATCAGCTTCAAAGTGACGCACAAGACGCGGTAAGTGCTATGGAAGCGGGCAAAGCGGTCACCATAGAAGGGGTTACTTCTACCGATGAAGCAGTCGAGGTATTAATCAGTATTTCTGAACGAATCACCGACATCTCTGATCGTAATACACAAGTTGCAACGGCGACGGAAGAGCAATCCACGGTGGTGCATACCATTAATCAAAATATCGAAGAAATCAACGCGATAAATGAAATGACAACCGCAACAGCAGAAGAATTGGCGGATGCAAGTCGCGATCTTCAAGCGCTCTCTTCTCGTTTAGACAAGATGGTTGGTAGCTTCAAGTTATAGAGTTGGATAGAATAGGCGAAGTTTAAAAGTTCAATCATTAATTTTAGGTAAGTACTATGAATGACTTCGAAAAAGAACTAGAGCAAATTTCTCAAGAAACCGCTCAGGAGCCAGAAGTAAAACTGCCGTCGCTAGAAGAGCAAAAAGCGATCGTCGCTGAGCTGAAAAAGCTGGAAGCGGAAGGTAAGCTGACGCCAGAAGTGTTAGAACAACACTTTGGTAAGTTTAACCAAAAAAACGCAGTTCCAATCCACTAAGTTAGGTGGTGTTTGGCCTCTAACGTGCGTGATTAAATCACCTGCTCAAACACAAAAAGGGAGTTTATACTCCCTTTTTTAATGTCTGAAAAATGCTAATACCTCTCATATACTTGCCACTTAAAAATTATTGACACTTCAATGAGTTATTAATTAGTACTAGTGATTTTCATACTTGACAATACTACCGCTCTATCTAAATCTATTGCGTATTTCAATAAAAACGATCAAGGGAATGCGATCAGGATGGAGCAGCAAAAAAAAAGAAACGTTATTTTAATTACGGAGGGAAGTCTACAGTCATCTCTGTTGAAAGATGTATTGGAGACCAAACTCGGTATTAGTGTTGCTCTAATCACGCCAGATAATCTGATTCACGGAGTGTTACATGAATCTCTTGCATCAGCCATTATTGTTGATTGCAGCGTGATCACGGATGAAATTTTTCGCCGTTATGCGGAGTTTAAAGCCGCCAAGCAGAAAGACACGCTTGAAATCTTAATTAATTGTGAGCAATCCATATCGACAGAAGATCTCTTTGCTTGGCGTACTTTGGCCGGTATTTTCTATACCTCTGATGATATAAAAACGTTGCAAGTTGGTATTGGTAAGGTGCTTCAAGGAGATATGTGGTTCAGCCGTAAGTTTTCTCAGCAGTACATTACTTACCTTCGTCGACATTGCAAACCTATAAATAAGAATGTTTCCGCTATTCTGACCAAACGAGAGCAACAAATAATTACCTTTCTTTCCATGGGGGCGTCCAATCAACAAATCGCCGAACAATTATTTGTCAGCGAGAATACGGTAAAAACGCATTTACATAATATTTTCAAGAAAATTGATGTGAAAAATAGAGTTCAAGCACTTATTTGGGCAAAGGAAAATATTTCAGACAACTCGTTAACGGTGTAATGCTATTGCAATATTAGGTTGCCTAATTTAGTAAACTCTTAATAATTTCTGTGACCTGAATGTGTTAAAAGTGTTTCTTTTATGAGAAACACTTTTTTTGATTCTCTTTTTAATAACTTTAGAATTTAAAAAAGTAGCAAATAACTTTACTCTGTGAACTAGCACTTACATATCAAACTAAGTGCTGACGATTAACTACTAATTTAAGAATGTTAAGTCACTGAAAGTATGAGAAACATTATGGAACAGTATATGGAAAAGCCTGAAATCCTAATGCTCACTCAACAAAGTTTACAGAGTGAAAACTTTAAGGAAATGCTTTCTAAAAATACAGAAACTAAAATAACGATCATTGATACTAAAAACCCTAGCTATCATGAACTCATTCCGGAACGCTACTTTTTGCTTGTTGATTTTTCAGTTGAGATTCCTTCCGAAACTTTAGTTTATTTAAAAGATAGTAATAAAGTGCTAGGAACCATAATGCTTAATCTAGGTTATGACTTAGACACAGAAGAACTCGCTTCTTGGCCTCATGTAAAAGGTATATTTGGTCCAGGAGATTCAATGGACAAGGTTTGTCAGGGATTAAAAGCAATAATAAAAGGGGATAATTGGCTGTCTTGAAGATTACTTGATCAGCTAGTAAATTATTATCGAGGCAGAGAAGCAAATAACATTATCGAACCTGCTATTGAGGTTGAGCTTACTCGGCGTGAAGTTCAGGTTTTAAAAATGTTGAAAGAAGGTGGTTCAAATATGGAAATCGCTGATTCTTTATTTATCAGCGAGCATACTATTAAATCACATCTATACAATATTTTTAGAAAGTTAGAAGTAAAGAACCGTACGCAAGCTACAAGTTGGGCTAAGAGAAACCTGTAGTACTAGTATTAACTTGCTGTAATAAAAAGAAAATACTCTATAAAGTACTAAATTTTATATTTATTATTAAAATGTCAGTCTGAAATATCATCCCATATTCAAACTTATTCCTATTCAGTTGACTATTAGACTTCTCATGTCGTGACGAATCTAGTCAGACGTGGAACAGAAGGTCTATTCAATTAATAAGCTAAGAGGGAATAAAAATGAGCGCAAGTGACAATGACACGTATTTAGGCGATGCAGGTGTAAATAACCAATTTGCTGATTTCGATGGCGGCGATGATTTGTTTATCGGTTTTGGTGGTAATGACTCGTTTGTTGGCGGTGGCGGTAATGATTATGTGATCGGCGGCGACGGCGATGATCGCCTAACTGGTGGTGCTGGAGATGACATCCTTAGGGCTGGTACAGGAAACGACTACCTCGGCGGTGGTACCGGTAATGACTTGCTGTTGGGTTTGCTGGGCGACAATAAATTAAATGGTGGTGTCGGTGAAGATATTCTTGTTGCTGGTTCTGGTGACAACGTTTTAGTTGGCGGCAGCAATGGCGATAAGTTTGTGTTCACGGATAAGTTTGGTGGCCATGGCGAAGCCAAAGTTGTTGATTTCACCATTGGTGAAGACTCTTTGCACATCATTAGCGACTCTGTCACAGACTTTGGTGATTTAAGCTTTAGCTACGATGCAGTTGGGAATGCAGTGTTTACCGATGGGGCTGATCTAACAGTGAAACTTATTGGCGTGACTGAAACTGACATCAACACCTATGGTGCAGATCTGTTCGTAATCTAAACGACTGAAAATAACTCTGGATGGGAATTAGTTTGCGTGGCTCTGCCATGCTGAGGTGCACTAATCGGACACTCTAGAGCGATTTGAGGTTACCTTAAGCTAGGCGCTAGTATTTCTGGCGCCTACAATTTTCACGTTAAACGGAAGTAGTCGTGCAAAAAACGGTTTTCAAAGAAGTGAAACAAAAACTATGCACGCTTGCGGGCTTGCTGATCGTTTTTAGCCTTTTTATCAACTTATTGGTTCTCTCGATTCCGTTGTACATGCTTCAAGTGTACAACCGAGTGATATCTTCCTACTCAACCGATACTTTATTCTTGCTCACTGTCATCGTAATTGTTGCGCTGTTAACCATGTCCATCATCGACATTGCACGAGCACAAATGAGTAAATCTTTTGGTTATTGGATGGACACAAAACTCTCCGCTTTCATGCTCAAGCGCACGATTCAATATCAATCACATACTGGGAAGAGTTATACCTCGCAAACTCTGAGAGACATTCAGAACATCAAAAGCTTTTTGAGCAGTCAAGCACCTTATCCACTGTTGGATGCGCCCTGGACACCGCTATTTATTTTATTTGTGTATTTATTGCACCCGATACTAGGTCACATCGCGTTACTTGGATCTATCGTATTGTTTAGCCTAGGTCTACTTAATGAGCTAATGACGCGTAAAACAATGCAAGAGAGCGAAGTCAGAGCGATTTCTCATATCAACAACGCAGAATTAGCCACGCAAAACTCCAATTCAATTCTCGCAATGGGGATGATGAATGCATTTTTAGAGAAGTGGCAGTCGCGCGTGAGCGAAGTGAATGTGCTTGAAGAGCGAGTTGCAGGTAAGTCTATCTACATGGCTAACTTTTCTAAGTTTGTGCGTGGCTCATTACAGATATTTTTACTGGGAGGTGGTGCATGGTTAGTTATCCAACATGAGATAACGGCAGGGGCGATGATCGCGAGCTCCATATTAATGAGTCGGGCATTATCGCCGATGGAGCAGGCGATAGGCACGTGGCGAAGCGCGATGTCTGCTAAAGGCGCCTATAAAAGGTTGAAAGAAATCGATGCGATCGTGCGCCAAGATGAATCAGATATGCCACTGCCTAAACCAAAAGGACACTATGAGCTTACCGGACTGGCCTATCGCCATCCTGGAGCAACCGAACCAGTGCTCTCATCGATCAGCTTATCGATTCCTCCGGGTGTTGCTGTTGGGGTGATTGGCCCTTCTGGTACGGGTAAATCGACGTTTGCTCGGCTGTTATTAGGTACGGTTAAGCCATTAGCGGGTAAAGTGACTCTTGATGGAATGGAAGTCTCCGTATGGGCATCTGAAGATCGCGGCGTGCATTTTGGGTATCTCGCTCAAGAGGTGGAGTTATTTCCTGGCACAATTCGAGAGAACATCGCGCGCTTTAAAGAAGAAGATCCGGTTAAAGTTATCAAGGCGGCGCAACTAGCAGGATGTCATGAATTAATACTCAAGAAAAACAAAGGCTATGATTGCATTATTGGTGAAAATGGCCGCGGTTTATCTGGGGGGGAAAGGCAGAGAATCGCTCTTGCAAGAGCCGTTTATGGCGACCCATCTATTGTGATTTTCGATGAAGCGAATGCCAACCTCGACGGTGAGGGAGAGGCTGCGTATCAACGTTTGATTGCCCATTTAAAAGCACAGAGTACAACGATTATCGTCATTGCTCACAATCCGAGCACGTTACGACAAATGGATAGGCTCTTGTATTTGGCTGACGGCCGAGTCAAGTTATACGGCGCTAAAGATGAAGTATTAAAACGTTTGATGGGCGAAGAAAGAACAGATATCCCAAGGGTAAGAAATGAGCAATCAACTGCCAACCGTTAATCAGAGTTCTACCGAGATCGTATATCGTTTTAGCCCCAAAGCGAGACTAAACTTTCGAAAACCAATTTTACTCGGTGTGGTGACCTTAAGTGTTTTTCTTGGAGGCCTTGGCTACTGGGCTGCAACAGCCAAATTAGAAAGTGCAGCGATTGCTTATGGTGATTTGTCAGTTCTCACTAAGCGACAAGAAATTCAGCATTTAGAAGGCGGTATTATTGAAAAGCTATATGTACAGGAAGGGGATTTAGTCGAAAAAGGTCAGTTATTAATTCAACTTTCTAAGCGTCAAGCTATGGCTAAGTTGGACTCGTTAAGTGGTCGTTTTATCCATACTCTAGCAAAGGAAAACCGTTTAAGTGCGGAGCTTGATGAGCTTCCAACGATTGTATGGTCTGATGATCTTGAAAGCATTCCCCGTGTCGATATCGTACAAGAAGCACAACTGGTTCAAAACAAGATCTTTGAAGCGAGAAAGCGATTCTTTGATAGTAAACTGAGTATCATTGAGCAGAGTATTTCTGGAGCAAATTTAGAGCTTGAAAACCTTCAGCAAACCAAAGTGATTGAGACGGAACGGCTCAACTTTATTGCTGAAGAAATAGACAGCAACCAAGCCTTGGTGCAAAAAGGTTTCTCGGGAAAATCTACTTTACTTCAACTCAAGCGCTTAGCAGCGGAGGTGAGAAGTACCTTAAGCCAGTTAGATAGGCAGTCGCTCACCGTTAGAAAAAGGTTAGATGAGAACCTAGCGCAAATTGAAGAGTTGAAGCTTGAAAGGCTGAATGAGATTGTCGAGGAACTACGAAATACCAAAACGGAAATTGTCGCAATTCGGGAAGAATATCGCTCCGCTCAAGATATTGTCGCAAGAACAACGATCAACGCACCTATTTCTGGTCGCGTAGTCAACATGCAAGTGTTTACCGAAAAAGGTGTGATTGGCTCGGGTGAAACGTTACTAGAACTGGTCCCGCAAGACGATAAGTTGTTAGTCGAGGCTCGTGTTAATCCTCAGGATATTGATTTAGTGAATCCAGGCCAGCAAGCGCATGTTCGTCTGACCGCTCTGAATGCACGGACGTTGGCACCTTTAGACGGTACTGTGCTGACGATTTCTGCCGATAAGCTCTCGCAAGAAAACCAAGAAGATTTTTATCTCGCTAGAATTGCAATTTCACCGGAAGATGTGACAAAACATCGTTTAACCTCAGGCATGAATGCCGAAGTGCTTATTTTATCTGAGCCACGAACGCCATTGAGCTACCTAATAAAGCCAATTACAGAAAGCATGAATCGCGCCTTCAGAGAGGAGTAATTTCAAAAAGACTTGAGTGAGCACGGACAACAGACAAAATAATTTGTTATCGTTAGCTGTTACTGGGCCGTATTTTTATTCGAGGGAGCCGTGGAATGGAGAAAGTGCAGTTAGTTGTCGATTTTCTTCTCACTCATAAATTGATTTTTACCGCACTGATCTTTGCGATTATGTGGTTAATTCGTCGTGCAATTTTATCGATGATTCGTGGTGATCACGCTTTTCTCTCAGAAGATCAGCGTAGTTGGATGTCCAGAACTAAAAATGGCACCTTTGCTGTTACATTACTGATTTTATTTATTTTATGGCAATCAGAAATTAACGAGTTTGCTCTGAGTGTAACGGCGATTGCCGTTGCCATTGTAGTGGCATCCAAAGAAATCATTTTGTGTTTTACGGGTTCGATTCAAAGAGCAAGTTCACGTTCTTTTCGCGTTGGGGACTGGATTGAGGTCGGGAAGTTATGCGGTGAAGTGATTGAGCACAATATGATGGCGACGGTGATTCAAGAGATCGACCTGCATCATGGGCAATATCATTACACCGGCAAAACAGCGACATTGCCTAATAGTATGTTCTTTACCTATCCAGTAAAGAACCTCAACTTCATGAAGCGGTACGTTTATCACAACTTTTCTGTAGTGGTGAAAGACTTCGTCAATTTGTATCCACTGCTACCGATTTTAACTGATAAAATTGAAGAACATTGCAGTTACTTTGCTGATGTTGCACATCGTTACAATGCGATGATTGAAAAACATGCCGGTGTTGACCTTCCTGGTTCTGAGCCACATATGCATATTTCTAGCAACATTAATGGTGAACAAATTCTGCACGTGATGATTTTCTGCCCAACCGATAAAGCGAACCACTTAGAGCACTTAATTCGTAAGGACTTTATGGAACTTTATGAGCAACGTTTTCCTGTAGTGCGAGAAGAATAGAGCATCGTACTTCGCCTTTAATTTCAAACCCCGCTATCAAAATAGCGGGGTTTGTTTTTCTTAGCGTATTTTTAGGCTGTAACAATATTCCCAACTTAGCTGAATTTACTCTTCAGCATTAAAAATAGGAAGTAAGTGCTGCCTATAATAGCGACCAACGTGCCAGCTGCGACCTGACTTGGATAAATAGCGATTTGTCCTAGCCAATCTGCCCACAACATTAGGGTTGCGCCAATTAAGGCACCGACACACAGTTGCTCTTTCACTTTTCTTGCTCCTAACATCATCGCCATATGGGGAGCGACCAAGCCAACAAAAGATATTGGACCAACTGTAGCCGTAGAAAAGGCGCATAACAAAGCAACGATGGTGAGCATAAGCGTATTGGCTACGGTAGGGTTAAGCCCTCGTGCATTTGAGAATTGTCGCCCGATGGAAATTAGTGTTAGCCAACGAGAAATCGAGAATACAGCGGCAAGCAGAACTATTATGGCCAAACATAACATCAGTGCGGTGTCGGCTGTGACTCGATAAATTGAACCAGTTAACCACAATAAAATTTTGTAACTGTCACCAGAACCTTGAGCTAGCGAAAATTGAACAAGAGCTTCTAGTAGTGCCGTTAGTGCGATTCCGGACAACACGAAGTTAGATGGATTAAAATGGCTTCGTTTACCGATAATCAGCAATAACATCAATACGGACATACTTCCGAAAAAAGCGATACCCCAGCTAAATGCGGAGAGAAGCGACCCAGCGATGACTCCTGTCGTAATAATGGCAAACGTGGCTCCGGAAGACACACCGAGAATATCGGGACTTGCCAGAGGGTTATAAACAATGCGTTGCAAAATGATTCCGGCAACGGATAGCGCAATACCGACAGAAAGTGCGGTTAACATTCGCGGCCAACGCAATTGCCATTGGAACTCACCTGGCACAGACCATTGAATTCCGTTTATACCATGGGTAACGAATGAGTAAGCTAGAATCCCAACCAGACTGAATAGCGCAATGCTGCATACCGCGCGTTTAGAAAGCGCCGTTTTTCCTTGGCTCATTGAAAGGTTAAGTTGATCGGTTGCCGTCAGCTTTTTACGAGTAAACCAAATTAAAGCGGGAGCGCCAATAGCTGCAGCCGCTACGCCGCTAGGAATGGTTTCCTCTAACCATAAGCTCAGCGAGATAGCGGCAGAGTCTGTGATGATTAGTAGCATTGCGCCCAAAAGCATGCTGCTGATCAATTCGTCGCGCGGTGTTCTTGCCCCCATCGCTCTGGCAATATTGGGTGTCAGTAATCCGATGAAGCTGATAATGCCAACTGCGGTGATTGAGGCAGATACTAGCCAAATACCCATCACCATTAACGCACCAAACGCGGGTAATACCGCTAAGCCTCGGGCTGCTGCGCCTTCTTGTCCTAGTTTCATTAAGGTCAGAATACGTGGTGCGACGATCAAAATTACGATTGCGATAGCGCAGCGAGGCAATAACCACTCAAACCAATCCCAGCTGTATTGAGAAAGGTCTCCGGCTCCCCACATAAAAATATTCTGTGCGAACTGGGCGTTTAAAATAATAATGGCTGTGGCGATAGAACCAAGCAAGATATTGATAACCATCCCCGAAACGACCAACGGCAAACCTGTCATATTACGCACGCCTGCAATTGATACGATCAGGCCAAACGCCACTAAAGCCCCCACCATTGCGGCTAATGCAGAGTAATCGGCTACCCAATCGACGAACCAAATGTTTACCACGACTAATGCAAGCCAAGCACCAGAAGAGGTGCCAAGAGTCAACGGCGAGGTGAGGTTATTCTGCGTTAATTGCTGCATTAAGCTGCCGGTGAGACCAAGCATGGCACCAACAAGCAGGGTCATACTTAACCTAGGAAGCTGCGCTTGCGTAAAGAATACGTCACGAAACTCGGTTGCTACCTCTGGTTTTGTTAATAATTGCCATTGTTCGAAAAGTGATAAATTAGTATCAATTTGTAGGCTAAAGACGCTAAGTAACGTAATCAGCGCCAGATAACCAATATAATGTTTCGTTCTCATTGTTCTGGTGCCAACTCTATTAGACTGTCGGTAATCGCTTCAGCGGTGTATTGCAAAGACATGGCACCGCCATACGCCCACACTGCTCTGACTGAATTTACCCGCTGCTTTTTCACAAACGGCATCGCTTGCCAAAGTGGCGACTCTTTCAGTTTTCGTTCTTCTGGGAAAGGTTGTACGTAGAGAACGTAGCTGTTTTGAAGGCTCTGAAGCCGATTGATTCGATCTTGCTTTACTCCCCACGCACGTGGGTCCTCTTTAATTGGAGCCTGTAATCCCAGTTTTCTAACCACGTAGTCAGTGGTGGAGTTTTCGGTTGCAAGTAATACAGTATTCGGGGTTGAAAATCGCATCACAAGAACGCTGAGTGGAGCAGAGTAATAGTGGCGAATTCGCTGGCGCATCTGCGCAAATGAAGCATCTAATTCTGCCAGTTTCTGTTCAGCAAGTGCCTCTTTATTGAATAGCTTGCTGAGCGTACGAAAGTGACGAATGGCCGTTTCAGCTGCGGCCTCATTTTCAGAAAAATTAGGTAAATAGATTACCGGAGCAATTTGTTTGAGTAACGGAATCAAGTCTTGCTGTGGAGACGCAGCAAGGATGACATCTGGTTTCAAACTGGCTATTTTTTCTAAGTTGGGTTCTGCTCGGGTTCCAATATCTTCAATTGACTCTGGTGCAGTTGGATTGACGACCCATTGGCGGTAGCCTGGTAAATTTGGGGCTGCGATTGGTTCTACGTTTAGCGCCAAAACTTGTTCTAAGATGTCCCAGTTTAAGGCTACAACGCGTTGAGGCGCTTGCTCAAAACTATGCTCGCCATATTCATCGGTAACGGTGATGACTGCATGTGCATTGGTCATAAAAAATGCGAGGAGAAAAGCAGATTGTGTAACCACAGTACGTAAACGAGCTATTATGCGCATACAACAGCCACCTTTTGGCTCGCTAATGTGTTAGCCGGGCTTGGGTGTTCAATCAGCTTAATTGGTGACTCATATAGTTTAGAAAGGCGTGCCTCGTCTAACAACATGTCGGCGTTGCCTTCAAAGGCAATCTTACCTTTTTTGAGCGCAACAATGTGGGTGGCGTAGCGCAGTGCTAAGTTCAGATCGTGCAGGATCACGATAATGCCTACATTCTCGGTTCGATTCAGTTCTGCCAGCAGCGCCATTAGTTGAAACTGATGGTGAACATCGAGCGCCGAGGTTGGCTCATCGAGAATTAAAATTGGCGATTGTTGAGCCAGTAGCATAGACACCCAAGCACGTTGGCGCTCGCCGCCCGATAAGTCATCCGCCAAAGCTTGAGCAAAAGGTGTAACCCCTGTTCGTTCCATAGCCTGCGTGATGATCTGTTTGTCTTCAGCTTTCCAACGACCAAGTGCCCCACGCCACGGAAAGCGACCTAAGCGCACTAGCTCTTCTACCGTTAAACCAGCCGAAGAGGGCAGCTTTTGTGGCAAATAGGCGATCTGTTTTGCCAACTCTTTGGTTTTGAGTGATGAAAGGGAAGTATCGTTTAGTGTTACCGTGCCTTTATCTGGTGGCATTTGACCAGAAAGCAGGTTCACCAGTGTCGACTTACCTGAACCGTTATGGCCTAAAACGACCGTTAGCTCATTTGTTGGGATGTTAAGTTGTTCGATGCCGAGGATCTGACGTCCACCTCGCACGATCTCAATATTAGACAGTTGAAACATGGATGGCTCTTAGGAGAAAACTCCCCTCAATAGAGGGGAGTAGAAGTACAATTACCAGCGGTAGTTTGCGTTTAGCATAACAGAGCGAGACTGGCCGTAGTAACACCAGTAATCGCAACCTGAAACAAACTCTTTATCTAGGATGTTGTTCACGTTTAGCTGTGCTTGCCACTGTGAAGTGATGTCGTAAGTGACTGACGCATCCCAAAGAGTGACAGAAGGAACCGTTAGGTTCGAGCTCTTAGGGTTATCTTTTGACTCACCTACGTAGCGCACACCAGTACCGATATTGAGGCCTGGAATCAGGCTGTAGGCGCTGTAGTCTACCCATGCAGACGCTTGATGCTCAGGAATAAGTGCGGCTTGTTTTTTACCTTGGCCAAAGCTCTCATCTGTTTTCGCTTTAGTGTAGGTGTAGCTTGCCATCAGTTTTAGATCGTCGGTTAGCTGCGCCGTGCTTTCTAGCTCAATACCTTGAGATGTCACTTCACCTGTTTGTGTCGCAATCCATGTTGATGGGTTAGTGACCAACGCGTTCTTTTGCGTGATGTCGAACCATGCAAGGTTGATAAAGCCATCCATAAAGCTTGGCTCATACTTTACACCCACTTCTACTTGCTCGCCTTCCAGCGGTTTGTAAAGTTCATTGGTTGCCGCATCAATAGTGCTGATCACTTCAAACGACTGAGAGTAGTTTGCGTAAGGTGACAGGCCATTGTTTGCAAGGTACATCACACCCGCACTTAGAGAGAGCTGACCATCATCACGAGATTCACTTTGATCAACGGTAGCGCCTTTGCCAGAGTTTTCTGTTTTCACCCAGTCGTAACGAGCACCTATGTTACCAATCCACTGTTCATGCAGTTTCAATTGGTATTGTGAATAGAGACTTGCTTGAGATTTCTCAATCTCACGTTTCACGTTGTTGGCAGGATCAAGAGGGGTGAAGTTGCCGTAAACTGGGTTCCACGGGTTGATAGTGCCAAATGCATAGTTGTCTTGCTCGTCGCCATCGGTTTTGTGGAATTGCAGATCCATACCGATAAGCACTGTGTGCTCTGCGTTGTCTGTCATCCAGTTGCCGACAGCATTGTTATCGAACGTGATGCTCTGGTTTTTTCCGTCACGGAATACGATGCCTTGCGTTAACTCTTCTTTCGCTGGATCGTTGTTTGAGAACGCGTAAGAGCTGCGCAAGTACAACTCATTCGAACCGTAATTGAGGTTTTGCGAGAGTGACCACATGTCATTGATGTCGTGCTCTAGTAAGTAACCTAGAGAAAACTGCGTGCGTTCGTATTTATCGTAGTTTGGCTGACCAAGGTTAGTCGAAGGATCGATTTTGCCAAAGTTAGAACCAATCAGAGTACCTGCTGCCGGGAAGAATGGGTTAGTTGGTACACCGTCATCATGAAGGTAAGTTGCCAAAACGGTCAGCATTGTACGGTCAGAAATGTCGAACTCGACACTTGGCGCTAGGTAGAAACGCTCGTTATTTGTGCCGTCCAGTTCACCATCTTGGCTTGTCATCAAGCCAACCAAACGATAGCGCACAGTGCCTGCGTCGTTTGCTTCGTTAGCAATGTCAAAACCTACGGATTGGTGTTGATTGTTGCCAACTTCGACTTTTACTTCGCCTTGAGGCGTAAACGTTGGTTTTTTCTGAACAGCATTCACGATACCGCCTGGTGCCGATTCACCAAACAGAATAGCCGATGGACCTTTAACGACTTCTACACTTTCTAGGCCGTAAGGTTCGACCAACCATGTGTAGTAACCATCGCGGAATAGGCGGTTGCCGTTTAGGTAAGTCGCTGCATCAAATCCACGAACTTTGAACCAATCAGTGTCGTTGTCTGCGCCATAAGGCTGAGCGGTTACACCAGACGTGTAGCGTAATGCTTCATCTAGCTTTTTCGGTGCACGAACACGAAGTTCATCTTCAGAAATGATAGATACGCTGCGCGGCGTTTCTGCTGCAGGGGTTTCTACTTTAAGTGCTTGCGCGGTGACCGTTATGGTCTCCATGGCAATCACGTCATCTTGTACGACGTCTTCTTGAGCTTGTGCTGTGAATGCAACCACTGCTGTAGGTGCTAAAGCACAAACCAACGCGTTGCGGATAGCGATGGTCAGTGAGTTATTCTTTTGCATAAATCTATTCCCGATAATTATGATTAACGCTAAGCTTAATTGTAATTATTATCATTTGAGCTTTTGTTTCGGTATTTTACTGACTTTTGTATCAAAAGATAGTAAAACGTTCGCAAATTCATTCGCGGTACCTAAAGTCATTGTTATGTTCAATTGGTTTGAAAAGCTGACCCAACCCTTTCCCCAGATGGAAACCGAAAAGCCACCGAAGACGCTATTTGGCTTTTGTCGTTTTTACACTCGTGGCTTTGAAGCCCCTTTACTCGTTATGGCTGTGTTCAGTGCGCTTATTGCCATTACTGAGGTGACGCTGTTGCGTTATATGGGCGAGCTCGTCGATATTCTCTCTAATCAAGATCGCGCAACATTCTGGCAAGACCAGGGTGATCGCATGCTAATGATGCTGTTCTTAGTGGCGGTTGTGATGCCAGCTCTCGGTTTTGTCCACTCAATGGTGATGCACCAAACGTTATTGGGTAACTACCCGATGTCTATCCGTTGGTTGATTCACCGTTACTTGCTAAAACAAGCGGTTGGATTTTTCCAGCGTGACTTTGCAGGCCGAGTTGCGACCAAAGTGATGCAAAGTGCGTTAGCGGTACGAGAAACGGTCATGAAGCTGGTGGATGTACTGGTTTATATCAGCGTTTATTTTCTTTCGATGCTCTGGATGATGGGCGAAGCTGATGGTTTGCTAATGTTGCCTATTGTGATTTGGATAGGAATGTACGCGGTTATCCAGTTCTACTTTATCCCTAAAATGAAACAAGTAGCGACGGAGCAAGCGGATGCTCGTTCTGTAATGACTGGGCGCATTGTCGATTCTTACACCAACATATCTACCGTAAAGCTATTCGCGCACTCGCAACGAGAGTTGGAATACGCAGAAAGCAGCATGAAGCAATTTTTGGTGACGGTTTACCGCCAAATGCGCATGGTGACTTGTTTACTGTTTAGTGTGGATGCCATCAACTATTTGCTGCTGATGTCTATTAGTGCCATTTCGGTTTATCTATGGCTAGATCACGCTGTAACAATTGGTGCTATTGCGATTGCCATCAGTATTGCGTTGCGCGTACAAGGTATGTCGAAGTGGATCATGTGGGAAGTTAGCGCACTGTTTGAAAACATCGGTACAGTAGTAGACGGTATTAATACGATTTCAAACGATGTTGAAGTGAAAGACGTACCAAATGCTAAGCCTTTGCAAATCTCTCAAGGTGAGATCTGCTTTGATCACGTAGGTTTTAACTACAGTGATGAGAAGGCAGTATTTGAGAACTTGAATCTGACTATCAAACCGGGCGAAAAAGTCGGCATTGTCGGTCGCTCTGGGGCAGGTAAATCCACGTTGGTCAACTTGTTGCTGCGCTTTTACGACGTAAATAGCGGTAAGATTTGTATTGATGGACAGGACATTTCTCAAGTTGAACAAGAGTCGCTTCGCCAACACATCGGTATGATCACGCAAGACACCTCTTTGCTACATCGCTCAATTAAAGAGAACATTCTTTACGGTGATCCAGATGCTTCAATGGATGCCGTTATCGCAGCTGCTGAGAAAGCACATGCTCATGATTTCATTCAATCTCTACGAGACGAGCAAGGTAACGTTGGTTATGACGTTGAAGTGGGTGAACGCGGTGTGAAGCTGTCTGGTGGTCAGCGTCAACGTGTGGCGATTGCTCGCGTTCTGCTGAAAAACGCGCCAATTTTGATCATGGATGAAGCAACGTCTGCACTTGATTCAGAAGTAGAATCGGCAATTCAAGAAAACCTTGAAGTTCTGATGGAAGGAAAAACAGTGATTGCGATTGCTCACCGTTTATCAACGATTGCCGCGATGGATCGTTTGATTGTAATGGATGACGGCAAAATCATTGAGCAAGGCTCGCATTACGAGCTGCTGCAATTGGGTGGTGTTTACGCTCAGTTGTGGAAGCATCAAACCGGCGGTTTTTTGTCTGAGCAAGGTGATGCTCAACTGCAAGTCATCTAATATGACGCTACACGAAAGAGGAGCAAATGCTCCTCTTTTTTGTGTCTGTCGTTTATACCGAGTAAGTAGGCGTTAATGGGCAACGTTAACTTGTGATTATTCATTGAGTTAGGCCAACTTAATGATGATTATGTTTATAACTCACTGTCGTTATTGAATTTTTTACGCTTTTTTTACGCGAACTCCGAATGGGCTTTTGCTAAAGTTTTCTACATCGAATTTTGGTTGATGTATTTTATGTTTGTTCAATGGCGAGATAACACCTTTCTCTTTTCTACTACCGTGATTGTTGGCGCGGTTGTGGTCTCATGGCTGTTAGACCAACTGTTTGGCTCTACAGCCGCAGTCCTGCTGATTTTACAGTTAGCAGTCGTGGTAGTGGCGTTTCAATGCAACTCGCGATTCGCTTATGCGGCGGCGGTGATCGAAGCGTTGAGCTTCAACTTCTTTTTCACGACGCCTCGTTACTCTTTGCAGATGTTTCGTCCGGAAGACATTTTTAATTTAGTCGTGTTTATGGTGGTGGCATTTATCACCAGCACCTTTGCGGATCTTTATCGTCGCCAGCAGGGAGAATTAAAACAAACCAAGCTGCAAAACAGCATCCTGCTATCGGTGTCCCATGACCTACGCACGCCGTTGGCAACCATTATTGGAACACTGACCACACTCAACGAGTACATGCCCAAGCTCAATGACTTAGAGCGCAAAGAATTGCTCGACAGTGCGACTTCAGAAAGCCACCGCTTGCATCAATATATAGAGAACCTCTTACAGGCGACTAAGCTCCAACACGGCACATTAAAAATTACCAAAAAAGATGAGCCTATTGCGAATATTGTGCGGGATGCGGTTTCTCGTTTGCCGAATTACACCGAGAAAGTATCCATGAATATGGATGATGCCGTTGGCTATTTGTCAGTAAGTCGTTCGCTCATCGAACAAGCGATTTTTAATGTGCTGGATAATGCCATGCGATTTTCACCAGAGAATGAATCTGTCGAGGTTTCACTTTCTAAGCAGGGTTCGTCGTGCGTGATTGATGTTCGGGACATGGGGATTGGCATCAAAGCTGAAGATGCGGAAAAAATATTCAACCTTTTCTATTCCGGTGTGAACAACAAATCGGCCGATTCAGGCACCGGAATGGGACTCGCGGTTGCCAAAGGTATCATCACCGCACACCATGGATATATTCAATCTATGCCAGTATCAGAAGGGACGCTGATCCGCATTCGACTTCCACTCAATCAAGGAGCAGAGCAGGCGTGAGTTACAAAGTTTTAGTTGTGGACGATGAGCCTCGCATTCATACCTTTATTCGAATTTCGCTGTCTGCTGAAGGGTTTGATTACATTGGCGCGAGTACCATTGCAGAAGCCAAAGCGTGTTTCGAAGCGTATTCGCCGCACGTAATTCTGCTAGATTTAGGCTTGCCCGACGGCGATGGGGCGGAGTTTCTCACTACGCTTCGTCAGACGTATAAAACGCCAGTGCTAGTGCTGACAGCTCGCGATCAAGAAGAGGAAAAAATCCGCCTTTTAGAAGCGGGCGCGAATGATTACTTGAGCAAGCCTTTTGGCGTAAAAGAGCTCATCGCGCGCATCAAAGTGCTGGTTCGAGATTTGGTGGATGAGCAAACCGTCGCTGATGAGCTGGTGGCTGGCCGAGTCAAAATCATCAAAAGTACTCACCAATTTTGGTTGGATCAGAGGGAAATTCCACTCACCAAGAAAGAGTTTTCTTTCATTGAACAGTTGATTCTCAAGCCGGGAAAACTCATTGAGCAAACTCATTTGCTAGCGGTGATTTGGGGAAAAAGTCATGTCGAAGACACTCACTACTTACGCGTGTTAGTGAGTCAACTACGCAAAAAACTGAACGATAGTGCTGACGAACAGCGGCTATTAAAAACCGAGCCAGGGCTGGGTTATCGTTTAGTGCTTGAGACGTCCAAGCACTACTAAATTCCAAATTTAATCAACGTTAATGCCAAGGTTTAGTGTTGGTTATCGGCACTCGAACAGGATTCGTGTTGCCTATTTTCCGTGACGGAAAACCAGTCTAACCCTTAACGCATTAGCATTTTCTATACATAAAACACAGTTAGGTATTGATATGGCTCACTTTACAGTAATTGGTCTAGGGCGATTTGGCGTTGCCGCCAGCTTAGAACTTATTCATCTTGGACACACCGTAACGGGGGTGGATAGCGACCCTAAAATCGTCGAAAAATACGTCGAAGAGTTAACG
Organism: Vibrio sp. 1167; assembly: GCF_033340375.1. NCBI lineage: Bacteria > Pseudomonadati > Pseudomonadota > Gammaproteobacteria > Vibrionales > Vibrionaceae > Vibrio > Vibrio sp. 1167. The sequence goes on along the minus strand of NZ_JAWOWK010000001.1, from coordinate 447,793 downwards.
CAAGCGGTCATATGTGACGCAACAGACGAAGGTGCACTCAGAGAGTTAGCGCTAGCGAACAGTGATGTGGTGTTGGTGGCGATTGGCGAAGACATGCAAGCCAGTTTGTTGTGTACGCTGGCGCTGAAAAATCTGGGTGTGAAATCTATTTGGGTCAAAGCGAGCACCAAAGCACACCACACCATCGTGTCTAAGCTTGGTGTACAACGCATTATTCATCCGGAAGAGGAGATGGGCGTAAGAGTCGCGCAGGCACTCAACTATCCGATGGTGAACAACTATTTGGAAATGGGTCATGGTTTGTATGTGGTGGAAATCCACGTTAAATCCAATCTGCACGATACGCCGCTTTCTAAGTTGATCAGCCGAGGCAGTTACAACATTCAGCCTATCTTGGTGAAGCGCGAAGAAGCCGTCTACACCAATATCAATCATGAGTTTGTGCTTAATGAGTTCGACACGCTGTTGCTTTGTGGTAGTCGCGCTGAGCTGAAATACGTCGCTCCAAGGTTGGTGTAACATGGTTTTGTGGCATCCCTCTATTATTCCAATCGAGCGAAAACCCAAAGCGGGCAAAAAATTGTTGGGCGCACCGCCATTAATACTTAGCCTCAGTTTTGCGTGCTTGATCATGCTCGGCACGGTTTTACTCAAACTGCCGATTGCCACCACAGAGCCCATCACTTGGATTCAAAGCCTGTTTACAGCAACATCGGCCATTACGGTGACGGGATTAGTTGTGGTAGACACGGGCACGGCGTTTACGCCTTTTGGGCAAGTGGTTATTGCTTTCCTGATTCAATGTGGTGGCTTAGGTTTGATGACGTTTGCCATCGTGACCTTGCTGGCTCTGGGCGGAAAAATTGGCTTTTTGGAGCGAGCCGTCGCGAGAGAGGCGTTCAACCAAACTGACTCATCGACACTCATTGCCACTGCTAAATCTGTATTGATGTTCGCTCTGCTCGTTGAACTTATTGGTTTCACTATTTTGAGCGTTTATTGGAGTGAAGAGCTGGGCTGGAAAACCAGTTTGTTCCATGGTTTCTTCTACACCATCAGTGCGTTTAACAATGCAGGTTTTGCGTTGAGTGCCGATAGCTTAATGCCTTACGTGGACGACCCGATCGTTAACTTCACCATTACCAGTTTGTTCATTATTGGTGGTTTAGGCTTCTCGGTTTGGATTGACTTAAAACGCAATCGCCGTTGGCACCGACTCACCGTTTACAGTCGAATGATGATCTTAGGCACGGTGAGCATTAACGTGGTGGCACTTATCGCCATTTACCTGATTGAATATGAGAACCCCAATACGCTTGGCCCTTTGAGCGAAGCAGGGAAATGGTGGGCATCGTGGTTTCAAGCGGTGACGCCAAGAACGGCAGGGTTCAACACTTTAGCTATCGATCAGTTGGAAGATGCCACAACGGCGATCATTCTGGTGTTGATGTTTATCGGCGGTGGATCATTGAGTACGGCAAGTGGCATTAAAGTTGTGACATTTATGGTATTGGTCTTGGCAGCTTACAGCTATTTGCGTCGCGATGAAGCAACCTATGCCTTTCAACGCGAGATTCCCAAAGAGACCATCAGCAAGGCATTGGCGCTGACTCTGATCTCGGTGGGGGTGACTTGGTTTGCCATATTCACGCTGTTACTGACAGAGAAAGCGTCTATGTTAGATATTATGTTCGAAGCGGTCTCGGCACTGGGTACGGTTGGGTTATCGCGAGGCTTAACGGGCAGTTTGTCCGAACCAGGTGAGTTAGTGATCATCTTCATGATGTTTATGGGACGATTAGGGCCTCTTACATTAGCGTACTTCTTAGCCAGTCCAAGAAAGAAAAAAGCGCGTTACGCGAGTACTAAACTGGCAATAGGGTAAATGGGCTAACTCGTACAAAGTGAGCAAAAGGCTAGGCAAAAGAGGAGTAACTGCTCCTCTTTTTGTGCTTGTTGTAGCCACGAAACTGTATACGGCAGTCTCTCTCACAACAATTTATGATTCATCTCTATTTTTTATCATTTATAAATTGTCGTTTTTGAGGTGTTGTCCAGAATGGCATTATCCACGTGCAACATAAGATTGCCGGGAATAAAAATAATTACAATACTGCCTTACTGGAAGATACATGAAAATCAAACCCCTCCCACCTTTAAATAGCCTCGTTGCGTTTGAAGCGTCGGCGCGGCACTTGAGTTTTACGTTAGCCGCTGACGAGCTAAACGTGACCCAAGGTGCTATCAGTCGCCAAATTAGACAATTAGAAGAATACTTAGGCAAGGCTATGTTCACGCGAGCCAATCGAAGCATTAATTTAACGCCTACAGGTCTTCAATATTATCAAGCTGTCAGCCAATCTTTGCTCGATATTGCTCAAATCACGGGTGAAGTGAAGAAGTGGCAGGGCGAACAAAAGATCACGGTTGCGACGACAAATGCAATGGCAGCCTTGTGGTTGTTGCCTAAGGTTGCTCAATTTCAAAATGAACATGATGACATCGATATAAGAATATTGGCCTCAGATAATGTGTTGGACTTACGCCGATTAGATTGCGATCTCGCCTTGTTTTATTGTCGCACTCCACCTGCGGAAATGGATGTGACAACGCTATTTTCAGAAGAAGTATTCCCTGTGTGTAGCCCGCTTTATTTAGAGAAAATCGGCCAGCCTAGTGAGCCAGAAGAAATCTTCAATAAAACGTTACTCTATCTGGAGGAGTCTCAAAGAGATTGGGTGAATTGGGAGCAGTGGTTTGCGAGTGTAGGATTGCCAAATATTTCGCCTCGTAATCGCATGAACATCAATAACTATCCAATGCTGTTACAAGCGGCAATTAATGGTCAGGGAATCGCGTTAGCCTGGGGATCATTAGTGGACGACTATTTACAAAGCGGTGCTTTAGTTAGGCCAGTCGAACACGTGCTTTCAACACCTTCCAATTTCTCTATGCTTGAACCTAAAAATAGAGGTTTAATCCCAGCAAGCGTCAAGCGTTTTAGAGAGTGGCTTTTGCAACAGTTGCCAGATGAGGTGGGTGATCGAGGTTTAGCCTAAATCAATAAGCAGAGAAAATAACAGAGTTTGGTCATGTTAAAAAAGCGGGAGTACCAGTTCCCGCTTTGTTTTAATTGATTGATGAAACGACGCACTAACTTAGTACTGGTCCCTGATTGAGTGTGGAATCACTTTTTTGTGAGGATCTTGAAGCGATAGGCTCGGAAGCCACTGTTTTGCTTTCAACAAGCGGTTCAACAGGACCATCAAGTTTCTCTTGCTCTGGGTGAACATGCTCAGGCAGCATTGCCCATGGCTTAGGTTCACGTCGAATACTATGAAACAGCGTTAAGCTCATCACCGCGATAAAAATGGCGATAGGGAAACCGGCAATAATGGAGGCCGTTTGCATTGCTTTTAACCCTCCAGCGTATAGAAGTACTCCCGCAATGGCTGCGATCATGATCCCCCACAATACGCGTATAGAGGTAGGAGGCTCACTGTGCCCAGCGGCATCGAGGGTACATAGAACCAAGGTACCCGAGTCTGCGGAGGTAATGAAATAAGTACCGAGCAATAGACACGCAAGTACGCTAAGTAGTTTACCAAACATACCTGTATCTAGATTGTCGAATAGCGTAAACAAAGCGCGTGTCGTATCGGCTTTAGTCGCTTCAAGAATCGGGCCGCCAGAAAAATCCGCAAGTGGTGTTTGTTTGGCTTCTTGTGCCGCAGTGACTTGCTCTTGATGAGCAACACGAGCGTCTTGCTCTACCTTCAACGCTGCACCACCAAATACTGAAATCCATAAGAACGTGATCAGCGTGGGTACGATGAGAGCACCGCCGATAAGTTCACGTATTGTGCGTCCTTTAGAGATACGAGCCACAAACATGCCAACGAAAGGTGCCCAAGTCATCCACCAAGGCCAGTAATAAGCCGTCCACCAGTTTTGCCAGCCAGAGTCATTCTGTGCATCGCTCCATAAGCTCATACCGACAATGTTTTGTGCATAAAGCCCCGTACTTTCGAGTAGCGTATTTAAGATATAGCGAGTTGGACCAATGTAAAGTACGACTAGCACGAGTGCGAGTGAAAGCAGCATGTTCCATTCTGATAAACGGCGAATACCTTTTCCTACACCAGATAGCACCGACGCAACCGCACAAGTACAAAGGGAAACGATAATAAAGAGTTGAATCCCCAAACTAATGTCTAGACCAAAGGCTTGATTCAAACCAGAGTTTATTTGGATAACTCCCATCCCTAAGGTTTGAGAGATGCCGAAAGCAGTCACCGCGACTGTTAGGATATCAACCGTGTGTCCGATAGGCCCATAAATACGATCGCCAATCAAAGGGTACAAGATAGAGCGTAGGGTAAAAGGCAGATCTTTACGGTAGGAAAAGTAAGCTAATGCGAGTGCAACAATGATAAAGACAGACCAAGGATGTAGACCCCAGTGAAAGAATGTCAGTTTCATTGATGTTGTTGCGGCTTCATTGGTCAGGCCTTGAGTAAATGGGTTGTCAGCGTAATGCCACATCGGTTCGGCGACCGACCAGAAAATCAAGCCTATCCCCATGCCTCCGGAAAAAAGCATGGATACCCAAGACAAATAACTAAACTCTGGTTTTTCGTCATCTTTACTCAAACGAATATGCCCATATCGACTAACCATAAGGTAAAGAAGAAAACCGACAACGAGTGAAACAAGTCCGATGTAAAACCACTTCATATTCTGTAGCAAAATGCCGGAAATCGTTTCGAAGTATTGGCCCGCTTGATTGGCGAGAATGGCGCAGAAAAGTACAAAACCGATAACGACGATCTTTGATGCGATTGTCACAGTCGGATTGAGTCCTTTCAATATCCCAGATGTTGCTCTCATAGGCATCCCTCACAGTGCGTTTGTTTTAGCGTTATTGTTTGTTGCGTTATTGTTAATTTTTGAAAGAGAGTAGAGAGAGGGCTTTTGTGTTTCAACTGATTAATACTCATCGGTTAATGAGTATTAATCATGACAAGAAGATCATTGTTAATTAAAAGGTTATTTTTTTGTTCGAGATCAATGCATGAATGACAAAAACTCATCCAAGCCCGGCGAAAAAGTCGTTTGTTTGTTGCCGGGTTGTTAATCAAAATCATCTCCATTAACACAACACGATGTTGTACGCACTGGATGCAACTCGACTCTCGGAGATAAGAATATGAGCAATGTCAACCAAACCATTATTCCTGTTGAACTTGTTGATAATGTACTGAACCCAATCAGTGAAGCAACAGGAATGCCGAATCAGGCCTACACCAGCGAAGAGTATTTTACTTTTGAGCGTGATCAGGTGTTTGGTAACACTTGGGTATGTATTGGTTTTGCATCAGACCTGCTTAAAAATGGTTATGTAATGCCACTTGATTTCATGAATCTTCCACTACTCATGATGAGAAATCGTCAAGGTGAAGTCCAAGTTTTCCACAACGTATGTAGTCATCGTGGTATGAAGCTGGTGCATGAGGCAGGCGAAGTTCAAGGCATGATTCGTTGTCCTTACCATTCATGGACGTACGATCTTGACGGCAATCTAAAAGGCACACCACACATTGGTGGTATCGCAAAACACAAAGATGACCGATTTAAGTGTGAAAAACATGGCCTTAAGCCACTTCGTTCAGCCGTTTGGATGGACATGGTATTCGTCAACTTATCGGGCAATGCAGAAAGCTTTGAAGAGCATATCGCGCCGCTAGAGCAACGTTGGCAGCAGTTCTTAGGTGAAGATGGGTTAGGTCTTCTTCGCCGCGTGAACATGGGTGGCAACTTAGAGATCGAAGTAAAAAGTAACTGGAAGCTTGCCGTAGAAAACTACTGTGAGGCTTACCACTTACCTTGGGTGCACCCGAGTTTGAACAGTTATTCTCGCCTAGAGGATCACTACAACATCATGTTTGCAGAGCGCTTTGCTGGTCAAGGTAGTCTCGCGTACAACCTCTCTGATACAGCAGGAACACACTTACCTAAATTTCCAAGCTGGCCAGAAGATAAACTGCGTCATGCAGAATACGTTGCACTCTTTCCAAACGTGTTGCTTGGTATTCAAGCCGATCATGCCTTTGCAATGATGATTGAACCAATCACTGCGAATAAAAGTGTTGAGCACCTACGTGTTTTCTATGTGGGTGATGAAGCAACGAAAGATGAGTTCGCTGCGTGCCGTACTGCTACCGTTGAGTCATGGCGAGTCGTATTCGGCGAAGATATTGGAGCGGTCGAGGGCATGCAGGAAGGTCGTTACTCACCTGGCTTTGGTGGTGGTGTGTTCTCACCAGAAATGGATGTTCCGACGCATTTCTTTCAAACCTGGTTGGCAAAGCAAGTGAAAGCAGCACTGGAGCAGTAATATGATGCATTACCTTAATTATATTGATGGTGAGTGGTGCGATTCAGAGCAAGCGCTGACCGTCATGAACCCTGGCACAGCCGAAGCGTATGCGACGGTTGCAGAAGCCACTATCACCGATGCAGATCGCGCAATGGCAGCGGCACGTCGAGTAGTCAATCAAGGCGTTCTTTCGGACGTTCGTCCAGCCGTCAGAACCGAGTGGATGTTAAAAGCCGCCGCGGCTATTCGTGAAATGGTTGATGAAGGTGGGCTAGTTGCCTGCCGTGAAAATGGGAAATCTTTGCAAGATGCCAAAGATGAGTTTTTAGAATCGGCACGTTACTTCGAATACTACGCTGGCATGGCCGACAAGCTGGAAGGCACGTCAATTCCGTTGGGTAAAGATTATGTCGATTTCACCCAATATGTGCCGTTTGGTGTGTCAGTGCAGATTGTGCCGTGGAATTTCCCAGTTTCTATTTGTGCACGCTCATTAGCACCTGCATTAGCTGCTGGTAACGCAGTGGTGATCAAATCGCCAGAGATTTCCCCACTCGCTATGACGTTGTTGATTAAAGCGATTGAAAAAGCGGGCTTCCCAAAAGGCGCGATTAACTTGCTATGTGGCAAAGGCTCCGTAGTTGGCAGCCACTTGGTGCAGCATCAAGACGTTGATCAAATTGTCTTTACAGGTTCTGTGCCGACCGGCCAACGCATACTGAAAGATTCAGCGCAACGCGCCACACCATCTGTGATGGAGCTGGGTGGTAAATCGGCCGCTATCGCACTGAAAGATGTGAGTCTCGAAACGCTTTTACAAAGCGTTCAAGTCGGTATTTTCTTTAACGCTGGTCAAGTTTGTTCGGCAATGTCTCGTTTGCTAATTCAAAAAGAGCGTTATGAAGAAGTAAAAGCGGCGGTAGTGAAAATGGCGCAAGACCTAACCATTGGTCAAGGTGAAAGCCAGCCGGATATAACACCGTTGGTATCGGCTGATCAACAAGCGCGCGTGCTTGAAATGATAGAACAAGCAAAAGCCGACGGCGCGAACATCCTAACGGGTGGCTACGCCCCTGATTTGTCGGGTTACTTTGTGGCACCGACGGTGATTGAAGCCTCACCAGATATGCGTATTGCTCAAGAAGAAGTGTTTGGTCCTGTACTGGTAATTACGCCGTTTGAAACCGAGCAAGAGGCCGTTGAAATCGCGAATGGCACCGATTTTGGCCTAGTCGCTGGTGTCTTTGGTGAAAGCCTAAACCAAACATTGCGTGTGGCACAGCAACTGCGTGGTGGACAAGTGTTCATCAATGAATGGTTTGCTGGTGGCATCGAAACACCATTTGGTGGCGTGGGCTTGTCCGGGTTTGGGCGAGAAAAAGGACAAGAAGCGATTTATAGCTACGTCCAGACACGCAATATTGCCATTCGTTTGCAGCAAGACAGCAACGTATAGCTACCGTGTAACTGTATTTTCATCACCTCGTACCGGCTTGGATTTCAGACCACAAGCTAGGGCGAGGTTGATGGAATCACAACAAATCTGACAGCGGTTTGTAAACACGGAAATTCTGAACAAGGTAGTTGGAGTATAAGTGATGAGAAAGTGGCTCTGTATTATTTGCGGCTTAATCTATGATGAAGCACAAGGTTGGCCATCCGATGGTATTGCACCAGGAACAGCATGGGAAGATGTACCGGATGACTGGTTATGTCCTGACTGTTTAGTGGGTAAGGCCGATTTTGAAATGATCGAAATCACCGACGATGCGCCACTAGAAGAGGTTGCAGCGGTGTCTTCGGCGTCGGTAGAAGCGTCTGTTCAGCCAAATACTGCTCAGCCTCTTCCATCTGAAGTTACTCAACCTGTATTCTCAAATGACCCTATCGTTATCATCGGTAGTGGCCACAGTGGTTACCAGTTGGCGGCGGCACTTAGAGCGCAATCTGAGACGGTTCCGATCACTGTCTTTACCGCTGATGATGGCGCTTTGTACAGCAAACCAGCATTGTCTAATGCACTGGTCATGAATAAAGACGGCGACGCGCTACAAAGTGAGAGCGCGTTGGAGTGGGAAAGCCGTCTCAATATCCGAGTTTACCCGCATACCCGTGTTGAACAGATCGATCGTGCCAATTCAACGTTACATACCTCCATCGGTAAATACGCCTACAGCCGCTTGGTACTGGCAACAGGTGCATCACCGATTGAAATCCCAATTGAGGGCGATCGCTCTTGGGTTATGAGTGTGAACGACTTAGTTGATTACCGCCGATTCAGAGCGGAGCTGCAAGACAAAAAGCGCATCGCGATCCTAGGTGATGGCTTAATTGGCTGTGAGTTCGCAAATGATCTGATCGAAAGCGGTTATGAAGTAACAGTTATCGGGTTGGGTCAATGGCCAATGGAGCGTTTGATCCCGCAACAGTTGGGTGAATCATTACAAAGCGCACTTGCCGATCGAGGCGTGCAATGGGCTCTACAAGACAGTATCGCCAGAATCGAGCCAAGGTCCGAATCAAGCGCGGTTTTGCATCTAAACAGTGGCAAGCAGATTGAAGCAGACCTAGTGCTAAGCGCGGTTGGACTCAAGCCAAATGTTTCTCTGGCTGAGCGCGCGGGGCTTGAAGTAGGCCGGGGCATTAAAGTGAATCAATTCGGCCAGACGAGTGATGAGAATATTTACTCGCTAGGTGATTGTGTTGAAACTGATCACGGGTGGCAGCCCTATATTGCGCCGATTAATCAAATGATCCCTTCTGTAGCGAAAAGCTTGCTAGGCGATGTCGCCCCTATCTCGTTAACACCAACTCCAGTGATTGTAAAAACGCCGATTCTTCCACTCACGATTTTCCCGGTAGCCGCTGAAGAACAGGGACAATGGTACATTGAGAACCAAGCAGATGAATTGACCGCTGCGTTTTATTCACCAGAAGGAGCAATGCTCGGTTTTGCGTTGCTAGGAAGAAAAGTACAGTCATTACGCGGCCCTTGGCTAGATCAATTGTCATTGAAACTGTCAGCAGCGTAGCGGAGAAAAAAGATGATTCATTTACCCAATGATGACGTGACGTGTGGTTGGTACCATGCGTTGCCAAGTATTCCAGAAAAATCGGCGTTAAAAGGTAAACAAAGTGCTGACTATGCCGTGTTAGGTGCCGGTTTCGCAGGCCTAGCTATGGCAAGACGTTTAGCTGAACTTATGCCTAATGCACGAATTATACTGATTGATGCGCAACGTATCGGCCAAGGGGCTTCAGGAAGAAATTCGGGCTTTGTTATCGATTTGCCTCATAAGTTTTCACTTGAGCATCCCGACCCTGAGCACAAACAAAAGTTATTGTCGCTCAACCGTTCTGCGATTGCTCAGCTAGACACTTTAGTGTCGAAGCACAGTATTTCTTGTCAGTGGTCAGCAAAGGGCAAATATCAAGGAGCCGTAGGGGCGCGCGGTGAAGCATATCTCGATCACTTTGAACACCTAATGAAAGACCTTAGCGAACCATACTTCCATGTTAATGGCAGTGAGCTGGCGAAAGTCTTGGGAACCAACTACTACAGCCGCGCAATTTACACGCCAGGTGGTTATTTAATGCAACCTGCTGCTTTGGTGCGTGGACTAGGGGAAAGCCTTCCAGAGAACGTCGAGGTGTTAGAGAACTCGCCAATCCGCAAGCTCAGTAAAGAAAACGGTTGCTGGGTATTACATGGAGATAGTGGCTCTGTTGAAACCCCTGAACTGCTGCTTGGGACCAGCATTTTTACTCGGGAGTTTGGTTATCTTAAAAACAGACTACTTCCAGTGATGACGTTTGCAAGCTGGACGCGTCCATTGACCGACGCAGAAATGCAACGATACGGAGGTGAGCTGAATTGGGGGTTAACTCCAGCTGATCATGCGGGAACGACGTTACGTATGACCGCCGATCGACGTATTTTGATCCGCAATACTTACAAACACGTGCCGAAATATGGCTCAAGCATGAACGATAAAGCCAGAGAACAAATTCGCGAAGATCATCGTCAGGTCTTTCTGGCGCGTTATCCCGAGCTGGCCGACGTACCATTTACTCACACATGGGGTGGGGTGTATGCCATCTCTCGTAACTTTACTAACTTTTTCGGTCAATTAGATGAAGGTGTTTATGCCAGCGCTTGTGACAATGGTGTTGGTGCTGCGTGGGGAACCATTTCTGGAACACTGTTAGCTGACTATGTCGTTGGTGCGACATCTAAATCATTGGATGACATACAGCAAGTGACAGGAATGCCTTGTTTGAATCCGCCAGAGCCTTTTTTAGGTTTGGGAGTAAAAACGCGTATCCAATTAGCAAAATGGCAAAGCCGGAGTGAATTATGAAGCAAGTCAAACTTGTTGATAGTAAAAGTCTAGATTTCAATGTTCGTGGTGATACGCCGGGAATGGCGTATGTTGCCAGGGCGTTAAGCCCAGAAATTTCACCAAACATTGGCGTAGGCTTTGCTAAATGGGAAGGCGCTAAAGTGGCTTGGACAGTGCTTTATGATGAAGTTATTTTCGTGATTGAAGGCTGTTTCGAGCTGACCGCAAATGGTGAAACACATTTTGTGCACCCAGGTCAGATGCTGTGGATACCGGAAGGAACTGAATTGGTTTATGGTGGGCATGCTCTGTTCGGCTATGTGGTTCATCCAGGAAACTGGAAAGAGTTACATGGTATTGAATGACTTTTATCATTTAGTAGTGTTACGGAAAGGCAAAATAAAAATCCGATTTTTACCCATGAGTTTTCGTAAAAGAACTTAATCTCAATGGAGCAAGGGTTTCTTACTTGCTATGTTTCTTGGTCACGTTTCCAGACGTGTTAGACCTTCTCAATTGCTATTTTATCTATCAAAAAGGGAAGCCTTGGCTTCCCTATAATGAGTCTTCTTTTGGCTTGGCTAAATCTTTTATTTTAGCTCAAATTTACCCTGCATGATTGCCCAGTGACCCGGGAACGAACAGAAGAATGAATAGTCACCGCCGGCTTTCATTTTCTCAGTACTGAACGTAATGCTGGTGCTTTCACCGCCACCAATTACTTTTGTGTGAGCGTAGACGCGATCATCGTTTGGTTTTACGTAGTTATTTTCTGCTCCAGCTGCCATGCCATCAGTACCGACTGCTTGTAGGTTGGCTGTGTCAGAGATGACCACGTTGTGACCCATCGATTGCGCTGGCATCTTACCTGTGTGATTCAGCGTCAGTTTTACCTCTTTACAAGTGGCTGGTACGCTCAATGTTTTAGTAGAAAACTGCATCATATCGTTAGCATCTAATGACACTTCACACTCGGCACTGGCTTGGGCACCAAAGCTCATTCCGACTAATGCGAAGGTTGTTGCTAATAAACGTAAAGACATATAACACTCTCCATTTTGTATTTTAGGCTGACTTGGATTGATCTTATCCAATAGTTCTCATTATCAGCCAATTTTCACTCCAAAAACGTGCTTCAATCGGTATATTGACGTTTTGTTGCAAGCTTGTACTGGTCAGTTCCGCTATTTGATCACTCAAATACCTTATTTCATGCGATTGCGTGAGTTAAATCAAAAATCGTGATGAACCAGAGTTAAGGTGAAATTAATCTCGCTAAACGGGTGGAAGAATCGTTTGGTTTTAAGGTATTGGAGAGGTTTCGAGAAAGAAGCTCAGCTAAATTGCTGAGCTTCTATAGAACAGACGACAAGTAAACCTAGCGAGTTTGCTTTAACGTGTGCAACACATCATGCAGTGAAGGTGCGACAGTATGGCCTAATTGCTTTATTTCGTCACAAGGCTCAACCAAATCAGGGATTTGATAAGTGATCATGTTCGCTGCTACCGCAGCACGCACGCCATTATTTGAATCTTCAAAGGCGAGACATTTGATTGGATCTACGCTTAGACGACTTGCTGCAAGCAGGTAGATCTCTGGATCAGGTTTGCCGTGTGACACTTCACAGCCCGTCGTTAAGTTGTCGAAATACTTGCTTAGGCCCGCTAATTCCAACTTCTTCTGTGCCACTTCTTTTGCTGTAGAAGTGGCGACTGCAATTGGCAATCCTTGGCCTTTCAACCACTCAAGCAGCTCAATCACCCCTTCTTTTACCGGTATCGCTTGGTGCTTAACCACAGCGTCGTAACGGTCGCGCCACTCTTGGTGTAAGCGGTCAAGATCATCCCCATAAGCTTTACGAAAAATCACTTCAATGCCCGCTGCATTGCGACCAATGATTGAAAGGTAAACATCTTTATAGAAGGGTAGGTTCTGGGCTTCACATGCTTCTTGGAAAATATGCATACAGACGCGCTCAGTATCAAGGAGCAAACCATCCATATCAAAAATAGCAGCTTGGTAGTTCATTACATTAAGACTTTTTGGTTGGGATGGCGCATTTTGACACAAGCAGATCGGTTTTTCTTCTAAAAATTAGAACTTGATTTTGATCCTATGAGTTCACATTGCCTCTGAACACACTATACACAGAGTCTATAAATTAGGTGTGAAATATAATGTTTTTAAAATTATAAAATTCAGTTAAATAGATAAAACTCTATCTTAATATAAGCTAGAGTTTTATTAATATTCTATTGTTATTTTAACTATTGGATAATTTATTAATAGTTAAAATTAATAATAAAATAATACCAAATCACGATTGTTTACGACTGCATGAGTGTACCAGCTCTTGACTTCAGATATTTGTTGCTCTGATAAGCCTCCGAAGTCAACGTTATCTTGGTGAATATCTTGATTTTTTATCATAAAAACAACAGGGAAATCGTCAGGGAATGGGAATTTTATAGGATAATCGGTATTAGTGAATGGAATATCGCAGAAATCGTTTACATCGCAAGGATACCAAGAGTTATTGGATAAGTAATAACCAGTTATCTTACATATAGCTTCAAGCAAGTAAGCATAGGCGTAACCCAAGTGACTGTATTTTATCTCTTCAGACAACATTTGCATAAGAAGCTCTTCAGCTCGGATGCTTTCGCCACTACTTTCCAGCATTTCATTAATCACTTTAAAGGAGTCTTGACACCTTTCCATGATGGCTTTTTCTAGCTCTGGATTACGCTCATTCTTTAGTACGTTAAAAACCTTTTCAGTATCTAATGAATATACTGTCGCCCCATATCCCATATTTTTATTCTCCTCACTTTTATACAGTTAAATTCATTTAAGTGTTTTTATCGAAGGGATTATATTTTGATGTTTTTTGAAGGTAAAGTGTATACATAGAGGTTGTATTTATTATGATGAACTTTGAAAGTTTAGATTCTTAAAATAAATACTATATATTTAATTTTATTAGATCTGGCTCATAAAAATACCTTAACTATTATTGTGTTTATTGTTAAGGGTTATTAAATCTGTGAGGTGGTTCAAGACAATAAAATTTAGAAGAAAATACCGTCAAACTTAGGTGGCTATTCTATCTGAGCACTCAGCTCACTACTTATAGTGGGCTGAGTGAGCGGTTGGGCATCGGCTCTTTATTTGGCGATGAATATGCCATATTAGGTGATATTCGTTAGTGTCTATTTTATCCCCAGCCGTTTTGCTAATCGGTGCAAATTGCCGTTATCTAATTCAAGCTGACGTGCCGTTGCTGCCCAGTTGCCTTGGTTTTTTTCCAGAGCTCGAACAATCATCGCTTTTTGGAAGGCGTCTGTGGCAGGCTTTAATCCGCCTTCTGGTAGCTCAAGCCGAGATTTTTGTTCCGTTTTTTCAACGTTCTTGATGTTCTGATTCGGCGTTCGAATATCAAAATCTTGCTCAACTAACTCAATGTCCATGGCGTGAGTACGCGCCTTTGCCAAAACACCAGCACGTTTAATGACATGTTCAAGCTCTCGCACGTTGCCTGGCCATGAATAGTCTTTAAGTGCCAGCACCAAAGCAGGAGACAAACGAATGCTGTTTAATCCCAATTTGCTTCTTAAGCGTTCGGCGAAAAAGCCTGCGAGTAATACCACATCGTCTTCACGTTCACGAAGAGGTGGAACATGAAGCGGGAAGACACTTAAACGATGATACAAGTCGGCTCGGAAGCGACCAGCAGTCACTTCTTCATGCAATATGCGGTTAGTGGCGGCGACAATGCGTGTGTTGACTCGAATATGACGGTCATCACCCACACGTTGAATGTCGCCGTATTGTAGAGCTCGAAGTAACTTGGCTTGCAGCTCTAACGACAGTTCGCCGACTTCATCCAAAAACAGTGTGCCGCCGTCGGCTTGTTCGAACTTACCCTTACGATTACTGATTGCGCCTGTGAATGCGCCTTTGATATGGCCGAACAACTCGCTTTCCGCGACTGACTCCGGCAGCGCCGCACAGTTGAGGTAAACCAAAGTATTGCTAGAGCGGCTAGAACGATGGTGAATAGCGCTAGCAACCAACTCTTTACCTACGCCCGTTTCTCCCATCACCAGCACAGACAATTCCGTATCGGCGACTGCATCAATCTGCTCTTGAAGATTCTTCATACCCTGAGAGTTGCCAATGATTTCATTACTTAAGGTGCGCTTCTCGGCGTAAGAATCACGTGGCAGGCTCGCTTGTGTCTCTAGTTGTTCTAGTAGGAGTGCAGTGTGTAGGCCACCTGCTGCCAACGCGCTGACAAAACGTAACTCTTGGTTGCGTAGCCCATCAAATTGGTTGGGGTCGAAGGCGTCAATCGTAATAGCACCAATCAGTTGATCGTCGATCAGCAAAGGCAAACCAATGCAAGAATGGACATGCAGTTTGTCATCGTGGTTTGGAATCAAGCCATCGTATGGATCAGGTAAGTCGCTGTCGGAGGGAAAGCGCACGATATCGCCTGCTCGGGCAATGGCTTCTAATCTTGGGTGCTGCTCAATGGAGAAACGGCGTCCAAGGACCTCTTTCGCCAATCCATTGATCGCTAAAGGTTTAAAGTGCTGGTCTTCATACAAAAGAAGGGCAGAAGAGTCACACTTCAATACCTCTCGAATCGTGGTTAATAACGTGTCAAAGCGAGCTTGTTGAGTGAGCGCCGAGTTAAGGTCTTGCGTGATGTGTAGCCATTGCGCGATTAAAGAAGTCATAGCCAATACCGATTGTGTCAATATGACTATTGTAGTGTCTTAATGACAATTTTCAACTGTGTCCAAATGACACTTATCAAAGTTGGATTTTAATTAAGATATTGAAACATATAGTAATAAAAAGTTGGCATGCCCAGTGCAATACAAGAAGAAATTATTTTTGTTTATCCCGTCATTCAAGGTAGTAATTATGACAATTCACGTAAAAAACAACATCCACTGGGTAGGTCAACGCGATTGGGAAGTTCAAGACTTCCACGGTACAGAATACAAAATGACAAAAGGTACCAGCTACAACAGTTATCTAATTCGTGAAGAGAAAACCGTATTGATTGATACGGTCGATCATCGATTCAGTCAACAATTCATCCAAAATTTAGAGATGGAAATCGACCTTAAGTCTATCGACTTTATCGTGGTAAACCATGCAGAAGAAGATCACTCAGGTGCATTGTCGGCATTGATGGAGAAGATTCCGAACACGCCAATTTACTGTACAGAAGCGGCGATTGATTCGATTGTGGGTCATCACCACCATCCTGAGTGGAACTTCAAAACCGTAAAAACAGGCGACAGCATTGATGTTGGCAACGGTAAGCAATTGGTGTTCGTGGAAGCGCCGATGCTGCATTGGCCAGACAGCATGATGACTTACCTAACTGGCGATGCAGTGTTATTCAGTAACGACGCATTTGGTCAGCACTACTGCGATGAACGTTTGTTCAATGATGAAGTGGATCAAAATGAGTTGATGGAACAGTGTTTGCGTTACTACTCAAACATCCTAACGCCATTCAGCAGCTTGGTAACCGCTAAAATCAAAGAAGTGCTGAGCTTTAATTTGCCTGTTGACATGATCGCAACGTCACACGGTATTGTATGGCGCGATAATCCGGTTCAAATCATCGAGCAATACTTAGCGTGGGCAGACAATTATCAAGAAGATCGCATTACGATTTTCTACGATTCTATGTCAAACAACACCCGAATGATGGCCGATGCAATCGCGCAAGGCATTCACGATGTCGACCCTAGTGTGGCGGTCAAAGTCTTTAATGTCTCTAAGCATGATAAGAATGAAATTCTCGCCAATGTATTCCGCTCAAAAGGCATCTTGGTTGGTTCGTCTACCATGAATAACGTCATGATGCCGAAGATCGCTGGCATGCTAGAAGAAATTACCGGTCTGCGCTTTAAAGCGAAAAAGGCCGCTGCATTCGGTAGCTACGGGTGGAATGGTGGCGCGGTGGATCGTATCCATGCTCGATTGACTGACGCAGGTTTTGAAACCGCAGTGAGCTTGAAAACCAAATGGCGACCAGATGGTAAAGCGATGCGTGAATGTCGCGAACATGGTCAGAACATCGCAAAATTGTGGGCAAAGCATGACCTGACAAGTCCTGTTATTTCTCCTGCGATTACTGCATCTGTACCACAAGTTCAATCACAACCCGTTGCGCCAGTGACAACACAAGCGGTAGTCGATGCTGCTCCTAGCAACCCTAGTACTGAGGCGCATCCCGCAGATTGTCAATGCATGGTTTGTACGGTTTGTAATTGGGTATACGACCCAGCTAAAGGCGAGCCTAACCAAGGTGTTGAACCGGGTACAGCTTGGTCGGAAGTGCCAGATTACTTCTTGTGCCCAGAATGCCATTTAGGTAAAGACGTTTTCGTTGAATACAACGGTTAGGAGGGAATATGCAAGCACCTATTGTGATTATTGGTAGCGGCTTTGCGGCTTACCAATTGGTGAAAACAGTGCGTCGAATGGACGCACATATTCCGCTGCAAGTGTTTACTGCTGATGACGGCGCGGAATACAACAAGCCTGATTTGAGTCATGTATTCAGCAACAAGCAAACCGCCCAAGACTTAGTGGTTAAAAGTGGTGAGGCGTTCGCACAGGAACACAACATCGAACTGTTCGCCCATACCATGATTGAGCATGTCGACGTGCAAGCCCAGCAAGTGGTAGCCAACGGCCAAACCTATTCTTACTCCAAACTGGTGTTTGCGACAGGCGCGAAAGCCTTTGTGCCGCCAATATCTGGCGATGCAGCACCTGAGGTGATAACGCTGAACTCGCTACAAGAATATCAATTAGCGGAAGAGCAAATTAGCCGCGCGGAACGAATTCTAGTAATGGGTGGTGGTTTGATCGGCGTCGAGATCGCCATGGATCTCGCAACCAGTGGTAAAGCCGTTACGGTGGTTGAGCCAAATCCCCGTTTGCTCGCTAACTTGATTCCTGAATTTGTTGCATTGCCGCTGGAGAATCAACTTAAGCAGCAAGGTATTCAACTTGCCTTAGAGACTGGAGTTGTCGCGATCAATCACTCGGATGATTCGCTGGTGGCAAGCTTGAGCAAAGGTAAAGCAATCGAAGCCGATGTAGTGATTTCAGCTGCGGGTTTACGTGCTAACACTTGGTTAGCGAAGGCTTGTGGGTTGAGTGTCAATAAAGGCATCGAGGTGGACGCTCGATTACAGACATCAGCAGCCAATGTGTTCGCATTAGGCGATTGTGCTGAGATCCAAGGTCGAATGATGCCGTACCTCCAACCGATCGTGCTAAGTGCCAATGCTTTGGGCAAACAACTACTGGGGCAAGAAGCAGAGTTGAAACTACCGCCTATGATGGTAAAGGTCAAAACGCCGAGCTACCCAATTCAATTGGCAGGCGATTTTAGTTCGGTGACGAACTGGAGCGTGCAGATTTCTCAAACTGGCATTGCCGCGAAAGCAGAAGATGAAAATAGCCGACTCATGGGCTTCGTCGTGACGGGAGAACAAGTTACGCAAGCATTTCCATTGCTTCGAGAGTTGTCTCAAGCCGCTCAGGCTTAACCGATTTTAACGAAAAGAATTGTAATTAGAGAGGGTATCATTATGTCGCATCTAAGAATTCCTAAAGACTGGACTGTTCAACGTTCAACGCCTTTCTTCACTAAAGACAATGTGCCACCAGCGCTACTGACTCATCACAATACCGCTGAGGGAGTGTTTGGACAGCTTTGCGTCATGGAAGGGCAAGTGACTTACTACGGCTTTGCTGATGAAAATGCCACAGAAGCAGAAGTAGTGGTGGTGATTAATGCAGGCCAGTTTGCTACAAGTCCACCGCAGTACTGGCACCGCATTGAGATGAGCGATGATGCTCAGTTCAACATCAATTTCTGGTCGAACAAGGACAAGAGTGGGCAAGCGATGTTCCATGCTAAGCAGTAGTGAACCTATGTAAGTGCTTTGACTGTTACGCTAATCGTCAAGTAAAGGGGTGTAGAAGGCGCAATAAACGGACTGCAATGCAGGATCATCGAGACCGAGGAAAGAGAAATCACGAGTAATGATTTCAATTCTTTAGTAGCATGTTACGAAACATTTCAGTCAGGTGAACTAAGGGAAGCGTGCAATGGAAAAACAACGAGTAGCATTTATTGGTCTGGGTGTGATGGGATACCCAATGGCTGGTTACCTAAGTAAAGCGGGCTTTGAAACCAAAGTATACAACCGCACAAAAGCGAAAGCCGACAAATGGGCTGAAGAATACCAAGGCGTAGCTTGTGAAACACCACGTGAAGCGGCGGAAGGCTGTGACATCGTTTTTACCTGTGTGGGTAATGATGATGACGTTCGTAGCGTTGTTTACGGTGAAGAGGGCATTCTGGTCGGCTTGAAAGCGGACGCAGTGCTAGTCGATCACACGACCACTTCTGCAGACCTAGCGGTTGAGCTGGCTGAAGCGTGTGTTAAGTACGGTAATCACTTTATTGATGCGCCAGTTTCTGGTGGTCAAGCGGGCGCAGAAAATGGTGTTCTAACCATCATGTGTGGTGGTGAACAAAGCATTTTTGACCGTGTGTCTCCGGCGATGGATGTGTACGCGAAGCAGATGACGCTACTGGGTGAAAACGGTCAGGGTCAACGCTGTAAGATGGTAAACCAAATCTGTATTGGAGGCGTTTTACAAGGTCTGAGTGAAGCTTTGTTGCTAGCACAAAAATCAGGCTTGGACATTGCTCAAGTTGTAGAAACACTTAAGCATGGCGCTGCAGGTTCTTGGCAGATGGAAAACCGCGCAAATACGATGGCTGAAGACAAGTTCGATTTTGGCTTCGCTATTGATTGGATGCGCAAAGACTTAGGTTTCTGTCTGCAAGAAGCTGAGCGAGTGGGTCTAGAACTTCCACTGACTAAGAAAGTGGATGAGCAATACGCAGACCTTCAACGTGATGGTTTAGGTCGCATGGATACATCAGTACTGATCAAAGCGGTAGCTAAAAATCAGTAGTTGATGAATCAGTAATAGATAAACAGTTCTTTGGTATCAAAGAGCTTAAAGAAATCTAAGTTAATCATAATGAATCACCTTGAGCATGGTTTGTGACTTGTGATTAAGGATTAGTGATTTGAAATCAGGAGGTGCTGTAGAGCACCTCCTTTTTTTCGTCTTTAAATCACACAGTGTAATGATTGCAGCGTTCGCTTACTTGTTTAAGCCTAGTGCAATTTCAAGACCTTTGCCGTACGCTTCGTCCGCTTGGTATGCGTGTTGAACGTGGCGCTGTTGGATGAACTCTGGCACACCGTCCATTGCGCGAGCTGTGTTATCGAACAGAGTTTGACGTTGCTCTTCGCTCATCAGACGGAATAGGTCACCCGCTTGGCTGAAGTAGTCTTCGTCTACACGATGATCGTAGTGATCAGCGTTGCCATTGATGCGTAGAGGTGGCTCAGAGTAATCTGGTTGCTCTGCCCATTCTTGTTTGTAGTTTGGCTCGTAACCCAGTGTTGAACCAAAGTTGCCATCAACGCGCATTGCGCCATCTCGGTGGTAGCTGTGAACAGGGCAACGAGGTGCGTTCACTGGGATTTGATGATGGTTCACACCTAGACGGTAACGCTGAGCATCGCCGTAAGCGAACAGACGACCTTGTAGCATTTTATCTGGAGAGAAGCCGATACCAGGTACAACTGCTGCTGGGTTAAACGCTGATTGCTCAACTTCTGCGTAGAAGTTTTCTGGGTTACGGTTCAGTTCGAACTCACCAACTGGGATCAGTGGGTAGTCTTTTTGAGACCATACACGTGTTAGGTCGAATGGGTTGAAGTTGACTTCATCCGCTTCTAACTCAGGCATGATCTGTACGTACATCTTCCATTTAGGGAAGTCTTGACGCTCAATCGCTTCGTAAAGGTCACGGTGATGGCTTTCGCGGTCTTTACCTACGATCGCTTCTGCTTCTTGGTCAGTTAGGTTTTTGATGCCTTGCTGAGTTTTGAAGTGGAATTTCACCCAGTAACGCTCGTTTTCTGCGTTGATGAAGCTGAATGTGTGGCTACCAAAACCATGCATATGACGGTAAGACGCTGGGATACCACGGTCACTCATTACGATAGTCACTTGGTGGAATGCTTCTGGTAGTGATGTCCAGAAATCCCAGTTGTTGGTAGAGCTACGCATGTTAGTGCGAGGGTCGCGTTTTACTGCGTGGTTTAGGTCTGGGAATTTTAGTGGGTCACGTAGGAAGAATACTGGTGTGTTGTTACCAACCAAGTCCCAGTTACCTTCTTCAGTGTAGAATTTAAGTGCGAAACCACGGATGTCGCGTTCTGCGTCTGCTGCACCGCGCTCACCAGCTACGGTAGTGAAGCGAGCAAATAGTTCTGTTTTTTTGCCGATGTCAGAGAAGATTTTAGCGCGAGTGTATTTTGTGATGTCGTGCGTTACTGTGAACGTACCGTAAGCACCAGAACCTTTTGCGTGCATACGACGCTCAGGGATCACTTCGCGGTCAAAGTGTGCCAATTTTTCAAGGAACCAAACGTCTTGTAATAGTTGAGGGCCACGAGGACCTGCAGTCATAACGTTTTGGTTATGTGCGACAGGGCAACCTGCTGCTGTAGTCAATTTCTTGTTTGTCATTTTTCTTCCCCCTCCAGGGTTCAATACCTTAGAAACTGTAGAGGAGGTTATTACGGAAAAGCTGGAGGAGAAAACTGATATTGCTTATCAATTCAATAGATGGTGACTATGGTCGAAACTATATTAGAATCAGAAATTTACTACATTAGCTTGATTGACATAACAATCGGCGTTCTCGAAAGCGATTGACTGGGGGGGAGCGCTATCCAGTTAGCGTGTCTGCGATGCTAGTAATATCGCCCCTTCAATGAAGTTTTACGTGTCATCAAAGGGGCGAAAGGGGGGAAGTAATTAAGAGTACTTCACTTCAAGTTGTTCAGCTTTTGCAAATGCTGGGTGTGTCGCGAGCTGTTTCCCATAACGTTCAATATTAGGGAAGTGATTAACTAAACCAAACTTTTGAACCAATTCGACAATGAAAGACATCATGATGTCAGCGCCAGTCAGACGCTCTTCTACTAGGTAAGTTTTGCCTTCTAAGGATTGCTCGAAGTAGCCTAGTACATTCATTGCTTCCTTGTCGGCATAGCCTGATAAAAACTGAGTTTCATTTGGCTCTTTGCTTACGAAGATTTTTAGCAGCATAGGTAAAATTGCAGAGCTTTCTGCAAAGTGCATCCATTGCAAATATTCTGTGTGTGCTTTTGTACCGCGCTCAGGAGCAAAGGCTCCGTCACTGTATTTCTCAATCAAATATTCGGTCATTGCACCTGACTCAATGATAATCTCGCCGTTATCTTCAAGAACAGGTGACTTTCCTAACGGGTGAACACTTTTTAGTTCTGGCGGTGCCATGAAGGTCACGGAATCACGGACATAGGGTACAATTTCGTAATTTACATCTAGCTCTTCAAGTAACCAAATGATGCGCTTTGAACGAGACTGATTGAGGTGGTGAAGTTTAATCATTTACATATCCCTTTTTATAATGGGTCGTTAATCTGTACTACAAGTTTGCCGAAATTCTTACCTTCCAACAGACCGATGAATGCTTCTGGCGCATTATCCAGTCCTTGTACTAGATGTTCGCGGTATTGGATCTTTCCTTCTGCCAACCATTGATTAATATCTTGCGCAAATTCACCGTAACGATGTCCGTAATCATCAAAAATGATGAAGCCTTGCACCTTGATTCGTTTGGTCAGGAGCTTACCCATTAGTAATGGAAGGTGGTCGGTACCTTCAGGCAGCTCTGTCGCGTTGTACTGAGAAATCAAACCACAAAGTGGGATACGCGCGTTTGTATTCAGAAGTGGCATTACAGCCTCGAATACTTTGCCACCTACGTTTTCGAAGTAAACATCGATACCTTTGTCACAGGCATTTCTCAGTTGTTCTGCAAAGTCTTCAGCTTTGTGATCAATACACTCATCGAAGCCAAGCACCTCTTTAGCGTAACGGCATTTTTCTTCTCCGCCTGCTATACCAACAACTCGGCAACCTTTGATTTTACCAATTTGACCAACTGTTGCGCCTACAGGCCCCGTAGCAGCTGCTACCACGATGGTTTCCCCTGGTTTTGGCTGACCAATGTCGAGTAAACCCATGTACGCGGTAAAGCCAGGCATTCCTGCAACGCCTAGCGCGTAAGAAGGATTTTGCGGTTCTTTACCAAGTTTAATGACCATCTCACCAGTTGAGATAGCGTAGTCTTGCCAGCCAACAGTGTAGGCAAGAACCCATTCACCTACTTCGTAATCTGGGTGGTTTGATGTTTCTACCTGACAAACTGTACCACCGACCATTACGTCATCAATTGCAACAGGGTCAGCGTATGATTCGGCATCACTCATGCGACCACGCATGTATGGATCTAGAGATAAATAAACCGTTCTCAATAGCATTTCACCCTCTTTCGGAGTCGGTTTCGTTACCTCTTCTAAACGAAAGTTTTCTTGTGTCGGTGCACCATGGGGACGTGACGCGAGTACGATTCTGCGATTTGTTGCGTTAGTCATATCTATCTCACTTGTTGATTAGACCGGTCGTCTAGTATTTGTTTCAAAATATCCCGCTTATGTAAAGCGGGAAGGTTTACTGTGTTAACACTGACGCTTTTTCTGACAGTGAAACGTGTGTAGGGTGTTCATTCTGCTTCCACGCCGCCCGTTATGGGCAAGTGCGCGTATTCTGCAGTAAGTGTTGAGTATAGGTCAGACTTTGCGTCAATGCTGCCTGATCTTGATAAAGTTTGTTCAGCAAGCTAGCGCCATTCCAAAGGTAGTATATCTGCCTTGCTAATAACGCACTGTCACCATTGGGGATTGAGCCATCTTGAATTCCGATGTCAATGCAATCCGCTATCGCTTGAATGGTTTTGTCTGCTCCTTGGCGTAATGCCAAGCGCATTGACTCTGAGAGATCGGAGACTTCTGCACTTAACTTAACCAATAAACATTTGTTCGCATTACACACGTCGTCTTCTACTTTGACCATTTCTTCGAAATAGCTCATTAGGCGTTGGTAGCCACTCAGTTCAGTATTGGTAAAGCGTGCGTTTAAACGCTCAAAATACTTAGTAAAGTAGTCTTGAATCATCGCTTCACCAAATTGTTCTTTGGACTTGAAGTAATGATAAAACGAGCCTTTTGGCACTGCGGCCTTTTTTAATAGCTCTGAAAGACCAACACTCGTGAACCCTCGGTTTACGATCAACTCGTATCCGACGTCGAGAATATGTTGGCGTGTGTCATTCGTCTTTGCGTTCATGAAGTGTACTATAGAATGAATTAGACCAGTCGTCTAGCCTTTGTTGTGGGTTATTTAACCAGCTCATACTCAATAACAAATAGCGTGTCGGTATTTGGGTAGATTTCTCGAATTAACTGCTTGAGTTTTGGTAGTTCGATGGCTTCTTGTTCTGCATGAAACTCATTAATGTCTTCAAAGTGAAGTGGTTCTACAGAACGTATCTTGATATCGCAGACTTTACGATCCGTTTCTAAGGTAAAAACTTCGACTTCTGTATTGGGAACGTAATGGCTTTCTGATTCATCTCGAATCGTTATCGTCTTTTTGCCTGACGTGATCAACGGAGTTAAGAATTCAAAAAAAGTAATCTTGGTTGGATGAGATGGCATGATGTACTCGTTAGTCTGGTTGTTTGGCGTAATTATATACCCAAATCCCTCAGAGATTCCTGTATTACTAGAACGATCGAGCGCGGATGAAGCGAATTAACTTGGCACTAAAGTAACCTGAGATAACGCCTATCCAGTTGGTGCTGAGATCATCAAAACTAAATGATCGATTTGGAATAAAAAGTTGGCTTATTTCTTCCATTGAAACGATAGCTAGCAGCAGTAGCAAAAGACGAATCCCAAAAAAGTCGGTTTTATTCGAGCTCACCAGAGAAGGGAACGTGAAGACCGATAAAAAGCCGATCAATAAACTGAAAGTAAAGTGAAGCGTACTCGATCCGCCTAAGTAGGTTTCCATTTGCAGGTAAGCGGTATGGTGTAGGTCAGAGCTTTTCCACAAAGAAAGTGAAGCGGTTAACATCAGGACTAAAACAAAACTCGTGCGTGCCAGTATTAAAGCCATAATTAACCTATTGGAAAGAAGCCTAAGTAACGTTTTACAAAGTACAGTGCAGCTAAATTCTGGATAGCCATGCCAATTGCCATT
This sequence comes from Vibrio sp. 1167, assembly GCF_033340375.1. Taxonomy (NCBI): domain Bacteria; kingdom Pseudomonadati; phylum Pseudomonadota; class Gammaproteobacteria; order Vibrionales; family Vibrionaceae; genus Vibrio; species Vibrio sp. 1167. Next base: position 422,769 of record NZ_JAWOWK010000001.1, on the reverse strand, counting down.
GCCCACGCTGCACCAATCACCCCAAACATTTGGCAAAGCGTAACAAGTAGGCAGATGGACACCGTACCGGAGGAAATTGTAATGTATTTCATGGTTCTCTCATGACCACTCATTAATAATAAAAAACCTACTGAACCAGTCGCAACATTGACTAACTGCCCCAGAGAAAGGACGACTAATAGTGGCGCCGCGGCGAGAAACTCCTCACCAAAAAACTGCATTACAAACTCGGGGAAGAGGGTGCAAATAATTACGGGTACAATCGCTAAACCAACATTGGCTCGGCACGCCAAGCGGCTCAGGTTCTGCAGTTTACGCATTTGACGCTCTTTGTAGAGAGAGGCAAACATCGGGGCGACCACAAAGTTAATGGTAATCAGCACGAAGCCAATCAGTAGTGATGTACGTTGGGCTGCGGCTAACAAACCGAGTTCCGCTGTTGAGATAAAAAAGCCCGTAATAACAAGGCTTCCCCATTGAAGAACATTCGTGAAGATACTGCCAACCCAGACTTGCTTGGCAGAAGAGACCATTTTTTTGTTTGGTACGAAAGCCGATGTTTGATATTGATCTGAGCCAAGCCAATTGGCACTAGATATGACCGCGACACCTATGCTCGCTAAAAGCAGTGCGGTCATTAGATTGTTGATATTTTGTTGACCGATATAGTCTAGGGCAAAGACAAAAATGACCATCAACATGCTTACCCCAAGCTGCAACGCAAACAGAGATGATACTACTTTTCTACATGCTTGAAGCACCCGACTGTTGGTTTGCGCAAGCACCAAGAAAGGTATGCAAAGCAAGCATAAAGTAATCGCATACATTGGTGATTGAGTCTGGTTTAGCTGTTCTGGAAACAGATTAAACCCTGCTAACAAAACGCCTATGGCGAGCAAGCAAAATGCCATACTTCGATAAAGTGCGGTTTTATAGTTTTGGCTTTGTTCAAGCTTCTCTTTGTTATTAAAAGCGATCGCATTGTAACGAACTAACGAGACATCAAAACCTAGCTGAGAAACGATAGCTAGTAGCGAGACTAGGTTGAATAAAAAGAAAAATTGACCGGCCGTCGAAGCGTCACTGGTCTTCGATACAATCAGAGTCAGTAAAAAAGCAAATAGCGCACTCAACACACGCGTGATTGCGGTTTTTAATCCAGTAGATAACAAGCTTTTTTTACCGCTGGGCATCAACAGTAATTTTTGTTGAACAGTGTGAAACATAGGGGCATTTAACCGTAAAGTTTATTGAGTGCGAGGCGCTGTTTTTCTTCACTGAAGGCATCGTTTAATTCTGCTGTATATTGGCGAAAATCAATCTCTTCATAATGATTGACACAATGCGCGATCTGCTTGGCCATTTCTTCAGGTGTGAGCGCTAAAAACGGGTAGTTGAGATCTTTGGTTGCGCCGATGGTCCGAATAACCATAGGAAGATGTAACTTGGATGCTTCTAGAATGGTTAACGGCATCCCTTCCCATGCTGCAGTATGTAGATAAAGGTCTGAACCCTTGAGCTTTTCAACTACCTCATCGCGAGGCAGCATGCCCGTTACATCCACATTTTCAGTGCGTAATTTCTGTTCGAGTACGTGGTCACCGCCACCTATCCATGTGATCTCTATCGGGCGGTTAAGCGCATACCGATTAAGGAACTGCAATGTGCTGATAAGAAACTGAGGATCTTTTTGGGGCGCGACACGACCAAGTACAACGAGCTTCAGCGCTTCTTGCTTGTTTCGCTCTATACGATCTTCACTTTGATAAGACACGTAGTTGTTGAGCAGTTCGGCACGTTTCGCACCAATGCTAATGGCTAGGTCACACTCTCGTTGGCTACAGCCTGCAACCACATCAATTTTGCTCAGTTTTACTTTCTCTAGTGCTTTATAGATCTGGCGTGCAAGCTCTGAGATATCTTCACGTTCGAAGGCATAACAGTGCGGTGTGTAAACCAAGCGTGCCTTGCCAAGCTTTAGAAATCGGCCGAGAAATCCCGCTTTACTCGAGTGCAAATGCACGACGTCGGGAGCAAGTGATGCAATCATGTGGTTTGCATCGCGAATAAATTGAAGCAAGCCGCCTTCTACCCACTTTGTCTGTACGAAAATGTGGTGGTTGTTCTCATTGGTCAAGTCGTTTTCTCGGGCTCTGGCTAGCAAGAAATGTTGATAAGGCTCGTCTCTGGATGAGTGAACATAACTATAGAGAGCAGTTTGAACGCCACCTCCAAATGCTTCTGTAACATGGAGCACTTTCTTCATGATGATTTTGTCCCTGGTGTTTGCATCCATTTGTGTCTAAAAGCATCACGCTCTTGCTCTGAATAAACGTGGCGATACAAGGGAAGATCATACATATAGAACAGTTTTGAGAAGTCGTAGTGATTCTTAAAGTGTTGGTGGATATTGGAGTACCACTTGTTTTTTGCTTCGTTGCTGTTTTTCAGCATGAAGTCTTGCAACTCAAGAAACTCACCGATTTCTTTATCAAGAGTACTGAGCTGTTCGCATTTGATTAGCATGACGTTGGCCTGATCGTTCTGGAATGTGAAGAAAGGTTGAGTGTTGTCCAGCTCTTGGCGCATCACATCGATATTGAAATTACGCTTTAACTCGTTGTCGAACCAGTCCGCAAAATAGTTGAGATTGATATAGTTATCAAAACAATGCTCGAGGTGCTGATACGTGACTTCCATATCTCGGTGAATTGCATCGTTCTTTTTGCCTTCAATAAATTGCAAATGGAGATCTTGAAAGAAGCGAGAAAAGACAGTTGCGATTGGATCGCGGACCAGAGTAACGATTTTAATCTGCTCGCGTTTTTGTAAGATACGTTTTCGCTGCTTGAGCACTAAGCGATAGAGTGCGCGGTTTCGGAAGTCGAAGAATTTACTCACGTCTTTTTTATTGTGATACATGTGAAATTCTTCGTGATCATCAAAGGTGTGGATGTGATAGCTCGGGATATTTTTCTCCCCTAGCGTGTGCTCAATTGATGAGGAGCCAACTTTGCCCATTTGGTAAACTAAAACAAAATTATCAGCTTGGAGTTCTCGGTTCTTTTCAAATTGTCGAGAGATTGAATACTTCATCTATCCTATCCTATCCTTGATTATTCATATTCGTGGTGATGGTTTACCGGAAAAGTATGAGCAATGGCCCTTGAGTCGTTGCTCATGCTGATCATGACGGGTAACAAGAGTATTAAAATTATGGTGGTGTTTACCGCAACGAAAAACACCATGATGAGGGCGTATATCGCAAGTAATAGGCTTTTTCTGTTTTCATTAAGGCTGCGGAAGCAAAAGCGAATAAAAAGAAAATAACCACCAAACAGCAGACCGATACCAAGCAATCCGTATTCAATTGCGGTATCTAACACAAAGTTGTGGGTGTAGATCGCCAGCTCATCATAGTTAAAGTAACTGATCATAAAGTTGGGTAACATTTTCGCGCCGACACCTAACACTGGGTGTTGAAGTAAAATATCTAGCCCATTGGCAAGTAAAAGTTTTCTATGAAGATTCGATACCCAGCGCGCTTCACTTTGGTTGGCAAATAAGACGTCTTCTTGGGTTATTTCCAATGTGTCTGCTAGCGTTTCAAACCCAACGTAGAGTGTGGTTGTGACGGCAGTAAACACAATGAAGCTCAAGGCTAATAAAATTGTCCACGTGTACGTTTCGCTGAGCGATTTTCTCATTAAGTTTTTTACGAGCAGTTGGTCAAAGAAGAAAAGCAGACAAAAACCAAGTAGCGCTTTTCTTTCTTGTGACAACACCAGTAATACTAAAGCTACGAGCATCAAAAGGTGGAAAGCGCGAATTTTATCTCGATAAAGGTACAGTAGTGAGCACAGTACACCGAACCCGTATTTACTTACCCCGAGTAACTTAAACCCGCTTTGATAGCCCTGAGCAAAGTGCCATAAGGCAACGAGCGTACAGATGAAAAACAACAGATACGTGAAATATACCATTACCCGTTCGTCATCAAACACGCCATAGGCGTACATTAGGCTCAGTAGGCACAAAATCGCTAACCATTGCACAGTTTCTATAACTAGCGGCATTAAAGGGACGCGATTTAGCAGACCATTTATGAACACATACCCAGTGAACAATACGAGGAACCCCATACAGGGATGCATGAGTTTTTCAGCTTTTCCTTCCAATACCACTAATGCAGTAAAACCAATAGACAAAAGGCTTGCGATGTCAGATGGGGCTAGCGCTATTCCTCCAGCACGAAACTTCATTGGAATAAAGAACAATGCTAATAGGCATGCTGCAAGCAATGAGGCGCGATGGCTCGATGGCGCGGAACTATTTGTTGGCGCAAAGCTGCTGGTAGATTCCATAGTAACCTTCACGAAATTTATCGATGGTGTAGAGAGAGGCCCTATTGACTGAGTATTGACTTGCAGCGTCGTACCGCTCAACACTTTCACATAGCTGGAGCACTTTTTGGCTCAGTTCAGTGGCGTTACCAACTTGAAATAAATATTCGGCACGTCCGGTGACGTCATCCAAACCAGGTACGTCCGACGATAGTACGGGTAAGCCTGCTGCCATTGCCTCAACCGCCGCCAAACCAAAGCCTTCGACGTGCGACGATTGCACGTAAATATCCATGTCGTTCAAAAAGGCTGGAACGTCAGAAACTACGCCATGAAAGTGAACACGTTGCGCGACGTTGATTTTTGTTGCCAATGCTTGCAGTGACGATTTTTTTTCTCCATCTCCCGCAAGGTGGAGTTCGTATCGTCTTGGTAAATGGATAAGTGCTTGGATAAGCGTTTCATGGTCTTTATGTTGGTGAAGTCGGCCCACCATTCCAATCTTGATAACTGGTTTGTCGATTAGGTGGCTGGCGAATCTTGGCGTCATAGAAAACCTTTTTAAATCAACGCCATTGTGCACCACGTGATATTTATGTTGATAGCGAGGCATGAACTTCACCAGTTCATCTTGTACTTTTTCACTAATACTGACTGTCAAGTCGTGGCCCCAATATAAGACGTATTCCATGAACTTAAACAGCGGATAGTCACGTCGACGGTTATAAGAACAGTGCTCAGTCTGGATTCGTTTTTTACCTACCGCCAATAGCGCTAGGTAAATGGAAGGGTAGAGGTGCCCGTGAACGACATCCGGCCAACGCAGCAAAGAGAATTTCTCACTCAATGGCAATGTGCGCCAGTTAAAACACTCTATGCCTTGGGCGGATAGCATTGGTAAGTAATCATTTTCATCACACAAGACCAAAATTTTGATTTCGTATTCAGGCTTATGTTCTAAAACAAGGTCGACTAAGAACTTCTGAGCACCGCCGTTCTGAGAAAGATCATTGATAATATGTAGAATCTTGGTTTTCATGATTAATTGGTCAGATATTGCTGTTTAAGGTCGGTGATTTCTGTATTTGAGAAAAAGTGCTTCGTCAATTTAGAATTCAGCATTTCTTCAACGTACTCGGGTGTAGGTTGAAATTGCGTTTTGAATTCTTTCATTAGTGGCGAGTACCATTTGTTGTCTGATTGATTTTCATAAACAACATCCACGGGGTAACCTAAAAAGTCTTCAACTGCGGAGTTAGCCTTCGTTAGCTTGTCACTTCGAATGACCAACAGTGAGAAGTTATTGTTATGGTATGTTTGATAGCCTACTTCGTGATTAAAAGACTCGTTAAACACATCAATCCCTGTTAGTTGTTTGATCTCGTTGTCAAACCACTGCAGCGCATATTGATGATTCATGTGCTTATCAAATGCTTCTTGGAGTAATTGCGGTCGTTCGGTACGTATTGCGCTGTCATCCTTTAGATATTTGTCCGCCATCCAAAAAGGAAGTGCTTGAAAGAACATTGAGACATTTCGTCCGATCGGTTCTCGCACCAGCGAGATAATTCGAACTTTTTTCTTGCGCTTTAACATATGGCTCATCGTTATACGCTTTAGTCGTCGCTTTAACGCATTGATCTGAGGCTTATGCAATTGCGCTCTAACGGGGGATATTTGTTTTTGCGCATCGACGGTCATAAGGTCGTGCAAGTGAATCGAGTTAGGAATGGAATGCTCTAATGCACTCGAACCTACTTTGCCCATTTGATAGATCAATACCGGCTGTTCTTGGCTTTTCAACGTTTGGTACCAAGATAGGTTTACGTTAGTAGGCGTATTTCTGGACATAGAGCGTCTCTCCTTCCTTGGCCTTGGCTTGTGTGATTAAGACGCCAAGAGATGGAACTGAGTGTTGTATTTGTTTAGATAACGCAAGGTTAACCAGTGATGATTTTGTTGATTCTGAGCGAATGACGGTAATCAGACCATTGGCATATTGACCAAGAATAAGTGCGTCACTCACTGACAGTAGTGGAGGTGTATCGATAATGATCCGGTCATACTTATTTTGAAAATGTTCGAGCAACTTTTTAAAGCGATCAGAAGCTAATAATTCCTGTGGGTTTGGCGGAATTAGGCCCGCCGGTAATACATCTAAGTTGGCTTCTTTTATATGTGTAACACAATCTTTGATTGGCGTATCCATCGTCAGGATATGCGTTAAGCCAGGGCTTGATTCAGCAATACCGAATCGCTTTGCGATGGAAGGTCGACGTAAATCGCAGTCGATGATCAACACCTTTTCCATTTTTGAAAACGACACCGCCATATTGATACTGGTCGATGTTTTTCCTTCTTCTGGAATAGCAGAGGTAAAGGGCAATATCTTTTGCTTCGTGTTGGTTAATCTGAGCAGAAGCGAGGTTCTGACGGAGCGGCAAGCTTCACTAAATAGCTTTTCTTCATCATCTAAATACGCGGTATAACTGACGCCGTTTTTACGCAAATTGCGTTTTTTGACCATAGGAATCACACCTAAACACGTAACACCAAGTTTTTCCTGCACATCGGCTGTGCTTCGGATAACTTCTCGCATCGTTTCTAAGATGATGACTAGAGCGCAAGCAATGGCAAAGCCAAAAAAGGTGGCAATTAGTACCAGTTTGATTCGTTGTGGTGCCACCGGGAATAGAGGAATGATGGCTTTATCAGTAAAGCGAGCAGTGACATTCTTGTAGTCGCTGGTGGCGTTGGTCTCTTTCTCACGATTTAAGAACGCTTCATAGAGTGCCTTATTGGATTCAACCTCGCGTTTTAACTGTTCGTAACGCGCTTTTTGTGACCCTAACGATTGGAAGTCTGACTTTTTGTTATCGAGTTCTGCGCGAAGCATGTCCTCTTGCGCTTTTGCAGCAAGAAGGTCTTGTTGCTTACTGAAGGAAATGTCACGGATGAGTTGCTGGGTTCTAGATTGAATTTCAGCAAGCTGCGCTTTCGCCTGAATCATTCGATCATGCTTAGGTCCGTAGCGCTGTGCCAGTTCAGAGAGATTTTTGGCTGCCTGTGCTTCCGACAATTTTAGATCGCGGATTTGCGCTTGATTAGCGAATTCATCAATTGACAACAAGCTGTCTAAACTTTGCGAAGATTTACGTTGTAACAGTTGGATTAACGTCTGCGCTTCAATACGCTTATTAACAGCGATATTCAGCTTGCGAGTGAGTTCTTCTAGCTCATTTGCGTAAATTTCATCAATACCGTTTATATCGATCAACCCTTCTTTTAACAAGAATTCTTGCAGCGCTTGCTCCGAGTTACGTAATCGCTCCTCCAATTTTTGAGAGTTATTTGTCAACCAAGTAGCCGCATTTTGTGTAACGACCAATTTGGCTTCAAAATTTGCGTCAATGTAGGCTTGGCCGACCGCGTTGGCGATTGTCGTCGCAAGCTTAGGATCGGTAGAACGAAAGCGAATTCTGACTAATTGGGTGTTACGTACTGGCTCAATATCGAGTTTACTTCTGAAAGCTTGAAGTGCCTGATAATAGGACTCTGAAAACTGGGCGGTTTCTTTTGGGCTTGGTGCCACATTCAGTAGGTCTTGAACAAAAGGAATCGACTTTATTTGGTCGATTTTTTTATTTAACCCCCCTGAGCTTGTGAATTCAGGTAATGGGGTGAGGTTCAGCTCTCTAATGACCTTATCTGCAATATGATTCGATTTTAAAATGGCGATTTGCGTTTGAAAGTACTCTTTTTTTGTCGTGTCGACGCCATATACTTCCTCGATTGAAAGGGCGCTTTTTTGCTCCTCTTGGATGAGTAGCGTAGCTGTAGCTTGGTATATCGATGCTTTGGAGTAGATATACCAAGTACAAGTTAATGAGAACAGAAGCGTGAATGCTGCGATGCTTAGCCAATTCTTTTTAATCGCTTTGAAGTGATGGCCAAAACGAATCAGTTCTACTTTGTTCATCTGGAGATTATTTGGATGAGTCCCGTTCATTTGATTCCCTGTCACTTAAAAGAAGCTCTGGTCAATAAATACAATGTCACCAGGTTCAACGTTGCGGTGCATACTGACCCCTTCCATCGTTTGACCTGTTTTATGCTTGGTGAGGTTAATGCCTTTGCGTGAGGCTCTGTCGGTCAAGCCACCTGCTAGAGCGATGGCCTTCTCTATGGTTAACCCTGGACGGTACTCAAATCCACCAGGTTTCCTGACTTCGCCATTAACGTAAAACAGACGAAAGTTATTGATGGTGACCATCACTTTTGGATTGATGAGATAATCGCCTTTTAAGCCCGTTTCTATTTCGTACTTGAGTTGTTTTGGTGTTTTTTTGATTGCTTTAATTCGGCCAAGGTAGGGGTAATCAAAGTAGCCATCTGACGTTATTAGAATATTTTTAATCGTAAGATCTTCTTCACCATAGACCTGCACGGAAATGGTATCGCCAGTATCGAGTAAGTAATCTTCCTCGTTTGAGTCAGCGTTGACCAAAGTGCTAAATAGCAACAACGCTACACTCATGAATTTGATGAATGCCTTCATTAATAATCCTTTTTACAGAGAAAACTGTGCGCTTAAAGTCCAAATATTTTGCTCGAAGCTATAATCCGATCGGCTAGAGTTTTTATCTTGGTATTGCCAATCGGCTTGCAGCTGTATCCAACGTTTGATCTGATAATCGATACCAAAAGATAGAGTGTACCGATCGTCGTTTCTGGAGATTCCCGTGTAATCATCTTGTTGATAAACAGCACCTAAGCGAGTTGCAAGGTAACTATTCCAATCGTGCTTCAGGTTCAGTCGGTAACGAGTTTGTAGGTTGTAATCGCCATCTTGATCGGGGTTAACCGCCGCTTGAGTGGTTTTCACGCTGACTAGAGTTTGTTCTTGAGGCAACCATTCAAAGCCGATATCCCAACTAAAGCCTTTAAATGTCTCTCGTTGAGCGCTGTCAAAATCTTTGATTTGATAACCGAGTCGAGCGATGCCTTTGGTTTTTCCTGTAACTTCCCATTCGGCACCGGTGTAATAGAAACTGGTGTTGTTATCTTTCGATGGCTGCGCAGAATTTCGGTGTTGATAATCGGTTACGATTTGGTTTGTTCCGACTAACCAATAGGTTCTTGGCGTCGCTCTTAAATAGAACTCCAAATGTGCATTGGGAGCTCGAAAATCGTTGTATTTAGTTTTAGCGTTTGGGCGCCCAGGCAAGCCGTCACGATAGTTTTGATAGGTTTTATCACTATAGCCTAAACCGAATTCTAGTCTGCCTTTGGCACCGTTAGATCCAAAGACATAATTGGTTTTTACATCGTTACGGTTGAACTCTATTGGTGAGTCGATTGCGCTACCATTACCTTCGGTAATATCTTCTCCTCGAACTTCATGCTGGGCGCGAAAACGGTAATCAACCACTAAACGATGACGATGATTAAATTCGAAAAAGTTGGAAAACTGAAAAGTGTGGTCGTCGAAGTCGTTGCGATCGTCAGATGAAAAGCCCGCTTTTAACTTATATAAAATATCTGCGCGATAGCGATTCCGTTCTATACGTGCTAGTAAGCTTGGTTCTATACCCCAAATATTGACCGATTCTACATTGCCGGATTTTTCCGCTTTATTGATGTTGTCATCTCCCTCGTAGAAAGTTTTTACGAGGGGAATCAACTCTATACCAGACTCGGTTTGGTAAGCCATCGGTTCTGCGAGCAAGTCAGTAGAAAACAGACTCAATGCTATTGCCATTGTCAGTTTCTTCATAATCTCAACCTTAGTAAGCGTTAGCACCAGTGAAGCCTTTGAAAACGGTCATAAAGATGATTTTGATGTCCATCCAAACCGACCAATGGTGGATGTAATCCAAATCAAACTCGACTCTCTTTTCCATTTTTTCTAAGGTGTCGGTTTCGCCGCGATAACCATTAATCTGTGCCCAGCCAGTAATGCCTGGTTTTACTTTGTGACGTAGCATGTAGCGATCCACGATCTGACGGTATTCTTCATTGTGTGCCACGGCATGAGGGCGTGGGCCGACAATAGACATGGTCCCTTGCAGTACATTGATAAATTGAGGTAGTTCGTCCAAAGAGGTGCGACGTAGAAATCCGCCAAAAGGCGTAATACGAGGATCGTTCTTTGTCGCCTGTTTCACGTTGGAACCTTGATCCATGGTTGTCATTGAACGGAACTTCCAGACTTCAATCTTGCGTCCATCAAGACCGTAACGATGTTGTTTAAAGATGACAGGGCCTTTAGAAGTTGCCTTAATGCCAATCGCAATGACGAATAGAATAGGGGCGATTAAGACCAAAATAATGCTCGAAAACAAGATGTCTTCAAACCGTTTTACCCAAGAAGAAATTCCAGCAAAAGGTGTATCAAAGACACTTAGTGTTTGAACTTGGCCGATCTGCGCCCAACGAGAATGTAAAAGGTTATAAGTGAAGAAGTCGGGAATCAGATACGTATTTGCGGTGGTATCTGAGAATTGGTTAAGAAGTGACGCAATGCGCTCTTTTGCGTGCATTGGCATCGCGATATAGACGTAATCTACTTCCCCTTTTTTAGCTCGCTCAAGGGCGTGGTCAACAGCTCCTTTAATAGGATAATCAGAATTTGGCAATCTGTCGGAAGATCGTTCGTCGTAAAAGCCATCAAAAAGCACGCCGTGTTCTGTGTGGTTTTGAATTTCGTTAGCTAGGGTAATGCCGTGAGGAGTTTGGCCGATGATGATCGCAGTGCGAGTGTTGAATCCTTTTTTTCTCAAATAGGCTAATCCGGTACGGAATGTTACTCGCCATGCTAAGAGCAGAGCGGGCGTAATCGCAAACCACAGCGCTAAAATTGTGTTATCAAATAAGGTATGGACTTCAGAAAAATACAGCACAATAAAGATAAGTGCAGAAGTCACCGCCCAAGCAACACAGACAATAAACATCTGCTCTTTAAACGAACTGGTTCGCCAAGAGCGATACAGATTGCCGCTTTCTGCCATAAATAGAAAGGAGATGCCTCCAACGAAAGCCAATATGACGTAATCTTTCCCCATCGCAGTATTCATGTCTTTGAACACTAAAAGCAGCATAAAAGAGACGATGACAGCAAGATCTGAGATGCGATATAAAAAAGCGAACTCCATCTCATGAGAGCGGATAAGTCCTTTTTGTTTCATGACTCAGTTTCCCTTCTGACACGCTACCGCCCTTGGGTGTCTTCCCCAATTGCCGTGTCGTGAACGTTATTAGTAGTTAGTGCACAGAGCATTCTGTGGAATGCTGCTGAGTTTTTTGTCACGTGTAATTTCGTTGATAAGTGTAAAAATTTGCTTTGTTGAGGTAAGTGGAAATAAGAATGATATTTAGCCCTTTGGCTAAGTTTGGCGGGTTAGGAAAAAGCTGGTACTTACTTATGAGGAATGAGGAAAAGTATTAAAAATGAAGTATCAGTACAAAGACAATGGTTTATGTGAGGGTAGAAGAAACGGGTGATTTGATTCGTTCACGATTAATGATTTAGTATCGAATTGCTGATATTTATTAAGATAAAAAAATCCCTCTCACTTGAGAGGGATTTTTTTGAGTAAGGGCGAATGAATTATTCGACTTCTACGCCGTTTTCTTTGTATAGGCGGCGGCATGCGCGACCATCACTGTGGAACAGGTGACAACGATGAGCTGGAATACCGATCTCGATTTTATCGCCAGTGTCGACTGCAAGCGTGTCAGGCTGACGGAAAATAACGTCGGCGTCCGCACCTTCTAGGTTTAGGTATACTTGAGTTTCGTTACCTAGCTTCTCAACAATCATCACTTCACCGTGAATACTTGCATCAGCTTCAGAAGCGGATAATAGGTGCTCAGGGCGAATGCCTAAAGACATTCGGTCGCCGCGGTTAACGGTTGTACCATCCACCGGAATCCAGAAAGATACGCCGTTAGATAGTTGAACTTTGACGCGCTCTGCTTCTACTTCATCAATGAATACGCTCATGAAGTTCATTTTCGGAGAACCGATAAAGCCAGCTACAAAGCGGTTTTGTGGGTAATGGTAAAGCTCAAGCGGCTTACCAACTTGCGATACATAACCGCCGTCTAGTACAACGATTTTATCTGCCATTGTCATCGCTTCTACCTGATCGTGCGTTACGTAGATCATGGTACAACCAAGTTGGCGTTGTAGCTTAGTAATTTGTGCACGCATGTTTACACGCAGTGCCGCATCCAAGTTTGATAGTGGCTCGTCTAGAAGGAATACATTTGGCTGCGATACCAATGTTCGGCCAATCGCCACACGTTGACGCTGTCCACCAGAAAGTGCTTTTGGTTGGCGCTCAAGCAAGTGGCCTAGTTGTAGGATTTCTGCTGCTTGTTCAACACGCTTGTCGATTTCTGCTTTGTCTGCTTTTGCTAGTTTCAAGCCAAATGACATGTTGTCATATAAGTTAAGGTGCGGGTAAAGAGCGTAAGACTGGAATACCATACCAACACCACGTTTGGATGGTTCGACGTCATTCATGCGCTGGTCACCAATATACAAATCACCTGAAGTAATGTCTTCAAGACCGGCAATACAACGTAAAAGGGTAGATTTACCACAACCTGATGGACCTACGAAAACAACAAATTCACCTTCGTTGATTGTTAGGTCTACGTTCTTAGAAATCAGTACGTCGCCATACGCTTTACAAACATTTTTTAACGTGACACTCGCCATGTAGCTCGTCCTCGATCAATTTTTTATTATTCACCGCTCATCATTATATGAATTATCTAGCGAGCAGTAACAGTAGGAATCGGTAAGTTCTTGCGGTTGGTAAGAAAAGTAGGGTAGCACTTCAATAAAATGTCCTGAATAGAAGTGCTACCCATCATAGCCAAGTACGAGTTTCTCTCCCCCACATTATTCGTATTGTCTCCCCCGTGAAATAATTACCACAAACAACACTAATAATGACATTCCACTCGTCTGGCAATGCAAAACCAGCAAATCTTTTTCCTAATACGTAGGCACTGCTGGGAAAGGGTTCTTACCATCCACTCTTGGATGACTGCAGTTTCTAAGATTGTGCGTAGTGCGACATCCTCCTAATAGAAATAATTGTAGGGGGAGTAGAAAGGGAGGAGTAAAAAAGGAGGAGGAAGAAAGCAGTTGGTCGGAAATCACATTATTGCACCACCTAAAGTTGAAACCGATCACAGGAACTGTCCATTTTGTGATTTGAGTCTCTTACCCTTGGCGATTTAGATCACGAAAATACGTCATAATTGTAAGGGCGTAGGGATTAGGAGGATGAGACATATTGGATTATTTCAGATGATATATGTCGAAATACGGCTGAACCTCAATGGACTAGCCCTACATCAAAAATATAAAAAGGATACGAACATGAAAAAGTTAAGCGCTGTAGCACTAGGTACTCTTGTTGCTTTGGGTTCTTTTGGTGCTAATGCTGCCATCGAAGAAGGACAACTTACTATCTGGATCAACGGTGATAAAGGCTACAACGGCCTTGCTGAAGTTGGTAAGAAATTTGAAGAAGACACAGGCATTAAAGTGACTGTGGCTCACCCAGATGGCCTTCAAGACAAATTCCCTCAAACTGCAGCGACTGGCGACGGTCCTGATATCGTATTCTGGGCTCACGACCGTTTCGGTGGTTACGCAGAAGCTGGCCTGCTAGCAGAAATTAAACCTTCTAAGAATATTCAAGAAGGTATCGTTGATTTCGCTTGGGATGCAGTACGTTACGACGGCAAATTGATCGGCTATCCAGTTGCGGTTGAGTCTCTATCTCTAATCTACAACAAAGACCTAGTTCCAAACCCACCAAAGTCTTGGGAAGAGGTTGCAGCATTAGATGCAAAACTTAAAAAAGACGGCAAGTCTGCAATCATGTGGAACCTAAAAGAACCGTACTTCACTTGGCCACTAATGGCTGCTGATGGCGGCTACGCGTTTAAATACACTTCTGAAGGTTACGATGTTAAAGACGCAGGTATCGCGAAAGAAGGCGTTAAAGACGCAATGAGCTTCGTAAAAGGCTTAGTTGACAAAGGCGTAATCTCTGCGGATATGGATTACTCAGTGTCTGAGTCTGCGTTCAACCAAGGCAAAACAGCGATGACGATCAACGGTCCATGGTCTTGGGGCAACATTGAGAAGTCTGGCGTTAACTACGGCGTGACTACGCTACCTAAGTTCCAAGGTCAATCTTCTAAGCCATTCGTTGGTGTTCTAACGGCTGGTATCAGCACTGCGTCTCCAAACAAAGATCTAGCAGTTGAGTTCATTGAGAACTACCTACTAACAAACGATGGCCTACGTATGGTTAACAACGATAAGCCTCTAGGTGCGGTAGCACTTAACTCGTTCCAACGTGAGCTAGATTCAGATACTCGTATCGCAGCAACAATGGACAATGCGATGAACGGCGAAATCATGCCAAATATCCCTCAAATGAACGCATTCTGGGGTGCGGCTAAGAACGCAATCATCAACGTAGTTGATGGTCGTCAAACTGTCGATGCAGCTCTTGCAGATGCAGAAAAACAAATGACTAAATAATTAAGTAAGACCTTTTTAAGGAGGAGGCAACTCCTCCTTACTTTTCTATATTTATTCTATATTCGCTAGCAGGTTCCCTATGCAGTCAGTTCAAGGTACAAATGCTATGACAGCACCAGAAGCCAGCCTTCCGAGCAGCAAAAAAGTGTTCATGAAATGGTCACTTTTAGGCACAGTCGGCATCATCAATGGCTACGCAACAATCCTTATGTATTCTCGCGGTGAGATTGCGTTTGCACTACTTACGCTCATTCTTACCGCTTTAGCGTTGTTCATCTTTGGTAGTAAAAAGACGTACGCACACCGTTACATCTACCCTGGTATAGCAGGGATGATCCTTTTCATTCTTTTTCCTTTGGCGTACACCATAGGTTTGGCGTTTACCAACTATAGCGCGAAAAACCAACTCTCTTTTGATCGCGCTCAGAACGTACTTTTGGACCGAACTTACCAAAGTGGTGATAGCTACCCGTTCACTTTGTATAAAACGGAGCAAGGCCATCAACTTGTGGTTGAAAAAGATGGTGAGCTACTTGCAAGCCCGACTTTTCAGCTTGATAACCTTTCAGCATCGGAGTTTGATCTTTCACCAATTGAAGAAGTAACGGGTGAAAAAGAATCAATCAAGGCGATTGTTAAGAACCGCAGTGCGTTGAGCAGTGTCGATTTACATTTGCCAAGTGGTGATGATATCCGCATGAGTGGGCTGCGCAAATTTGCTGCAGTTGTACCTTTGTACACATTACAAGAAGATGGTGAAACGCTTTACAACAACCGGACTGAAGAAACGCTACGTCCAAATATGGAAGTAGGTTACTACCAGCCTGTCGATGAAAACGGTCAATTTGTTGGTAGCACAGTGTCACCAGGTTTCGTGGTGAACATTGGTACCCACAACTTTGAGCGTGTTTGGAAAGATGATGGTATCAAAGAGCCGTTTATCAGTATCTTTATCTGGACCATTGTTTTCTCTGCGCTAACCGTATTATTTACGCTTGTTATTGGTCTTGTCCTTGCCAGTGTGGTTCAGTGGGAAGCACTTAAAGGTCGCTCAGTTTACCGTTTGTTGCTAATCCTGCCTTATGCAGTTCCGGCGTTTATTTCTATCTTGATCTTTAAAGGTTTGTTTAACCAAAGCTTTGGTGAGATCAACATGTTGTTGGAAGGCTTATTCGGCATTAGCCCGGCTTGGTTCTCTGATCCGTTCATGGCGAAAACCATGATCTTAATTGTTAACACTTGGCTTGGTTTCCCTTACATGATGATTTTGTGTATGGGCTTACTAAAAGCGATTCCAGACGATTTATATGAAGCATCAGCAATTGATGGTGCGAACTTTGTCACGAACTTCACACGTATCACACTACCAATGATGTTGAAGCCGTTAACACCATTGTTGATCGCGAGTTTTGCATTTAACTTCAACAACTTCGTACTTATCCAGTTGTTGACTGGCGGTGGTCCAAACATGATTGGTACATCAGAGCCTGCGGGTTACACCGACCTGCTAGTAAGTTACACCTACCGAATCGCATTCGAAGGTGCTGGTGGTCAAGACTTCGGTCTAGCAAGTGCGGTAGCAACGCTTATCTTCCTATTGGTTGGCGCATTGGCACTTATCAACCTACGTGTAACTAAAGTAGCTCAGGACTAAGGAGAAATTACAATGGCAATGGTACAAGGTAAGTCATTAAAGTATCGTGTTTGGGCTACTCATATTGCAATGTGGGCATTCTTGGCACTGATTATTTTCCCTTTACTGATGATCATCGCGATTTCATTCCGTGAAGGTAACTTTGCAACGGGTAGCCTGATCCCAGACAACCCAACACTTGATCACTGGAAATTGGCATTAGGTTTCTCGGTGACTAATCCAGACGGTACAGTTACACCGCCACCATTCCCAGTAATGACATGGTTGTGGAACTCGGTAAAAGTGGGTGGTATTTCTGCAATCCTAATCGTGGCGCTATCAACCACATCGGCTTACGCGTTTGCTCGTATGAAGTTCAAAGGTAAGAACACCATTCTTAAAGCGATGATGATCTTCCAGATGTTCCCTGCGGTGTTGGCACTGGTTGCTCTGTACGCGTTGTTCGACAAACTGGGTCAGTACATTCCTTTCCTTGGTCTGAACACGCATGGCGGTCTGATCTTCGCTTACTTAGGCGGTATCGCACTGCACGTTTGGACCATTAAAGGCTACTTCGAAAGTATTGACTCGTCTCTAGAAGAAGCAGCGGCTCTTGATGGTGCTACACCATGGCAAGCATTCCGTTTGGTATTGCTGCCACTGTCTGTGCCAATCCTAGCGGTAGTCTTCATCTTGTCGTTCATCATGGTAATTGGTGAAGTTCCTGTAGCATCACTACTGCTTTCTGATGTAGACTCATACACACTTGCAGTGGGTATGCAGCAATACCTATATCCACAAAACTACTTGTGGGGTGACTTTGCCGCAGCTGCTGTACTTTCAGCAGTGCCAATCACTGCCGTATTCTTACTTGCGCAGCGCTGGTTGGTTGGTGGTCTAACCGCTGGTGGTGTGAAAGGATAATCTCTTGTGGTCTGAGATTGATAAGAATAACTAGAAAAGGGCGACCACATGGTCGCCCTTATACTTAGCGCGGATATTACAATTTTGGTTTGGCCGCCGATCAGTAATATCTTGGCTTTTATTGGCGTTACGCATAGCTGGCTGTTAGCTTAGTTCCTTACGATTCAATCACTAACAGTTTTTGTAACCATAACCTGAGTTTAGACTCAGGTTTTTTTATGCCTGTTAAAGGCAATTGTGCAATAAGTAGATAGAGATTAGCGGCTTTGCAATGGATTACACAGGGCTTGAATAATGCCCTGCGTAGCACTTCACATAAATAACTAGAGCTTAGTAAAAAGCTAAATTGAGGTAGGGAAGGAAGAGATTAAAACTCTCGGCTGGAAGGTGCGCATCCAACGTATTGAAGCAGCGTGTACAAACTTTCTTGCTGCAGTGCGACGCGACGAAATAGATTAGCAAAGGTAACGTCACCGCCAAAGCAAGTTTGAATGTAATGATTAATTTCTGTTTCGTTATACCCCTCGACGTACATGGTTCTCACCCACTGGTACTCGACCGCTTTTAAATTGGTCAACGTCTCTTCACTTAAGGTCGTTTCTTTTAGTCTCAAGATCCAAACTCTATCCAACTCTAAAATAATGGATGGATTTAAGCAAAGCTAGGTGAAGGATTTATGACAGAGAAGGGCGAGCGTGAAACAAATGGCAAAACCATGATGTTGCTCCACACTCTGGGTCTAGGTAACGTTGAGGTACTTAATAGCGTTCTTAACGGATGCCAGTTACTTGAGATATTTAACGTGTGCTTCCATTTCTTCCCCAATCTCTTTACGCATGTTCATAAGACGGATAGCGGATTGCTCTAAGGCTTTGTCTTCATCTGACTCTGGAATCCATTTCGGTACATCGGTTGGTTTTCCGTTTTCATCTACAGCAACCATGATAACGATACAGTGAGTGGTGAGTCTGTTTTTCATTTGCTTTGGATCACTAGCTTGCACGTCAATCGCAATGTGCATTGAGCTTCGTCCGGTATAAATGACTTTCGCGCTAACTTCGACTAAGTTGCCGACATGAATCGGCGCAACAAACCGAATGCCGCCAGCATATGCGGTAATGCAATATTTACCACTCCACGCTGCAGAGCAGGCGTATGCTGCCAAGTCGATCCATTTCATTACGGCGCCGCCGTGCACTTTTCCGCCAAAATTTACGTCGCTGGGTTCTGCTAAAAAGCGAAGGGTAATGTCTCTTTGACCACTGCTCATCTGTCTTTCCTTGATGGGTTATTGTTTTCCCAATTTAGCAGCAAGATGAATTTTCGGGAATAGCGAATGAAACAAAATATTAACTTTTATTCGAACGCTGGAAGTGACAAGCCACAGCGTAGTTCTGTGGCTTGGGGTGTAGATGTTAATTGGCGGTAGAGGCAATCTCAGAATTGGACAATGGTTTTCTCTGTCTTACTTTTATTTGCGACAAGATAACGCCAGAGATGACTAACAACCCACCAATAATGTGGTAAGTGTAAATTTTCTCACCAATTAGTGTTGAAGCAAGTATGACGGAAACCACAGGCATTAGGTTCATGAACATAGCACTTGAATCAGCACCAATTGAATCAATCGCTTTGACCCACATCAGCGGCGCGAAAATGGAAGCAGCAATACCAGCATAAGCGATTAATGGTAGCGCGTCTTGGCTTGGTAACAGTTGCTCACTAGAGAGCCAAAGTGGTGTGAGCATCAAAACAGAAAAGAAGCCCTGCATGTAAACCAGAGTCAAACTACTGAATGGCATTTTCCAGCGTTTTAGCAGAACACAATAAGCCGCGTATACCATGGCAGCAACGAGCATTAAGCTGTCACCTTGCGTTAAGTCTTGATGTAAAAAGTAAGTGATATCACCGTGACCAAGCATAAATGCTAAGCCGCCGAGCGAAATGACACCACCGACGATACTTAACATTGATATAGATTTACCGAGCAATGGGACACTTAAAAACACACTGATCAAAGGAACTAAAGAGGTGATCAGGGCCATATTAGAGGCCGTTGTTGTTAAACCGGCATAGTATCCAAGTGACTGGTTGAGAACCATACCAAGTAACGCAAGAAACGCCAACTTAGCTAAGTAAGGTCGAATAATGTGTCGTTGTTTGATGATTGCAGGCAGGCAAAATGGCGTTAGGAGTACCATTGCGACAAACCAACGGTAGAAACTCATCGCACTTGGTTCAATGGCGCTCGCAGCCATCTTGTTCACAATTGAGTTACCACCCCAAATCATAACGGTGAAAAACGGAAGTAAATAAATCATGAGAACCCTATAGCACAATTATTGATGGCGCTAGTCTGGCAGGTCTTTATAATAAAAAGTATCTCTTAAAAGACATCGTAAGCGATAGGAAGACAATTTTGAAAAAGAGCGCCAGAAATCTTCACCCCTCCTTATCAATCGATCGTGCGCCATCAGATGTATTTATGAATTTCGAAGCGTTTCTCTCTAATACAGAAACACGAATTCATAGCCACCCTTGGGGGCAAGTGCAACTGATCAGCGGTGGGATTCTGGAGATGGATGCAGAAGACACAAGATTTCTAGCACCTCCACATCTTGCTATTTGGGTTCCCGCCGGAATTCGTCACACTAGCTACAACCGTAAGCCAATCGAATATTGTTCTTTGAACATTGCCCCTGAATTGACAGCGCATTTTCCTACCAAAACGAGCTTGATCAAAGTGACTCCAATCGTGTCATCTATTATTGAGGACTTTCGTCAGCGAGACATTAATGTGGCGCAAACTGATGAAGACAAGCGCTTGGTACAAGTGTTATTGGACCAGCTTGCAAAGCAAGAAGTCGAACATCACTTTTTACCGACTACCGACAATAAGTATCTTGAACCGATTTTAAAAGCAGTAGAAGAATCGCCGACGGATGAGATCAGTTTGGCGGAGTGGGCGGCAAAAGTGCATACCACAGAACGCACGTTAGCGAGACATTGCCAGAGTGAATTAGGAATGAGCTTTACTGAGTGGCGCTTACGTGTACGTTATTTGCATTCTATGGAGTTGCTGCGTAAAGGGCAGACCGTAAAAGAAGTCGCTCTGACGTTAGGTTATAACCAAGCCAGCCCTTTTATCGCGATGTTCAAGAAATACTCCGGCATGACACCGGAGCAATACAAGAATCGATTGTTGTAAAAGTGTAGAGTCTATTTTAAAAAAATTGACAATGCGCTGTATGATGACCGACTCGAAAAGCTGATGGTATTGGAAAGACCTACGTCTATCTTGTGTCAGATTGAGTCAGAATTATAACCTTGAGAATTCGCTTTATTATTATTGCTTTACAACATGCCTGTAAGATTCTTTAGATGATACAATGTGCTAAAGTGACAAAAAACTCAATTGACACCGCTTAGATTTAAGTATTGATTGTTATTAGTTTCTTCAGCCGCCAATTTGTCCCTACTTTTCAAGGAAGTAGAGTTGTACTGTGCAACTATAACTCTTCTACCCTCAATCGTGAGTTCCAATGTGGGTGACCATATATTCTGATCGCGATGCGTCACAATAATCACGGTCGAGTTCAATGTTTGAATATGTTGAGCAATACTTTTTTCGGTTGCTTCGTCTAATGCTGCCGTCGCTTCGTCGAAAATGAGGATTGGCGCCTTTTTAATGAGAGCTCGCGCAATTGCAACTCTCTGTCTTTCACCTCCTGACAACCCTGAGCCTCTTTGTCCTACTGTTTGATGTATTCCTTTAGGAGATGAGTCAATAAGTTTGTCCAATTGTGCGTGTCTTGCAAAGCTCTCAACTTCATAATCACTTGCATTGGGATTACCTAACCGAATGTTATCCGCCAATGTGCCAGTAAAAATGACCGGTTCCTGAGCAACATAGGCTATATGCTGGGTGAGCACGTCATAAGGGATATTCTTTAGATCTATCCCTCCGAGCGAAATAAGACCTTGGTCAGGATCATCAAACCTTAGAAACAGGCCCAGTAAAGTGCTTTTCCCACTGCCACTGACTCCATTGATGACGACGGTATCACCTTGTTTGATCTCCGTGCTAGCATCTTCAAAGAGATCTAAATGGCCCACAAGGTTCAGTTCGAACTTATGGTTTTTGGGGGAGGTTGCAAATTGAGGATTAGGCTCAGGCAGAACAGGGACATTCGTTAACTGAGCGTAATTTTTAATTGAGGATTTTACGTCGTTAATCGCAAAGCCTGCCAACGCGAGTTCACCCAAAGGTGCAGCTGCACGGGTAATCAATATCAATAAAGCCAAGGCTAATAAGGGTTGAGTAATCGGCTCTAAGACGAGATAGATGGCGATACCTGCAAGGGGTAAAATCGTTGCCAATCCTGATACTAAGGTTGCGATAGAAGCGTTACGATTAATAGTTGAATGAGCTTCTTCTTGTGCGTGCCAACTCTGTTCAATACGCTCGATTGAGCGCTCAGGCCCCGCTGTTGAGCGAAGTAACTCAAGGTGATCTATGAGCTCAAGTGTTGATTTAGTCGCTTGAAGCTCTGCGTCATGTCGGTCGCTATCTGAGCGACTTAGGTATCTTTGCGCCTTGTACTGAACGAGCAGTGCAACTAGTAACAATACGGCACTGAGTAGTGCAATTTCACCTCCTCCAACGACCCCAATACCGATAATTAAAAATATGGGTAACATTGGAGCGTGCAAAAATGTTTGTAGCTGATGAGCAGGAATGGCCATAAAGCCAGGTATTCCTCGTTCTGCTAGTTGAGTGAGCTGAGTTCTATGCTGATCATTAAACCAAGCTAACTTTGCTTTACTGAGCGAATGACCTACTGATGAATAAAGATCCCCAGCCAGTTTCGCACCAGAGAGAAATCCAGAACGAGTTACAATAACGGTAACTATCACAGTTAGAACAGCAGCTATTATGACGTTCAATGGTGAAGCTTGTTCGACAATAGATATTGCAAGAAATGTGTAAGCCGTTGCCTCAAATAATGCAACTAGTCCCCAACCTATAGCGACTCGATATAGACGGTGCTTTGCACTTTGTGGAATTGTCGAATTGGAATAGAGGGTATTGTGAGCCGTCATACTTCTTCATCCTGTCGTTGAGCCTTTCTGTTGAGCATCAATGTAGTGTCTGCAAGTTTCGCGAGTTCTGAGTCGTGAGTAATTATGATCAATATCTTGTCTTGTGTTTTCGCAAACTTCGCGAGATTTCTGATCACAGTGAAGGCCGTATTTTTATCGAGAGCACTGGTTGGTTCATCCAGTAATAGAACGTTGGCTTGAGTTAGAAATGTGTTAGCTATTGCGACACGTTGTTGCTCGCCTCCTGAAAGCACGCTTGCATCAGAATTGAGGTCAATCTTTAATTGAGCTTGTTGCAAAGCTTGGTTCAGCTCGTCGTCACTTGAACTTGGCGTTGATAGTTTCAAATTCTGCCTAATGGTAGTTTTGAGTACACCGATATCTTGGGGTACATAGCGTATGGCGGAGTATCGGGATATCTCAGAGAGTTTAGACAGTTGATTGCCTCCTAAGGTAACGAAGCCTGAAAGAGGTGTTTCTTGACCTGCTAATAGACGTAGTAACGTACTTTTGCCTGCTCCGCTAGGCCCCATGATGGCTGTAAATGAACCGCGTGGGAAGTAGTGGGAGAAGTTATCAATAATATTAACGGTTCCATTAGCCACTACGATATTTGATGCTTGTAGTGATAGCGGTTTTTCTCCCGCGCTCAAACTGCCACTTTCTATTTGTGGTTGCTGTAAAAAGTCGCTGATGTTCTTTGCAGCATTCTTTCCTGCGTTAACGTAGTCCAATCCATGGCCAAGCTTCAGTGCGGGTGATACGACGGCCAAACCAAAAAAGAATAGCGACGCCATTGCCACGGGACTTAATTCATAGCCAATGGTATAGGCCATTGCGAAAGTCGAAACCGCTTGAAGTAATGCGGTAGCAATTGCTGCTGGAAGGGCAACGCTACCAACCCATTTCACTATGCCGTGAGTAAAGCGTCTTGTGGCATCATTATAGCTGTCGAGTGCTCCTGCTTGCGTGCCGTAAATTCGATTTACTCGGATACCTCTTGTGTAGTCGTTTACTGCGGTAACGATATCACCCATTATTGTCATGCGCTCTTTGCCATGTTTAGCGGCGAACCTAGGTAAAAAGAGTAGGTAGTACAATGATGCAATTAGACCAGGGAGCAGAGTAAGCATCGCTACCGGACCTGTGAGATTCAACATGATAAAAATAGAAGTTGCGGGTACGACAATGAATGTCACGAGTTCTGAAGGCAAATGCGCAACCATGTGGTGAAGCGTGCTGATGTCTTCGGAAACTATGCGACGCAGTTGATTATCACCATATTGAGAGATGGTCTTGCTTGGCAAGCGCGTCAAGTGCTGAGCAACTTGGCGACGTAATCGAGTGGAAAACTGCGACTCGGCATCATGAACTAACCACGAGCCCACTGATGAGGCAAGTGCGCTAGCCGCCCAAAGTCCTATGGCACCGTAAATCCATTGGTTTGCAAATTTATCGATAAGGTTTATCAAGCATAGCAGTGCACCAACTTTTGCCACAGCGGCAAGTGCTTCACAAAACGTTCCCAAAGCAAGCTTCTTAATCGATGGCTTTAAGGCTGGCATTAAGCTAGGCGTAACGTAATGTTGGCTGATTTTACTTATCATATTGTCACCTTATCTAGCCTATCAAGCGAAAATAAGGAGAACGTGGTAGAGCATATTGAGCTCTTATCGTTTTTCATATAAAGCCTATGGAAGTGGACGTTGATGGATTATGTTTTGAATTAACTTTGGCCGTAGGTGTTGCGAGCTCTTTGTCTGCTTGAATGTTGAAGATGAGTACTTCCTTTGATTTGTTGTGAATTTTCATGAACAGCCAAATGGGAGTAAGTCCCCCTTAGAAGGCAGGCTAAAGGGGAGGTGGAGGGATTAGAAATCCGCAGTAGCTGACAGCATCACTGTACGTGGTGCGCCAAGAGCTAGGTCCGCATAGTGGGTGGTTGTCCAGTAATCTTCATCCAGTACATTGTTTACGCTAAGGCGCCAAACCACGCTTGTTTCAGCAATATTTGAGTTGTAGCGTGCGCCAAGATCAAGAATAGTCTGTGCAGGTAATGCCTGAGTGTTTTGTGCATCAATGTATTGTTCAGACATATAGTTCGCTTGGCCGATAAGCGTGAGATCACGCATCGCAGGGAGGTTCCATTCTAATGCGAGTTTAGCTTGTAAATCGGGTAGCTTAGTTGCTTGTTTCCCCTCCTCTGTCACATCTGTTGCTTTTGTAATCTCTGCATCTGTATAGGCGATACCACCGATGAGTGTATAGTCCTTTGATAGTGTGCCGTAGAACCCCCATTCAATACCGCGATTGCGCTGTTCACCACCGAAAGAAAAAATGTTGGTATCCGGATCTTGGTACCCATTTGGCTTTTTAATCTCAAATAAACTGAACGTATGAGCAAAGCCGTCCAGGTCAAGCTTCACGCCAGCTTCAGTCTGTTTGGTTTTTTGGGGTTCAAAAGCCTCTCCTGCGTTTGCAGCGCTAGAGCCTGCTGTTTTCCCATTCGTTAAGCCTTCGGTGTAGTTACCATAAAGCGAAACTGAGCTCGAAACTTTGTATAATGCTGCAAGTGCGGGAGTGTAAGTACTTTCCTTAAACTTGGTGGTAGGAAGCGACATTCCGTTCATTATTATTCCAGATTCATAATCAATGCTCTGGTAACGCAAGCCGAGCGTGATTTGGTATTTCCCATCAACAAAAGATAACGTATCGGCAATGCCATAGCTGACCTGAGTTGAATCGATAGGTAAACCATAGTAGTTGTCGTAAACTGAATTTTCTGGTCCCCAAACAGGATCATAAATATTCGAGTTCCAAGGGGCTGGATTATTATTACCTGTTGGAGAATCATTTTTATCTTCTCTAAAGTAAGTACTATTCAGTACAAGGTGGTGTTCTACTGGGCCAGTGTCAAAGTTGCTACGAACACCTATCTCACCTGAAGTCCGTTTGTTCTCAAGCTTAACTGATCCGAGAGATACCTCTAGGTTACCCTCGTTATCGATGATTTTGATTCGTTGCGGTACATTTGAATGAAAATCTGTACGGCTACCACCCAATGCGCTGTATACAGTTACAGAGTCACTAACGCTTAGCTCCCCGCGAATCATCATCCCTTTATCTTCGCTATCATTGTAGGCCCAACTTGGCGTCAATAATGTGTCAGATGGAGGAGGTGATGGGATTTTGAGACCAGAAGCGATGCTTAACCCACGGTTTGCACCTTCAACTCGCTCTGTACTGTAGTAAAAATCTGCTTCAAGGAAAGCAATGTCATTACGCCAATCAAGGCTTAATGATGCAAGTTGAGTTTTGTTGCTTTGGTTGTTTATAGCGGTGTCTCCATCTTTAAATGCACCGTTGAAACGAATACCAAATTCTTCATTTGTACCAAAGCGACGTCCAATATCGATATGTCCTCCGAATTGAGTGTCCGATAAGTAGCTGCCGGTGAAAGATGTGATTGGTGTTTCTTGTGCTCTTTTTGTCACTAAGTTGATGGTGCCACCAACAGATCCATTCGGTGGCATACCGTTGAGCAAAGAAGCAGGACCTTTAAGTACATCAATACGTTGATACATTTCAGGAGAGGTTCGGTAATAAGGAGCGATACCATACAATCCATTAAACATAACGTCGCTAATGTCTGAGTTGAAACCTCTTATTTTGAAACTTTCTTTGTTTAAGCCGGTTTCACCGCTGGTGAAAACAGAGGGATCAGAAGCTGAGATTACATCTGAGATATCGCGTGCTTGTTGGTCTTGAATGTGTTTTTCTGTGTATCCAATCGTATTGAAAGGCGTTTCCATGAAGTTTTTGTCGCCAAGCATTCCTATATTACTCGCGTGAGAAACTTTGCCAGCGGCATAAACTCTGTTTGCTTCACCATAAACTGTCATTGATTCATCTACGACTTCTTCAGCTTGAGCGATACTAATTGGTACGACAAAAGTACTAAATTGAAGTGAAATAAAGAGGGCGATATGACATGGGCTTGGTTTGTTTTTCTGTGAAGAGTCCATCGCTATCTGATGATAGTCATGAGTCATTATAGATTCCTTTTCTTTGTTTGGGCTAGCTCACATCCGTTCTGACGTCGATTGAGTGTTGAATTACTTAAGATCCAACTCATTGTTATTAGATTTAGCTTTGGTAACCTTTTAGGATGTCTTCAATTATGATTTTCAGAGATGTGATGCTTGCTGAAGTGATGTACCAAGCATCGGCATCAACAAAAACGACGTTGTCGTTTTTCCATGCTTTGGTTTGACGGAGTAGTGGGTTTGCTAAGTGTTCCGCATCAATGACAGGCTTTCCTTCCATTACTGCTGTTCGATCAATGATGTAAAGAATGTCTGGATCAGCTTGGCTAATGAACTCGCTAGAAATTGGCTGACCATGCAAACCTGTCTCCACTTTTTCACTCGCTGGTTTTACCCCCAGAACATCGAAAACGAAGCCATAACGAGACTCAACGCCAAATGAGCTGAAAGCACCATTGTTATGCATGACAACCAAAGCTTTTTCAGAACGCTCTTTCGTAACAGCGCGCACTTCTGCGACTTTTGCATCGATTTCGGCAACTTTCTGTTGGGCTAGCTCCTGCTTTTCAAAGATCTCACCAAGCTCTACAAGGTGTTTCTTAATGGTATCGACGTGATGGTCACGACTATTACGGTAGTTGATGTCAAAATGTAAAGTCGGAGCGAGTTGAGAGAGTTCTTCATACTGATTAGCATGTAGCGGAGTCATCAATACGAGATCTGGTTTTAGGGCATAGATCCTTTCCATATTAGGCTGAACTATCGCACCAAGATCCGCTATCTCAGGTGTGTCTTTGTATTTCGCTAGAAAGTGAGGAACAAAGTCTTTCACCATTCCTGAGATTGGAACATTTAGCTGATCTAAAAAGTCCACTTCGTTCATATCTAATGCTGCCACTCGTTGAGGGCGATGAGAAATAGTAGTTGCTCCGAGATTGTGTTCAATCACGATGAGCTTTTCTAATGGCTGAGTATCTTCAATTTTAATTATTTCCGGCTCGCAACCTGATAAGGTTCCTAGAGCGCAGCAAGCAAGCGCGATACTCAAACGTAGGGGGCTCTTAAACATGGGGTATTTCCTTTTTGTCAGTGAGTTGTCTTTAAACAGGCGAGTAACAGTTTTCATATGTGGCTTCTTGTTCTTATCGTGATGGCTAGGAAATATCCCCCACAAAGGACATTCACCAAAATAGAGACGGTGGTTTTAAAGTTAAATAAGTGCTCTACCAGAAGTTGACCAGACAAGAACATGACAATTGCAATAGCACAAGCAACGAGCAATATGTGTCTGTAGTTCGGTGCGCTAGTAACGGAATAAGCAATATTGGCAATAAAAATTCCCATAAAAGCCGTTGGGCCAATCAAGCTCGTCGAAATTGCTACTAAAATGGCGATTACAGCAAAGAACTTTGGTACATATTGCTTATCATTTAGTCCTAATGACATCGCTTGGTCTCGACCTAGACCTATCACATCTAGCTCGCGTGACCATCTGTTAGCAAAGAGTGCCAAAACGCTTAACGCAATACTGGAAAAAAGTAACGTAGAAGGTTTCGCTCGCTCAAACGAGGTATAGCTGAGCCCTTGAAGGATAGAGAATTCTCCAGGGCTTATTCTGAGCTGGATAAATTGAGCAAGAGTTGTCAGCACCATTGTCAAAACAAAGCCAATCAGCAGAACTTGGTGCATGTCATGTTTAAATCTATTGAGTACCCAAGATTGAATCGTTAAGGAATACAACAGAATGAGTATTGCAGAGACAGCGAAATTACCGACAACACCTAATGTAGCAATGCCAGAAGTGCCCCCTAGTAATAAGAGTAGGGTTTGCCAAACCAGATAAACCGACTCATATCCCATAATGGATGGCGTAAGAATACGATTACCAGCTAAAGCTTGGAAAATAACAGCAGAGATGGCCACGCAGCTGCCCCCAATAACTATGGCACCAAGTTTAATCAGCCTCTTAGGGATGACGTAATCAAAATCCCACCCAGAGCTTGTAAAGATAAAGGCGATAGACAGCATGCAAACGAGTATAATGCTCACTCGCATGTTTGAGTAATGTGATCTCATACTCGTGCTCCTTTCAAAAGAAACACAAGAAACATGACTCCCCCGATAGCACTGGCTGTTAATCCAATTGGGACTTCAAAAGGAAAGGCAACAACTCTGCCTATGACATCGCAAAAAATAAGTAACGAAGCGCCGCCTAGTGCAACGATTGGTAGGGTGTTTTTAAGGTGATCGCCATATTTTAGTGCGACTAGGTTAGGTATGACTAAACCGATAAAATGAATGGCACCTACGGTCACCACTGTTATAGCAACTGTCACGGAAACTAGCATTAGACCCAAGGCGGCAGTGAACGCAATATTAATTCCTAAGTTGGACGCAACATCTTCGCCCATTCCCATCACAGTAAACTTATGTGCATATAAGTAAGTCAGTAGGGTGATGGGTAAAATCAAGAAAATTATTTCATAGTGTTCTTGGACCACTTTGGAGAAATCTCCCATTAACCAACCGGACATACTCTGTAAGATGTTGTTTTGATAAGCATAAAACTCCGCTATAGCACTTAGTACACTACCAAACATAAGCCCAATCACAGGTATTAACGCAGAGTTACTGAATTTAATTTTTCGTACGATGGCAATGTAGATAAGGCCAGCGGCGAAGCAAAATAGTACGGCGAAGAGCATACGTTCAAGCTTGTCTGAGGATGGAAGCATGACGATAGATACCAAAATACCGAGCTTTGCCGCATCGATACCGCCTGTGGTGCCCGGCTCAACAAAACGATTTCTAACAATATGTTGAAGAATAACACCACATATTGCGAGACCAGATCCGGTAAGAATTAGTGCGATTAGCCTTGGTAATCTGCTAGCAGTAATCGGTAGCCAAGCTTTGTCATCCATGGTCAGCAATAACGACCAATCTAGTTGGTTTGCGCCGACGAAAATTGAAGTTAAGCACAGTATAAAAAACAGGCTTACTACGTGAATACTCATACAGAATCTGCCCCAAAATAAAATGAGTTTCTCTTAACTTATGACTTGGGGATGGAATACGAATAATGAATATCTATTCGCATATAGGTTCTAAATTCCAACAAAACATAACCAAGTTATTTTTTATAAACATTAAGGTCACAATCCAGCCCTCAAAGTATCACTAGGCCATACCTAAAAATTCAACGTGCTGATTTGGCTTTAAAACTGGATTAACTAGCAAAAGAAAAGTGCCGCTTTCAATGCAAAGAGAAAGAGGTTCTCGATTTAAAATTAAAATACAAATGATAATTATTTTCATTATATCTTTGTTTTTTCGGTTAAGCAATGAGGCTCATATATGTTTCTCTAAAAGGATCAATCGCGTATAAAAAACAAGGCAATGGTTAATGCATGTGCTTTTGGGTAAGTGATTAAAAAATAAAGCCAAAGAGCATTAAGCTTTCTTATTGTTTAAGGATGTTTTTCGCTTCAGAAGCTCGTTGGTTGAGGTTTGATTTAAATGGTATGACGATAGTTTGTTCAGGAAGAGGAGTTAGTAGTGACGATGATGTCTAGATGTCGTTTGTATTTTAGGATTTATTAGATACCGCATTAAAATAGCGTCATAAAGTCGTGATGCTTCGCATCTTCAGTGTTAGCGATGTTAATGCGGTAATTTCTAATAAACTAGCGGATTAATGTCTCAACTTGCTTTTGGAGCAAAGTAAAGCTGATTCACAATTCAAAGACATCGTCAGTTGCTTTATTGTTAACCTGTGTTATTCGAGCTTACTTAGTACGTAATTCAAACCACCAACTACGGCTGCAACCTGTGCATCGTTGCATTCTTCGTCGGTCACCGTTGGGCTGTCTGGGTACACTTCCGTTGTCGTGCCGTAAACGCAATTTGTTACGCCGCCACACAGGCCCAGTTTTACCATTGGGTAGTTGATAACGCCAAACTGTACGACGGGTGAACCAATGATTTCGCCGTTTTCATCTGCTGGTGCAATGTGAGTCACTTTTGCAACTGACTCAATGACCGCTTTTTGGAAGTCAGGCTGAGGGTTTTCACTATCTCCCACCGTGTAAAAGCCATCTGGGATCATACCTTCAATGTACTCAATACCATCACGAGCAGCTAAGGCTGGACGGAACTCAGTTTCGTCAGAATCTGTCGTTTCATGTAGATCAATGTGCATTAACACATCGCCTAAAGTTGCAACTAGCTTTATGAGGTTAGCGGACTCTTCGGCAGGGCTATCCTTATAGAAAGAGCGGTTTGGATCAATCGCGTTTGGATTCCAGCGGTTGATCACCTCGTAACCCCAAGGGCTTACGCAGGGTGCAACGACAATATTGAAATGCTCTGCATAGCGCTCTGCTTCTGTTTCTACAAACTTTAATGCGCCATGTACACCGCTGGTTTCGTAACCGTGCACGCCGCCTGTGACCAACACAACAGGTTTAGTTGAATCCCAATTGCGTGTTTTGATACAAAACAGAGGGAAGCGTGCCTCGTTGTATGAGAGCGCACCATATTGTTCAACATCAAAACGCTCGCGTAGGGCATCGATTTTACTGACGACTTCATCTTGGTAGCTACGTTTTACTTCTTGCGTTGCTAACCAAGCTTTACGTTCTTCTTCGGTCCAAGGTTGGCCAGGAGTACCAATCGGGTAAATGTATCCACTTTTCATCTATACTTTTTCTTTTGACTGCTGAAAGGTATCACAAGACTAGACCTGTCTTATCTTTACGGCAATATAAAACACCATTTGGGGTGGTATTCTTTGCAAAATCATCACTTTGATGAGTGATTCATTGGTGTTACATTTTGTTACTTACTCAATTTAATATAAGAGACCAAAAATGGCTGGAGCAAGTTTACTCACACTGCTGGACGATATTGCCACGGTGCTTGATGATGTCGCCTTAATGTCAAAAATGGCGGCAAAGAAAACCGCAGGTGTGTTGGGAGATGATCTAGCGTTAAACGCTCAACAAGTGTCTGGTGTTGCATCTGAGCGAGAGATTCCAGTGGTTTGGGCGG
This sequence comes from Vibrio sp. 1167, assembly GCF_033340375.1. NCBI lineage: Bacteria > Pseudomonadati > Pseudomonadota > Gammaproteobacteria > Vibrionales > Vibrionaceae > Vibrio > Vibrio sp. 1167. The sequence continues at coordinate 391,089 of NZ_JAWOWK010000001.1, read as the reverse complement.
TTGCAAAAGGCTCATTCAAAAATAAATTGATTTTAGTTCCTTCAGCTTTACTTATTAGCGCGATTATTCCATGGCTTATCATGCCATTATTGCTAATTGGCGGCTTATTTCTCTGCTTTGAAGGGGCAGAGAAAGTACTTGAGAAAGTGTTTCCTCACTCGCATCCGCACGAAGAAAAAGAGGAGCTAGTTAATACTGGCGAGTCGATAGAAGAGTATGAAAAGCGTAAAGTTTCTGGTGCGATTCGAACAGACTTTATCCTTTCAGCAGAGATCATCGTGATTGCGTTAGGTACCGTGACAGGAGCCAGTCTTGTTACGCAAATTTTAGTTGTCAGTTTAATTGCAGTGATTATGACGGTTGGAGTTTATGGACTAGTCGCTGGGATTGTGAAGCTAGATGATTTAGGCCTTTACCTTGAAAGTCGCTCAAACGGTAAAGGTTGGGTAGCGAAAGTCGGAGGGGCCTTGGTCGCTTTTGCACCAAAGCTGATGAAGTTGTTAACGATTGTGGGAACTGCTGCGATGTTTTTAGTCGGTGGCGGGATTGTAGTGCATAACGTGCCCGCCATTCACCACTTTGTAGAACCGATTATTATGAACTTTAGTGGTCATTCGGTTGCTACAGCCATTCTGCCTATTTTGCTTAACGGCATTATCGGTTTTGTAGCGGGTTTGATTGTGGTTGCTGTATGGACGATGGTTGAAAAGCTTCGTGGTCAATAATCACATCTAAAACATGAGACGATAATAACAAGGGTCATGACTTCTTTTTACAAAAAGCATGACCCTGTTTTATGGGTGAAACGTCAGTAAAGTACTTACTTCACTTTCCACTCGATCTGTTCATTTGCTCGAATAGGCACAACGATATCATTGCCAAATGGCATCGTTTCTGGCACATCCCAAGCGGATTTTTCTAACGTTACTGTATCTGTGTTACGTGCAATGCCGTAAAAATCAGGACCGTTGAAGCTTGCGAAAGCTTCCAAGTTTTCCAACTTGCCTTCTTTTTCGAAGACTTCTGCATAAAGCTCTAGCGCAGCGTGTGCAGTGTAAGAACCAGCACAACCGCAAGCCGATTCTTTTGCCCCTTTCGCATGTGGCGCTGAGTCTGTACCTAGGAAAAACTTCTTGCTACCACTAGTTGCTGCTTCGATCAGCGCTTGCTGGTGGGTTCCGCGCTTAAGAATTGGCAAACAGTAGAAATGAGGTTTAATACCACCCACAAGCATGTGGTTACGGTTGAAAAGAAGGTGGTGGGCAGTGATGGTAGCCGCTACGTTGTCTGAGGCGTTGCTAACGAAGTTTGCTGCGTCGGCGGTGGTGATATGTTCTAGTACGATTTTAAGATTAGGGAAATCATTGACGATAGGAGCGAGGACGGTATCAAGGAATTCTTTTTCTCGGTCGAATATATCAACATCGTGATGTGTTACCTCCCCATGAACCAAAAGTAACATTCCTACTTCTTCCATTGCTTCTAAAACGTGATAAATGTTTTTCGCATTGGTCACACCGGAATCTGAGTTTGTTGTGGCGCCAGCAGGATAGAGCTTGGCAGCAACAATGTGTCCGGTTGCTTTAGCCTTACGTATTTCGTCTGGTGTCGTGTTATCTGTAAGGTAAAGCGCCATTAAAGGCTCAAACTGTTCGCCATGTTGCTCTTTGAGAATTCGGTCACGGTAGGCTAGGGCGAGCTCAGTTGTAGTAACAGGTGGGACGGTATTTGGCATAATCAGCGCACGGCCATTGTAGCGGCTGATGTCGCGAACGGTGTCTTTAAGAACTTCCCCATCGCGTAAGTGAACGTGCCAGTCGTCAGGACGAGTGATAGTCAGTGTTGTCATTAATTGCTCCCACCATTGAAAAGTTGTCTGATTGGAGCCTAAGCGCCGTATTTGCTTTTGAGCAAACGCTTGCGCTTAGGCGACAGGATGATAGAGGAATTGTCCTCATATTTCATCCCATTTTTCAATTTTATAAAGAGTGAGAGTGTAAGTGGTTACTTCATTGTTAACCAAAGCGCATGGATCGTACCTGGTAGAAAGAAGAAACACGTCAATATTAGATTAATCAAAAAGTCTTTATTTAGACCTTTCTCCATAAACACCGCGACAGGCGGAAGAAAGATACATAACAAAATCAGAACCAGTTTTCTTGTATCCATAATTAAGCTCCAAATCGATAAATGGGAGTAGTGATAACTTGGGTGAATTATGTGTGTCGTATCACACTTTATCAAACGGTATTTGGTCAGAACGGTGTTAAAAAACGCGAATATTGAGTGTAGTAAATACTTGTCACTAAAACCAAATTTATAAGAATATGGTTTCGAGAAAGTTGCGATGGATGAAGAGGCAGTAGACTCTGCAACTTAATGTGATTTGAGTATACAATACCGCAACAAATTAAAAACACCCGTAGGAAGAAGGCCATGTCGCAACCCGTTTTATCCCAAATTAATGTTTTTCCGGTTAAGTCAGTTGGCGGATTATCGCTGTCGTCCGTATGGGTTGAGAAGCAAGGATTGAGCTTCGATCGTCGCTTTATGATTGCGAAAGCTGATGGCTCGATGATCACTGCGCGAAAGTATCCGCAAATGGTAACCATTAAGTCTGCCTTATTGTCCGATGGAGTGGTGTTTAGTAGTTTGGGTATGGAGCCACTTAAAATCCGTTACCAAGATTTCAAAATGCAGGAGACACCTGCAACGGTTTGGAAAGATACATTTACTGCCTATACCACGACAGATGATGCAGATGACTGGTTTAGTCGTGTGTTGGGGCAACGCGTTGAGTTGTTGTTTAGTGGTGAGCAATCGAATCGTGTCCGTGAAAAGCTAGGTCAAAACGTCAGTTTTGCTGATGGTTATCCGGTTTTAGTGATCAGCCAAGCTTCACTTGATGAGCTGAACCGAAGAAGTTCAGAGCTACACTCAATGGATCAGTTTCGTACTAACTTAGTTGTCTCTGATACTAAGCCATTTGAAGAAGATTCATGGAAGCGCATACGAATCGGTGAGGTAGAGTTTGAGTCTCTCAAACCTTGCGAGCGCTGTATCCTGACTACGGTGAATACCCAAAGAGGCACATTCCGTGAGAGCAAAGAGCCGCTCAAAACCTTGCAACAGTTCCGTGCAAACGATGTCGGTGGTGTGTTCTTTGGCCAGAATCTTGTCGCGCGAAATGAAGGCATTATTCGTCAAGGCGATAAAGTTGAAGTATTGGAGTACAAAGAGCCGGAGTTTTACGCAGATAACTCGCCAGTGCGCATGAAGCTTACATGTGTTGAGCGTGAAGAAATTGCCCAAGACTTTGTGACCTTATGGTTAGAGCCAAACAAAGGTTCGTTGCCTAATTACTTGCCAGGACAACACCTGCCAATAGAGGTGAATATTGATGGTAAGAAAGTGGGTCGACGCTATACCTTATCATCCAGTCCTTCTCGCCCGGGTCGTTATGCTATTTCTGTAAAGCGTATCGCGGGTGGAAGAGTCTCTAACTCACTCTTAGACAACTTACAAGTCGGTGATGTTTTAGAGGCAGAACAACCTGACGGTCAGTTCCACCTTAAAACGCATGAAGCGCAGCCTCTGCTGTTACTCTCTGCGGGTAGCGGAGTAACACCAATGTTATCAATGGTGCGTTACTTAGCGGATCACAATCAGTTGGATAATGTGGTTTTCTACCATCAATGTCGCACCGAGAATGATATTCCTTGTCGCTCAGAGTTGGAGCAGTTAAAGCGTGAGCACCCAGGGCTAGAAGTAAAAATCTGTTTAACGCAACCTGCTGTTGATTGGTTTGGTTTGAAAGGGCGTTTAAGTTTGTCACACATTAAGCAAATCAAAGATGTTGAACAGCGGCAGGTGTTTGTGTGTGGCCCGGATGGCTTTATGGATAAAGCAAAAAGTCTTCTACTAAGAAAAGGGCTGCCAGAGGAAAACTACCATCAAGAAGCGTTTGGAGTTTCTTCTCTTACGTCAAAGCCAGAGAAAAGTCTCGCTATTGACTTTAATGGAGCTAAAGTCGTAGGCAACAACCAAAAAACGTTGTTAGATCAGCTCGAAGATGCTGGGAAGGCCATCAGCAATAGCTGTCGTGCTGGCTTATGCGGCGCGTGTAAAGTTCAGCTTACGTCGGGGCAAGTTCATCATCCGGACGTGCCCGCGCTGACTGATGAGGAACGTGCAATGGGAACCGTGTTGGCGTGTTGTGCTGTGCCAGAGACGGACGTAACAGTAACCAACTAGGCGAGAGCAATTTTGTCCTTCGACAAAAACTGTTCCTAGACAAAAAAAACGCTGCTATTTTTAGCAGCGTTTTGAGTTTTAAAGAGAGCTGAAAATATCGCTTAGTCGTAAATCGTCGGGATTGGCTGGCGTTTGTGCTGCGTTGCTTTGTAAATCGCTACCAGACGGTCACTCACTTGCTGTGGAACAGGTTTGCCCTCTAAGAAGTCGTCGATTTGCTCGTAAGTTAGGCGTAGGGCATCTTCGTCTGCTTTCTGTGGAGCAAGCTCTTCTAAGTCTGCCGTTGGCACTTTCTTCACTAGTTGCTCAGGTGCACCCAATGTAGCAGCCACTTCACGAACTTGGCGCTTACTTAATCCGAACAATGGTGCCATGTCACAAGCGCCATCACCAAATTTAGTGTAGAAACCAGTGATGTTTTCTGCTGAGTGATCAGTACCAAGAACAAGGCCGCCTACGTAGCCCGCGATCTCGTATTGAGCAACCATGCGAGCACGCGCTTTTACATTGCCTTTTACGAAGTCGACTTTTGCTGCATCAGTTGGTAGAAGGTCTGTGCCTTCTAATGCAACGTGAGAAGCCGAATGAAGCCCGTCAACACCTGCTTTGATGTTCACCGATACAGAATGGGTTGGCTGGATAAAAGACAGAGCGAGCTGAGCCTCATCTTCATCTTTTTGCTCCCCGTAAGGCAGGCGAACTGCGATAAATTGGTAGCTATTGTTGCCCGCTTCTTCGTTTAGTTGGTCTACAGCCAACTGAGCTAAACGACCACATGTCGTTGAGTCAACGCCACCGCTGATGCCAAGAACAAGAGACTTACAGCCCGCTTCTTGCAATTTACGCTTAATAAAAGCGACACGGCGTTCAATTTCAAAATGCGGATCAATTGAAGGGAGTACGCGCATTTCGTCACGGATGGATTGTTCCATTTAGGGTTCCTTTTCCTGCAAATATTTCAGACTCTAAAGCGCATTTGCTCAAATGGTCATAAACCATACAGTTGAGGCTCATTAAACGCGACTTTAGGGTCAAAAGCTGTAAAGATTAGTAGTATCATACCGAAATCATCAGATTAGAAAACTCTCTTCAACCAGGTAATCACCGGATATGAAAAAAATCGCCATTTTTGGTAGTGCATTTAACCCACCTAGTTTAGGGCATAAAAGTGTTATTGAGTCTTTGAGCCACTTTGATCTTGTGCTACTTGAGCCAAGCATTGCACACGCTTGGGGCAAGAACATGCTTGATTACCCAACTCGGTGCAAAATGGTTGACGCGTTCATCAAGGATATGGGGCTTTCTAATGTTCAGCGTTCTGATGCAGAGCAAGCTTTATACCAACCTGGACAAAGTGTGACGACCTATGCGTTGTTAGAAAAAATTCAAGAAATTTACCCAACTGCCGATATAACTTTTGTCATTGGTCCTGATAATTTCTTCAAATTTGCTAAATTTAGTAGAGCTGAAGAGATTACGGAACGTTGGACTGTTATGGCATGTCCTGAAAAAGTAAAAGTCAGAAGCACAGATATTCGCAAAGCATTGGCCGAGGGTGAAGAGATCGGCGCCTATACAACACCTTCCGTACGTGATTTATTACTTAGTAAAGGCTTATACAGAGAAACATTGTCTGGGAACTGAGAGGTCAGATTTTCATGGTCAGAGCAGTTTTATTTAGTGCATGTGCGCTGCTTGTGGTGACACAAGCTCATTCCGCGTGTAACTATTTTTCTGATCGTTCCGTGGTGTTTGAAGATAACACGCTTCCAATCTGTGAAGAAATTTTAGATTCCATCGGCGTGTTAAGTACTGAAGCATTGATTTGGTATGCAGCGGAAGCGAAGCTTGAAGGACCAACAGAAAACTATTGGGAGGAGTGGGCGATTAAGCCGGAAGACACCCCACTTCTAACTCAAAACTTAGAAAAGAATTACTTTGGTCTTGGTTTTTGGATGCCGGAAGAGCTTCGAGACGAAGAGAGTAAAATGGATACAGAAGAGTGGCTTCGTAGTCACGGGTTGATGTTCAGCGTTGGTTTTGGTGATAAATCCGACGGACAGCCAAGAATGCGGTTTGATTATCGTTGGCACGAATATTATGACGCTGACTGGATGATGCAGATAGAAGTACCTTTCTAGGCATCTCAAGCAAATGAAAAAAGGGCGTACATTATCAATGTACGCCCTTTTTGTTTTAATCTACTTTCTGTGTCCGTAATTCTACGTAATGCTGAACACGTAGCTTGTTGAAGAGCAGTTATAGCGCTTCTCCAAAGACTAAAAAGCAAAGCTGTTCATATTCTTCGGTGTTACCAGCAAAAAGAGAGTCAACAATTTGCTCTTCCTTCTTCCCAGACAGTTTCATTTTTCTTGCTTCACGTAGTGTTAGTACCAAGCAAAGCTCTTTAGAAATATTCATGTCACAGCCAGGAGTCCATTGATTGATGGTTCTCGTTAACGTTGAGTGCGCTAGTTTAGGAGACAGCGTCAATACTTCATGTCTTACTACTGTCAGTAGATCGGTTTGCAGATCCGAGCGTTCGGCAGTGGTTGCTAGCTTCTCGACGAGCGCTTTTAGTAGCGGTGAAGGCTTCACAAAGCCCGCCTGTTGTGAGAAGTCGTCATTTAAACGCACAGAAAAATCACAACGATATACACGAGAATTAGGTAAAAAGGTGAGGGAGCTCAAACATCCTTGAGGAATCCAAAAATATTGGCCTGGTTCAATGGCATACTCCTGCTTACCCAATTTAATGACGGCTAACCCTTCGATGACAGATAGTAGACTGTGCTTCAGTGCTTTTTTACGCGCAGCTACATCAAGAAAGGGGTATTTAGCGTCGTGAAATTCAATTGCGTAGTTCATTATGAGTACCAGTGTTTTTTGGCGCTAAGGGTAACGTTAAACCCATACGATTCCAACCTGCTGAGAGAATTTTTTAGCATGATAAATGGTGGCTTAACTGGTATGACCATGTTAAAAGTATGGGTTGAAATGCTGCTTGTCAGCAAAACTATGCGTAAAATGTGCCAGCTTTTTTTGATATGTAATGAACAATGACAGCCAATACCGATCCTTATATTGAAATTCGTCCTTACAACGACGAAGAAATTCCAGCAGCGCTGGATCGTCTAATTCAAGATGATGAATTTATCACTGCTATCCTAGAACATCGCTTTGCTAATAAAGCAGCATGGTTCAAAACGCTAATGAGCCCGATCCTGCGCATCTACCTGAAAGCTAAGTGGAGCAAGCTTGATTCTGTCGAAGCAATTCAGATTGAAGTGAAGAAGTATCTGAAAGATACATTGAATAAGACAACGGATGGCGTCACTTTTTCTGGTTTGGATAAGCTGGATAAAAACACGTCATACCTATTCGTTTCTAACCACCGTGATATTGCGATGGACCCTGCGCTCGTAAACTATGGCTTGTACCAAAGTGGGCACCGTACAGTTCGTATAGCGATTGGCGATAACCTGCTGAAGAAGCCATGTGCGACAGAATTGATGCGACTCAATAAGAGCTTCATCGTTAAGCGCTCTGCTAAAGCGCCTAGAGAAATGATGAAAGCATTGGGACAACTTTCAAGCTATATCAAACATTCGCTTGATACTGGCAATTCAATTTGGATTGCCCAAAAGGAAGGCCGTGCTAAAGATGGAAACGACTTTACTGATCCTGCGATTTTAAAAATGTTCCATGTTGAAGGTCGTAAACAAAAGATCAGCTTTGGTGAGTACACGCGTTCTCTGAAAATCGTTCCTGTCTCGATTGCCTATGAAAATGATCCATGTGACATTGCCAAAGCAAAAGAGCTGTACGAAAAAGCAGAAAATGGCCGCTATGAAAAAGGCGAATTTGAAGATATCGAAAGCATCATTCAAGGTATCGTTGGCTATAAAGGCCGTGTACATGTTGCGTTTGGTGATGTGATTGAGCAAGAGTTTGAAACGCCGGAATCTCTTGCTGGTGAAATCGACCGCCAAATTCACAACAACTACAAGTTGTACCCAATCAACTTGTTAGCTGCTGGGCATGAAGATTCGAGCATCATTACGGAAGCAGTTAAGCGTCATCTCGCGGATAAGTTGGATCAGCTACCTGAAGGCGCAAGACCTTATTTGGTGGCGAGCTATGCCAATCCTGTGAATAACCAAGAGTAACTTTCGTCACTGAACGCTGTTGATTCAGAATGCCTTAAAGCCTCGGTCTGCCGGGGCTTTTGTTTATCTGCTCTTTAAGGTGCGACGGCGCCACCAAGGGTTAAATTGCTAGGCCATTTGGTGATCCTGTTACCACCTAAATAGATATTCCCTTTCACCGTCATTGTGTCTGGAAATACTTTCAGCGCTGATCCTCCAATATAAAGATTACCATCAACCACCAATCCTTCAGGAAGTTCAGAAATGGGGGTGCGAATAACACTTAGATCACCTTTTACTCGAAGTTTAGCTGGAAGCGCTTTTAACGGTGTATCTGTCAGATTTAGGTAACCGCCTAGTTTGATGCCTTTAGGCCAGTTTTCGATCTTACTACCTAGTAGGTTTGCATAGCCTTTTATCTTTGTTCCTGAGCGAATAACTTTGAGTGCGCTGTTAGTTGCTTCCAGACTGCCTTCAACATCAAGCCCTTTAGGCAAGGTTTTGATAGGGGTTTGTGAGATGTTTAAGTTGCCCTTTACCACTAGGCCAGAGGGTAGTTGGGTGTAAGGCTTGTTTCTAAGATCAAGATTGCCGTAATTATCGATGTGACCAAACTTAGAATAGTAATCTAGCTCATATGCCAAAGGAGACGAGCAGAGTAGGATTGAAGTAAGGCATAGGGAAACAAAACGCATAGTCAAAGAGTTAGTTAAATACCGAGATCAACAGGTGCTTATCTTATACTTAAATAAACCTATTATGCATTTTTTGCTCACAGTTTTTGATTCATAACTTAAATATTCAAATTAGAGATACACGTTAAAAGTGTGCGCTTCTTTACTGAGCTAAGTAACTTCAAGCTTACTAAAATGAGATAAATTAAATGATTGAATGTGAAGCAGACCCAAGTGTAGAGGTGAGAAAAATATCAGTAGATATTTGAATAATATGAGATTCTTCCAAGAACTTCACAAGGGTCCTTGTTAGTATTATTGAGGTTTGAGGGAGATTTTCATGAAGTTAAAAAGTGTATCTATTTTTACCGCTGGTGTTTTTGCAGTACTGCTGTCGGGTTCCGTTTTTGCTAAATCATACAGTACACCAGAAAACAAAGCGCTAATAGTTGTTGACGGTAAGGTAGGTCAGCGTATCTGTTACTACGATGATAAAGCCTACACCACAGGGGCCGTGATTAATGTTGAAGGCGTATTACTGATGTGTACCGCTGAGAACGATTTTGAAACCAATGGCTCGTTAAAGTGGGTCGTGTTCAAAAAAGATAAATAAACGCGCCGAAGTTGTCTGTTTCATTTAGAGCGGTTTAAGATTAAGAGATTGGAAAAATAAAAAGCGAGCATCATGCTCGCTTTTTTCATTAACGCGCGAGTGAGCGAGTTTTTAATTCAAAGATAAGTTTTTCAGCACTTACTTCAAATTTGAATCGAGCCGTCGCTTGGTTCGATTCTTCGGTTATTTCTGAAACATTGTATTCAACATCAGCACATACTGATTTAGCGAGCTCGATGTATTTTTGTAGTTCAGACTCTAGCTCTGTTTTTGTCTGTGCGAAAACCGTTACGTCGGCAACTTCGTCACCTTCTTTGATGATAAAGCCTATCTCGCCAGCACAGCCGCAGGCCTCACATACTTGGTTTTTTTCTAATTCGACACTCATAACGAATCCTCTTGTAAATACTAAGGGTATTCTATCAGGTATTTGATCTGTATCTACAAAAATGACGACTTTTGCGTAAAAAAGGAACAGAATAGGCACTTGTTAAGTAAGGGTTAAAGATTGGATTACTAAATCATCAAGAACGTTAATGTGATATATATCAACATTTAAAATCAATTAACGAACATAGTGACGAGATTTTGCTCAGTCCAGTTGAACTAATGGTTAATTTATAAGACTATTTCTTGATTGATTATTTTTAATAATTATCATTCTTGGTCTTTGAATAGTTTCGATGAATAATTGGCGCAAGGTTTTGATGAGACTAACTTTTCGCCTTATTTTGAGTAGCATGTATTGACAAAAACATAACTGAAAATTACACATTACGCAGTGTAAAGACGTTATGGTTTGGAACTCGACATGATATTAAATAGTCGCAATACATATACCCAAAGCGCTTTCAAGTGCAGCGCTTAGCAACCTGATTTCTAGGTTTTCGCTAATCGAACCGCATCGGCGAGCCGGGTATAATGCTAAGAATGATTTCATTCTGGCCTCATTTAATAGTGAGTTAGATGGATTTACAAAGAGAAGAGCTTAAAATATGCCAAAGCGTAGTAAAGAAGATACCGAAATCACTATCCAAAAGATCATGGATGCCGTTATTGATCAGCTACTCAGATTAGGTTACGACAAAATGTCGTACACGACGCTAAGCCAGCAGACAGGTATATCGCGTACCGGTATTAGCCATCACTTCCCTAAGAAAACGGACTTCACCGCCGCACTGGATGGCCGTATCTTTAAAATGTTTATTGAACACTTAGAGTTTGATAAAGGATTAAATGCATTTTCACAAAGTTGGATTAAAGCGCTGGAAGATGCTGAGTTTCTCGCGATTTTACGACTGCTATTCCATCACATTGTCACCGCTGAAAATGCGCAAGAATTTGCTGCTAATGGTATTGACCGCTTATACAAAATGGTTGAAAGCCAGTTTGGTGCGGGTGGTGACAAAGAGCTTGAGTGGTTGATTGGTCGATCATTGATCCAAATGAGCAAGTAATAGCCTTTAAAGAACCAAATTCTGCCACTATCAAAGCAAAGGCCCGCAATTCTCATATTGCGGGCCTTTGTCGTATCAAAGTGTTTTAGAGACGGCTTAGAGGAGATACGCTTTATGCTGCGGCATGCACTTGAGGGAAGTCTAGCGTCGGATGTTTTGTCACAATAGATCGATAGCCATAAACTTGCTCAATGCGCTCTGACGTTAGTGCATTCCATGGCGTGTCATCACAAACTAGTTTCCCGTTATGCAAGAGTACAAGGCGGTCTGCGTACTGAGAAGCTAGATTCAAGTCATGTAACACCACAACCACCGCTGCGTTTTGTGCTTTTGCCGTTTCACGAGCAATCTTTAACGTGTTGTGTTGGTGGGCGAGATCCAACGCTGAGGTAGGTTCATCAAGCATTAAGATTCGTTTTTCGCCAGATTGATGTAGTTGTGTCATCACTCGTGCTAGATGCAGTCGTTGCTTTTCTCCACCAGATAAAGACGGGTACAGGCTTTCTGCTAAATGCAATACGTCGGTTTGTTCCATGTAATGTAAAGCCAGTTTAGTGGTTTCTTTATTGGACAGTGATAGCGGTATTGCCCCCAGCTCTACTACTTCTCTGGCTAGAAATGGGAAGGTTAAGGTGCTGTGCTGCGGGAGCATTGCAATATGTTTGGCGCTTTTTTCAGGCTCCCAATCATGCTTTTGTTTACCGAAGTAGGTGATGTGATGATTCGAAGAGATCTCACCGCATAGAAGCTTGAGCAAAGTACTTTTACCTGCGCCATTGGGGCCGAGTAGGGCGGTCACTTCACCAGCTCGGATATCAATGTTGATGTCATCGAGCACCACACGGTTGCCATACGTCATCGAAATGTTTTTCCCCGATAAAACGATCTGGTTCATTACAAAATCTTCCCTTTTTGCTGGAACAATAAGTAGATGAAAAAGGGCGCGCCAATCAATGCGGTCACGATTCCAACTGGTAATTCAGCTGGTGCCACGGCAACACGAGCAAACATATCTGCGGCAGTAAGAAGCAGTGCTCCCATTAAGGCAGATATTGGTAATAGCGTTCGATGGTCAGGCCCAGCGAGCATGCGCCCTAAGTGAGGAATCACGAGCCCAATAAAGCCAATTGCACCACTGATGCTCACCGTAATACCAACACCCAGTGCAGAAAGTAAAATAAGCTGACGTTTGAGTTTTTGAACCGGAACTCCTAAGTGTCTTGCTTCTGATTCCCCTAACAACAGAGCATTCAGCGCCATCGACTTCTTCTGAAACCAGAGCAATAGGATGACGAGTGTTACAGCAGATAGAGCAATCCCTGACCAATTTGCACCAGCTAATGAGCCCATCGACCAAAGCGTCAAGTCTCGCAGCATCTGATCATCTGCGATAAAGTTCATGTAGCCAATCGCAGCACCCGAGAGCGCGCTGATGGCAACGCCGGCTAACAACATAATTGTAACTGAGGTACCAAACTTACTTGTGCCGAGTTTATAAACGAGAATAGTCGTTAGTGCACCGCCAATGAAAGCAAAAAGAGGCAGAGCCGCTAAGTTCATTAGTTGCGGATAGTTTTGGCTAAATTCAGCAAATACAACAATAGCGAATGCACCACCAAGAGCAGCGCCAGCAGACACACCAATGATACCAGGCTCGGCTAATGGGTTACGGAACAAGCCCTGCATAACCACACCACAAATTGCTAAAATGGCGCCGATGAACATACACAAAATGGTGCGAGGCAATCGGATTTCGTTAATGACCAACTGAATGTGAGGAGCGAGATCAGAACTGCCTCCCGTTAGGCTACGCAAACTGTCAGCAAAGCTAATGTTCATTGGGCCAACGGTAATAGAGGCGATAGCAATAAATGCTAAAAATCCACTAAGCACTGATAACGTCGTTGAAAGGGGGATGCGTCTTAACAACATGTCATGTCTCTATGGGTAAAGCAGTGCATTCAAGCGTTTAGCTTCTGCAAGGCTTTTAAGGCCCAAACCACCTACCAGAGCATGGCCATCAATCGTTATGATGTCTTTGTTCTTTCCAGCGGGTGTTGCAGCAAGAAGCGGCATTGCTTTTAAAATTGCATCGGCACCACCCAACGTTTCATAGCTGCGACCACTAACAAGAATCACGTCAGGCTGCATCTCTACCATCGCTTCTGTGGATAGAGGCTTGTAAGACGAGAGTTGTGTAGCGGCTGGGTTTTGTCCGCCGGCGAGTTGAATAATTGCATCGGGTGTCGTTTGTGAGCCCGCAACATTTGCAGGTCGCCCTTCATGGATCAGCAGAAAGAGCACTTTCTTTTTCTTCGCTTGATCAGGTTGGTTTGCATTGAGTGCTTGTACTTGCGCCTGGACATCTTGCTTTAAGCTTTCAGCTTGAGCTTTGCGATCCATAAGGTTCGCAATTTGATCAATACGTTGATAAAGGCCCTCGACATTTGCATCAGTATTAACGATTTCTACATCTACGCCAGCCGATTTCAATTGGCTCAATGTTGTTTTCGGCCCCATCTCATCAGAACCAATGACTTTTGTCGGACGTAAGGCGAGCAACCCCTCCGCTGAAAGACGACGATGGTAGCCCACTTTAGGCAGTTCCATTCCTTTTGGTAATTGACTGGTGACGTCGATAGCAACCAAGCTATCTTTAGCGTCGAGTTCAAGCAAGAGTTCAGTGACGGCGCTGCCTGCGCTAACAACGCGCTCTGAGGATGGCGTTTCATTGGCAAAAAGTTGACTACTCGCAAGTAGGGAAATAGCTGCCGTGACAACAGCATGAATAGTGATGCGTGTGTTCTTCATTTTGAAAGGATCTCTATCTTACTTATTTTTATGATGGCTCTTCAGTGAGTAACTGAGTTGCTTGAATTCCGTTTTCTTGTAAAAAGCCGAGAAGTTGTACTAGCGACTGAATATTCGCGGTTTTTTCTGCTCCAATTACAATCGGTTTATCGCTTGACTTACTCTCTTCTAACAGCGCGAGGGTAAAGTTGTCCCAATCGATATATGTCTTGCCGTTAATAGCCCAGTAAGGCTCGTCTTTAAGAATATTTACCGTGATGGATTGCTTATCGACATCTGCAACAGCCTGAGATTCTGTGCTCGGTAAATTGACGTCTAATGAATCGAGTTTGACCGCTGCGGTTAACATCAGGAAAACCATGACGATAAAAATAATGTCTAACAGCGGTGTTAAATCGGGGGTTAAACCGTTACGACTATTTTCTTGTGGTGTTTTAATCATTGAGTTGCAGCCTCAATCTTTTCAGAAGAGCGCAGTGTTACTTTTGAGTGGTCTGGCGAGACATGCTGTAACGAGATACCTTCAAGCCATAAGTTGACGTAGTTTAAAGTGTGCTCAAGCTTGGCGATTACACGATCCGCCCACAAACCAATGATCTGCGCTCCTGAAATGGCAGGAAGTGCGATAATGAGACCCGCGGCAGTGGTGCGCATAGCAAGACCTAGGCCGTCAGCCAAATCATTCGGAGTGATATTCCCCGTTGAAACCGCGATGCCTTTAAACATGTCAATTAAGCCAAGTACCGTACCAAGCAAGCCAATTAAAGGACTGATGACACCAATCAGCGTCAGCAAACGAAGGCCGGAATGCAGCTGATGGCGTTTTTCTTGCAGCCAAATACCTGCGGCATCTTCTCTTAAAGATTTCGAGAAAGAATGATGAGCAAGCAACATCGCAACACCACGGTACAGAAGCGGCCGCTTATTCGACAACTCTTCAGCAAGTGCTTCAAGCTCGCTCCCATTTGTTGGGTCTAATCCTGTGAGCTTTTGGCGAATGGCTCGCTTTCCTACACCAAGGCTAATTAACACATGGAATAATCGCTCGGCGATGATCATCACCGTTAGAGCTGAGCAAATGATCAAAGGCCATGTCATCAGCCCAAATTGAGTTTGTAATTCTTGTAGTTGTTCCATTATCCATCCAACTTAAAACGAACAGGTACTTGTACTCGGTGAGCGACTTTTAGCCCACCTGAAATATGTGGTGTAAATTGCCACTGTTTGATCGCACGAAGTGCTGAGGCATCTAGCGACTCTGTGCCGGAAGACTCAATCAAAACCTGTTTAATCTGGTGACCATTCTCATCTAGCCATATCTCATACAAGGCTACACCCTCAATACCGCGTCTCTGTGCAGATCTTGGGTAACGGGGTTGTGTTGGTTGACTCACAAACGTTGGTTTGTCGACCAAGACAGGCTGAGACGTTGCCCCTTTGGATTGGCTCGCAGGTGCGGATTGTTGAGCTACCGTCTCTTTCTTCACTGGTTCCGTTTTTTTCTTTGGTTTCGCTTCGGGCTGAACCTTTTGCTTTGTTAGGGTTTTGGTGGGCTCGACCGCTTTAGGTTTAGATTGTTTAACCGGTTCAGGTTTTTTCTCTACTACCTTCTTCTTAACAGCGTCTTTCTTGACGACCTGTTTTTTTACAATCTTCTTTTCTGGTTCAGGTTGGTCTTGAGGCTGCTGCTCTTTTGGTGGCGCTACATTTTCTGGTGTAGATTTTTCGACAGCGGGAGGAGCAGACACAAGATTTAGACTTACCGAACTTGCTGGGTTTCCAGCCGGCATCGCGAACACCTTTGTCTCTTGAGAAACAAAAAGAAGTGCGGCATGGATGGCAAGGGAAGCACCTCCTGCAATGACATATCTTTGTACGTTCACGGAATATCTCGGGAAACTATGAAAACTTGGGCAGATTATTACTTACAATGGAAATAAGATCAATTATCAATTGCATTATCATTACGCTCAAATTATGATTCTTGCAGAATTTTTAAGATCAGCTTCCATCCCTTACATGATGGGAGTTAAGCGAGTATATATGAGCGTCGATATCGATAAGCTTGATGAATCAGTGTTGGGCAGTGATAGTCCTGATCCATTGCGATTTGCTTTTGTTAAGAAGCATTCTGCACATGCCGGGGGAGCGAGCGTACCTGTGCCCTCGTCTCAACAACAGGCGATTTTTTCGAGTATTACGGCTAACTCAATTAAAGCGACCAATAAGCGCTGTCTTTATATTCATGTTCCGTTTTGTCGCGTTCGTTGCACTTTTTGTAACTTCTTTCAAAATGCTGCAAGTCGCACACTGGTTGATGAGTACTTTGAAGCATTAATGCAGGAGCTTAGAGAGAAAGCGGCATTACCTTGGACACAAAATGGTATTTTTCACGCCGTATATATCGGGGGCGGAACGCCAACGGATTTATCTCCAGTACAGGTTCGTGTGTTAGGCCAGGCTATCCGAGACCACTTTCCTTTGGCTGCAGACTGCGAAATCACCTTAGAAGGTCGCATCAATCGTTTTTCTGATGAGTTGTATCAAGGCGCTTTAGAGGGTGGGTTTAATCGTTTCTCTTTTGGTGTGCAAAGTTTTAATACACAAGTGCGCCGCAGCGCAAAACGTTTAGATGATAGAGAAGATGTCCTCAAACGAGTGAGCGAGATCGCCAAAGAAGACAAAATTCCGGTCATTATCGATTTACTCTATGGCTTACCTTATCAAACCAAAGAAGTGTTAGAGCAAGATTTAAATGATTTCCTCTCGACTGGCGCACACGGACTGGATTTGTATCAGTTAGTGGTTGGTGGGTCAGCTCCCATGCTCAACCTCGTAGAAAAGGGAAAAATCCCGCCACCTGCGACCACACCAGAAAAAGCGGGAATGTATGAGCTCGGTGTGAGCTTTATGGCCAAACACCATATGAAGCAACTGAGTGTGAACCATTGGGCAATCGATAACCGCGAGCGTAGTTTATACAATAGTTTAGCCAAGACTTATGCAGAGGTATTGCCAATTGGCTGTGGTGCTGGAGGTAATATCGGTGGCTACGGGATGATGCAACACCGCACACTAGAGACCTATATTAAAGCGGTCAAAGAAGGTCAAAGCACCATCGCGATGATGATGAAGCAAAGCCCTCTAGAACCACTTTTTTCTGCACTCAAATCTGCGTTTGACCGTGGCATTGTTCAAGCAAATCAACTTCCATCATTTATGGGAGAGGACGCGTTCGGGTTTTTATTGCCTCTATTTAAAGTGTGGCAAGCGAAAGGCTTAGTACAACTACATGAACGTAGCGCAGTCCTTACTCTTGCAGGCAGCTTCTGGGCAGTGTCATTGGCTCAAAGTTGTATTCAGGTACTCACGTCGGAGATGAACGAAACCGTACCGAAAGCATCCAATAATTAATGAAAACAAATTGAACAAAAACGGAAGACACAATGGAATCAATCAAGCAACAAGTTGAAGTATTACTAGAGCAAGAACCACAATTATTGCCAGCTGCGATGGCAGAGCGTCTTGGCATTTCCGAGTTTGAGGTTGTTGCGGCTCTACCTCAGGAAATGGTGGCTATTGCACCAGGAGAGCAAGCGCAAAGCATCCTAGAAAGTTTGGTTGGTTTTGGCCCGGTGACGACCATCGTCCACTCTTTTGGTTCTATCTTTGAAGTTAAAGCGCCGTTTCCAAAAGGAAAAGTGGCGCGTGGCTATTACAATTTAATGGGTAGAGAAGGTGAACTGCACGGCCACCTTAAATTAGATAACGTTAAAAATGTCGCATTAGTCAGTAAACCGTTTATGGGTAGAGAGAGTCACTATTTTGGTTTTTTCTCGGAGTGCGGAAGCAATATTTTCAAGGTTTATTTAGGCCGTAACGAAAAGCGCGAGTTGATTGAAGAGCAAGTAACCGCATTTCGCGCCCTACAAGCCGAATTAAAAAAGTAATCACAAACATAATCGAGGCTTAACTCGAATACTAATTAGTAAAGTCAGGTATCAATATGGATCAACAAGTTAAACAAGAGCGTTTGCAAGGTCGTTTAGGGCCAGAGATCAAAGAGTTTCGTCAGGAGCGCCGTACACTTCAGCTTGCAACTGTCGATGCAGAAGGTCGCCCGAATGTAAGCTACGCGCCTTATGTTCAAAACCAGGAAGGTTATTTCGTTCTCATTTCTAAAATCGCTCGTCATGCCCGTAACCTTTTAGAAAATCCAAATGTTTCATTGATGATGATCGAAGATGAAGAGTCTTCAAAGCAGCTGTTTGCTCGTAAGCGCTTAACTTTTGATGCGGTAGCAAATGTAGTTGAGCGAGACACAGAGATGTGGCAACAAGTTGTTGGACAAATGAAAGAGCGTTTTGGTGAGATTATTGATGGTCTAAGCCAGCTAGAGGATTTCGTTTTGTTCAACTTAAAGCCAGAATCGGGGCTATTTGTTAAAGGTTTTGGTCAGGCGTATCAAGTGTCTGGTGATGATTTAGTCGATTTTGTTCACCTTCAAGAAGGTCACAAGAAAGTCGAAAGTGCCTGATTGTAAACCGATCATATGAATGTCGATTATTTGGCATAATGAACGTTTAAAGGGAGTTAGGTTATACTGACTCCCTTTTTTATATTGGAACAAAAGCATGAAACCTGTAAGCAAGGAATTGAGCGAGATTTGCTATCCGTTTATTTACGAGGACAGTCCGGTTTGTGACTTTGAAATTACAGCAGATGAACTTTGTAGTCGTATTGGCCTTGTTCTCGCTATGGAGTTGGACGAGTTTAGCCGTGATATACTGACAAGAATGCAGCCTAATGTTTATCATCTAAATGGTTCGGTTCGCGGAAAGTTAGCGATTACAGAGACGGAAGTTGAAGAGTTAAAGGCCGATTATGCTTTGCTCAAGCAACGCATTGATGGTGGCTTCAAAGGCTTTGTTCTACCCGGAGGACACCCGGCAGCCAGTCAATTGCATTTGTGCCGTTGCCAAGCTAAAAAAACGGTACGAGCATTAGTTGCCGTTGAACATACAGGTAAGAAGCAGCCCGCACCTATTTTGTTTCGTTACGCGAACTTATTAGCGAATGTACTTTACAGCCTAGCTTCTTATATTAATCATACTCATCAAGTCAAAGAGACGGAATTCGTTTCTCGTAGTTACGCGATGCCAAAGAAGTGAGCTGAGAAATTAGCGGATGTGAGCATCAGGGATAGGACAAGCACTGCATTATATTCTCAAATCAACTCGTCCAATAAGAGTTAAGAAGTCATAGCTTTGGCTTCTAGCTCTTTTGCTCCGCGAAGCATCGCTTCGATTAGTTCTCCTGCATTGAATTTCTCAAGTGCCTCATGCGCGCCAACTTGGTGAGCTCTGTCTACACAGATTTCGCTCGATAACGATGTATGTAAAATGCGGTATGAATGGTTCAGAGAGGAATTATTCTGAACTTCAAATGCTAATTCATAACCGTCTAATCCGGGCATTTCAATATCGCTGACCAGAATATCAATTGGGCGATGAGCCGCAGCGTCACTTTTCATCAGTTCCAATGCATCTAAACCATTTTTACAGATTTGATACCCAATATTGATGCTATCGAGTGCGTCACACAGCTGTTTACGAGCGATGGAAGAGTCATCCACCAATAGAATACTGAGTGCTTTTAGGCGTTCTCGCTCAATATCTGTCAGCATTGGGATCTTTGAATTCTCGTACTGCGGATAAATTTTGGAAAGTAGCAGTTCCACATCCAGCATTTGAACAGTTTTATCCTCGTAGCGAGTAATTCCAGTCACGAAAATATTTTTTCCAGCGCTCGGAGGTGGCGTTTCAATAGCTTTCCAATCGCACTCAATGATCTTCTCTATACTACGAACCATAAAAGCTACCACGGTTCGCAAGCAATCTGTCACGATCAAGTAGCAGCTTTTATATTCTTCTTCACTTATAGGACGAAAGCCAACAGCCGCTGACATATCGATCACTGGTACTGTTAAGTTACGTATCGTAACGGTTCCAATGACGTGATGATGCGAGTAAGGGATCTTTGTCGTTGGCATGTACGGGACGATTTCACGGACTTTTAGCGTACCGATAGCGAAACTCTGTTGCAGGGTGAGCTTAAACATCAACATGCCCTGAGATTGATTCGCTTTGCTAATGACTTTTGCCATGAAAATAACCTTATAAACACCACCGAATTGTGTCTAATCTAATCTTATCAGACGAAGGCTTCAACCATCGGAGAGACAAATGTGAGCTTTTTAGACAATCTTTTAGAGACATAGTGATTAACTGAGCAAAACTTGTTTGTATTTTAAACTCATTATGTAGACGATTTTATATTCCTCGTGTATTAGGGCCTTTACCGCTGAGCTATTATTAAGAAATGTTTGGTCTGTTAAAAAGGATTGGGTACACTTGCGCGACCAGAATAGTGAGAGATAGATCAATGGCAAATACAGCAGCCGCATTACATATTCTTGTGAAGCACAAAGAGCAAGCGGAAGACATAATCAAGCAACTGAAAAAAGGCGCAAAGTTTCAGACATTAGCGAAGAAGTATTCAACTTGCCCGTCAGGCAAACGCGGTGGTGACCTTGGTGAATTCCGCCGTGGTCAAATGGTACCTCAGTTCGACAAAGTGTGCTTTTCTGGCGAAGTGTTAACGCCGCATTTAGTTAAAACCAAGTTCGGTTGGCATGTTGTGAAGGTGCTTTACAGAACATAAGGCTTGGTATCGACCTAAACATTGTCAGATGAAACCCACAAGCATTAAATATCATCTGTACGGTCTCTTTTCACCAATCACTACCGTTATGACATGGCAGATACATTCTGATCTGCCATGCTCCACCAAACGCTAATCTTTCCAAACTAGAAACTCATTTATATGCAATTAACTTGGCTTTTCTCATAAGTCGTTATCCTATTTCAAGCTTTGGTATGAGAATACGTTTGCTGGTTGTATCAATTATCAATGCTATTCCTTGCTGGCGAACTTTGGTTCATGTTCGGACGCCATTCGCATATGATAGCGACCTTATAAAAATTAACCCTGTTCATAATTTAAGATGTCCCTGACTCATAAAGACTATTTTAAAATCGCATTTCCTTTCATCGTTTCTACTGTTACCCAACCATTATTGGGGGCGGTGGACACCGCGGTGATCGGTAAACTCGGTGTGGCTGAGATGATTGGTGGTGTAGCGATCGGCACCGTCATCATGAATACCTTGTATTGGCTGTTTGGCTTCTTCCGCGTCAGTACTACCGGGCAAAGTGCAATCGCATTAGGTAAAAATAGCCCAGAGGATCAAGCGAGTAGCTTATTGCGTCCTTTCGTGCTTTCGCTCTGCCTTGGCTTGATTTTCATTGCGTTGCAGTCCGTGATTTGGATGGGGGCAGAGCTGATTATCTCCCCTGATGCAGTCGTGGCCGAAAACGCTAAGACTTACTTCGATATCATGATCTTTGGTGCGCCGTTTGTACTGCTGAACTACACCGTGATTGGTTGGTTGATGGGGCAGGCGAAAGCCAAAGAAACCTTGTTCACGCAAGTGTTTGGTAATGTTCTGAACATCGTGCTGGATATCGTATTTGTGTTGTACTTTGATATGGGCATTGCTGGTGTTGCGGTGGCGACACTTATCGCGCAAATCTCGACGTTTGTTATTGGTGCGGTGCTGGTGTTGAAAACCTGTCGCTTCCCGCTGTTTGATCACATTCAGACCGCAAAAATGACGCGTAAAGATCTCAAAGTCATTGCGTCTTCCAATATGGATCTGCTGCTTCGTACTGTGTGTCTATTGGTGTTCTTCAACATGATGGCGCGTGTAGGCTCTCAGCTTGGTTCTGATGTGCTTGCTGCGAACGCAATCATGATGCAAGTGACCTTTATCGTCAGCTACATGTTCGACGGTGTAGCGAACGCGTCGAGCGTCTTTGCAGGTAAAGCGGTAGGGCAGAAGAATCCGACATTGCTTGATAACGTGATTAAGCTAAACACGCAATGGACCGCGGCGTTCGTTGTTGTCTTGACCTTGCTGTTAGTGCTGTTCAAACACCAAGTGGTGATGTTGTTTACCACCTTGCCAAACCTTGTTGAACTGTATCTAGACATGAGCCCTTGGTTATTGGCATTCCCGTTGGTTGCTGGTTTTGGTCTTACGTTTTACGGCATCTTTACCGGTACAGGGACGACGCGACCAGTGCGTAACTCTACCTTTCTAACCATGGTGTTGTTCTTAGTGACTCAATTGATTGCGGTGCAATATTGGGGCAACCACGGTTTATGGCTGGCATTCACTTTGTTCTACGTTGGGCGCTTTGTCTTCTTGTTTCGATACCTCGGTCAAGTTAAACAAAAGTGTCTTTAATTCACACTGTCACAAACGACCTAATTTAGATGTTCTTATAACAAGGGTGGAGCCATCTGCCCTTGTTGATAAATCTGAAAAAGGTGATGAAATAACCTTTCCGACTGGTTTCCTTGCTTTAACCCGCATGATATTATTTGTGATGTTATATTATTACATTTAGTTTATGCCGTGATTTCTCAACCAATACTCTCCGTTAATAATCTCAGCCTTACAGACTCAGAGCGTACACTCTTCAAAGACATTTCTTTTGAGCTGTCTCAAGGTGAAGTTCTTGCCATTATGGGACCTTCCGGCATTGGTAAATCCATGTTGTCGAAAGCCGTCGCAGGTTTTTTGCCGTCTGATATTTGGGTAGACGGAAGTATCCAGCTTAACAGCAGTGAAGTCGCACAAACTGTCATGCTGCAACGTAGTCAATTGCAGCGTCCCGCGGTCATTTTCCAAGATGCACTTAAAGCGCTGAATCCATTGGCGTCTGTCGAACAACAACTGTGTTTGGCATTGACGGGCAAAAAAACGCGCTTGTCTTCAGCAAACCGAGACACCGTGACGACCTTGCTGTCTCAACTCGGATTTGCGGATCCAAAAGCAGCATTAGCGCAGCATCCAAGCCAGTTATCTGGTGGTCAGCGCCAGCGTATTTGTATTGCGATTGCGTTGCTTGGTAGTGCCAACTTGATCATCGCTGATGAGCCCACCAGTGCGCTCGATCCAATCACCGAAGCGGAGATCCTCGAGTTGTTTCGCAGTAGTGTTCAGCAACGCAATATCAGTGGTTTGTTGATCACGCACGATCTATCTGCGGCTTTGGCGTGTGACAAAGTCTTGGTGATTGCGGACAACACCATGGTGGCTTATGGCGCACCATGGCAAGCCATTCAGCAAAGTTCGCATCCTTTCTGCCAACAACTTGCGCAACTGCTGCCTTAACTTCATCTCTGGAGCCTATTTTGACTAAGCACAACTTGAGCGGGCACACGCAGCCTAAATCGGCGGAAGTTCGCTTTGAGCAAGCCAGTGTTCACTATTACTCCAAACCAAGTTGGTTAGGGGGCAAACCGTTTAAAGCGCTCGAACAATTGGATCTTGCCATCGACACAAAGAACATTGCGATTGTTGGTCCTTCTGGTGCGGGTAAATCGACTTTGATTGAACTTCTGTTTGGTCTTCGTAAACCCACATCTGGTGAAGTGTATGTGTGTGGCTATCCGCTATCGCGTAGCTCGGCTAAGCAGCGCCAAGAGTTGTGTCAGCACATTCAATTGATTCCGCAAGAGCCGCAATCGAGCTTGAATCCTTATTACACCGTTCGCCAGATCTTACTGGAGCCGCTAAGCAACATTGGTTTGACGCAAGAGCTCAATGAGAAGGTGGAAAAGGTCTTGGTGGATGTCGGTTTGGATCTCACATTGCTGGATCGCAACCCGCAGCAATTATCAGTTGGGCAAGCGCAACGTGTGGCTATCGCCAGAGCTTTGATTGTCGAACCTTGCGTGTTGGTTGCCGATGAGCCAACCAGCAGCCTAGATCCCGTCAGTCGTAAACAGATTCTCGACCTGTTGGCATGCATTCAAAAGAGTCGTCAGATGCGCCTGATTTTGGTGACACATGACCTCGATGCGGCACAAACCCTATGCGATGAAATCCTAGTGTTAGACAAAGGACGCGTTGTCGAGCACGGCACAGCACAGAACGTGACAAATAACCCATCACACTTGATCACGAGAGCCTTGATGAGCGCTCAACACAAAAGTAATGAATTCACAAAAACCATTGGAGAGGTTTCTTATGCACCTTAGTACTCCCAAGTTAGCTTTGTCGCTGGCTTTAAGCGCACTGTTGACGGGTTGTTTTGACTCTGGCGAAAGCAAGCCAGAAGCGGAAAAAGCAGCTGCACCGCAAGCAACGGAAATTCGCGTTGCCATGATGCAACCACCACGCACAGGTTTGTCGCCACTTTCAGATGACGCGTTCAAACTGTCACGTTGGAGCACAGCAGAAACGCTAGTGAACCTCAACGATCAGTCGGTAGCAGAGCCAATGCTGGCAACAGAGTGGGAACAAGTTGATCCGATGACGTGGCAATTTACGGTACGTAAGGGCGTGAAATTCCACGATGGTTCTGACCTTGATGCAAACGCGGTTGTGAACTCTCTACAAAAAGCATTAGATGCCGCACCAAAACCACGTATTTTGGATGGTATCGAATGGCAAGTTCGCGCACTGGACGACTTCACTGTTGAAATCAAAACGACCTTTAACGATCCATTGTTGCCAAGCCGTCTATCTAGCCCACAGTTAGCGATCCTTTCTGGTGCTGCATACCAAGAAAACGGTCGTGTTGTGCCAATCAATGCGGGTACCGGTCCATTCGTTCTGACAGAAATCAACGGTACAACCAGCGCGAAACTGAAGCGTTTTGATGGGTACTGGGGCGAAAAAGCGAAAGTAGACAGCATTTTTGCTGAATACGTACCAAACGGTTTTGCTCGTGCTGCTGCACTACGTACCGGTGAGGCGGATGTCGTTGAAGCGGTTCCTGTATCGCAAATCGCGATGATGGAATCTTCACAGCTGCACGAAGTCGCAATGCCGCGTACTAACACGCTTTACCTAAACAATAAATCAGATGTGTTTAGCCAGTTCGGTTTGCGTAAAGCAGCAGCTCAAGCGGTTAACCGTGAGCAAATCATCAAAACGGTTTACGAGAACCACGCCGACTCAGCGAAAGGTTTGTTAGGTCCTGCATTGGCATGGGCTCAACCAATTCGTGACGCGAACCCTCGTATGGAAACCATGGAAATGCGCCACGCGAACGGTGAGAAGATCACCATCGGTACATTTACCGACCGTGCTGAGTTGCCAGAAGTAGCGGTGCTGCTAAAGCAACAACTTGAAGCGGCTGGCTTTGTGGTTGAACTAGACGTTCGTGAATATGCACAAATCGAAAACGATGCACTAGCAGGTAAGTTCGATGCGTTCTTGTTGTCACGTGCAACAGTGCTGGATTCTGGTGACCCAGTGGCGTACATGCAAAGTGACTTTAGCTGTAAAGGTTCTTACAACCTAGGTCAGTTCTGCTCTGAAGAAGTGGACGCAGCATTGAAACACGCTGATCGTCAACCATTGGGTGAGAAACGCCAACAAGCGATCATCGAAGCAGAAAGCAAAATCCTTGAGCAATACGCTGTGATTCCACTGCTTCACGAGCGTGTAATCCAAGGTGAGAGTGATCGCGTGAAGAATGCACAACGTGACCCACGTGAGCGTCGCCTGATCGACCAGTTTACTGAGGTGAACTAACTCGATGTCGTCTGTTGCCAACATGCGCTCTCGTTGGAGCGCTTGTATGCCTGAATGGTTTACGCGTTTTTTGTCGCGCTTCCTGTCACTCGGGGTAGTGGTTGTGCTGGTGGGTTTGATGCCGGATATTGCAGGTATTGACCCAAGCCAATCAATCCTGCGTGCCCGTGCGGGTGCTCAACAATTGCTGACGGCGGAAGCTCTGCAAGCAATTCGAGAAGATCTTCAACTTGACCGCAGCGCTGCTGAGCGACTGTGGGATTGGTTGACGCTTGCCATGCAAGGTGACTTAGGTGTCTCTTGGGTGAGCGGGGCATCCGTCATGGAGAGCGTTCAACAAACCGCAAAAACGTCGCTATTACTGATGCTTACAGCGCTAGGCATGGCATTTGTAATGTGCATGGCGAGTGTGCTTTACACTGTGCGTCGTTGGCAACAGAATCGTTTAGATAAGCATCATGACACGCTCAGTTCGGTGTTGGTTTCATTGCCTGAATACGTGATTGCTTCGTTGCTGATCATGGTGTTTTCCATCTGGTTGGGCTGGTTCCCGCCTTATGGTTGGCAAGGTGTGCAAAACCTCTGGCTACCCAGTTTGGCAATGGCATTGCCTGCTGCTGGCTTGTTCGGGCGCTTGCTCAATGACAGCCTCAAGCGTGTACTAGATGAGCCTTGGGTGATCACTTGGCTATCGGCGAACGTCAGTCAGTTTCAAATCTTACGCTTTGCCTGGTGGCGTGCCGTTAGTAACTTGATTCCTCAAATCGCAATGACGGTGATTGGTTTAACCGGCGGTGCGGTTGCTGTGGAACAGGTGTTCTCCATTCCAGGTATCGGACGACTAATTTTAGGCGCGGCGAAGTCACAAGATCTGCCGATGCTGCAAGGTGGCTTGTTGGTGTTGCTGGTGTTCTCGATGTTGATCAGCAGTGCGAGCATCTTATTGCAACGTTGGTTACTCGGGCACAGTGTCACAAGTGGCAAGCTGATCAGCAGTCACAGCACGTTCCGTTTTACCCAAAGCACCACCAAACGTATTGTCAGTGCGACAATCTTTGCCTTGCTGATTGGTTGTGCGGGATGGGCGTTAATGCGCGATCCTTACACTATCCAATTTACCCGCCTTGAATCGCCAAGCTTAGCAGCACCGTTTGGTGCCGATGCGGTCGGGCGAGATCTGCTTGCTCGCGTTGGCGGCGGTATGATGTCGACAATCAAAATGGGCATCATCGCAACGTTCCTAAGTTTGGTGATTGGTTTGTTGCTCGGCTTCGTGACTCGTTATAGCCAAGGCTTAATTGAGATCACCAAAGGTGTGCCATACATTGTGGCGGGTCTGCTGATTGCTGGTCTAACGGGGATGAACCCAAACAGTGCCTTGATTGCGATTGTTATGGTGTCATGGGCACCATTAGCGGCGCACTGTGCAAGTTTGTTGATGGAAGCCAAAGCGCAGCCTTACACGCATCTTGCGCCCATTTGGGGAACCAGTCAGTGGCGAGTACTCCGTTACTACTTGTTGCCTTATGTGCTGCCGCCATTGATTCGTCACGCGTTTCTGCGTTTGCCATACATTACGCTCAGCCTGACGTCTCTGAGTTTTATCGGACTTGGCGTTAAGCCGCCAGAACCTGAGTGGGGCTTATTGATTGCGGAAAACTTGCCTTACATAGAGCGCTCACCATTAGGTGTTTTGCTGCCAATTTCAGGCTTAGTTTTGATGGCAATTGCGGTGAATTTGATTTTTGATGACAAGTGACGAGCAGCGATAAAGTGAAGTGAGCTTCCATATCCCAGATGTAATCAGTAATTTGGTAATTTAGAAAACAAGAGGATGTGTTTTCTGCCAGAAAGTACACAGCACGGTCTATGTATATTGGAAGCACCTATAAATTAACGAGTATAAAAGTTACGCGAACTCAGATGTTTAGGTAGTGTTACTCTTTATACACACGTAATCCTTTATCCGTTAATTCTTTAGTGACCACTTCGGATAGGTTTCGATCGGTAATAATTCCGTCCAATTGCTCGATGTCTAATGCATGAAAGCTCGCTATCTGACCGTATTTAGTTGAGTCTGAGATCAGATAATTGGTTTGTGCCGCCTTGATGATTGCTTTTTTAACGAGGACTTTATTTTCATTAGGTGTTGATAAGCCTTTCAAGCTCCAAGATGAAGTCGAAATAAAGGCGATATCAATATTTAGCCCATTCAAGAACTCTGCGACTTTTCCTCCAATGGTGGATTGGTTCTCGCGGTCAATTTTTCCCCCAGTGTGGTAAAGCTCACATTCACTGTGCGTCATAAGGAAAGCAGCAATAGAGAAGTCATTGGTGATCACTAAAAGATCATTACGATTTGCTATTTGATGGGCGATTTCTAGAGAGGTTGTTCCCGCATCCAAGTAAATCGTAGCGTCTTGACCAATTAACGTAGCCGCCAGCTTACCAATTTGAATTTTTTCATCCGCTTGTTGCTCGACCTTCGCATCATGGGAAAGTTCGGAATGTAGAGCTTGAGCGAGTTGCACTCCACCAGAAACAGAAACGACTTTACCTGAGGATTCAAGCTTCACGATATCACGACGAATGGTCATATGTGATACGCCAAGGTGGTCGGTTAAATCTGAAATGCTTAACACTTCTTGATGTGATAACAGGGATAATATGGTTCTTTGACGTTCTGCTGGGATCATAGTTTCACTTCTATATTCTTGTTTTTCAGTATCCTACCAATCTTTTCATTTGTTGTGAATATCTGTGAATTATGTTCTCAACGTTGTAAGAACAGCCTTCGCTTGTGTTAACTGCTCGGAATATCTCTGCCCATAAAGAGGTATATATCACGACATTGTTAATTTGTGTGAAAAAATGTGATTCAAAGCGAGGTCTTAGTATTAATCTTCACATATAATCACATCAACCAAACAAGAATTAACAAAGTTTAATAGACCAGAAGGCATTGTTTTTATGAGTGAAGTTCAATCTGTAGGTGTTATCGGTTTAGGCTCTATGGGAATGGGCGCCGCAAAGTCATGTGTGCGTGCAGGCCTAGATGTCTATGGTTTCGATTTAAATTCTCAAGCGCTTGAAGAGTTAGGTTCATTCGGTGCAAAAGCTGTTTCTACAAATGCAGTTGAGTTTGCAGATAAGCTTGATTCGGTTCTAGTTCTTGTTGTGAACGTAGCTCAAGTTAACACGGTCTTGTTCAAAACCGGTCTTGCTACAGCGCTTAAGCCGAATACGCCAGTAATGGTTTCAGCAACCATCTCAGCAGAAGACGCAAAACAAATTGAAGCGAAATTGGCAGAACACAATCTTGTGATGCTTGATGCACCGGTATCTGGTGGTGCTGCAAAAGCAGAATTAGGTGAGATGACTATTATGGCGTCGGGAGCGCAAAGCACATTTGATGCACTTGAACCAGTACTCAACGCAACGGCAGCTAAAGTCTACAACATCGGTGAAGCGATTGGCCTAGGCGCAACTGTGAAGATTATCCACCAATTGCTAGCAGGTGTTCATATCGCAGCTGGTGCTGAAGCAATGGCATTAGCGGCACGTGCAAACATTCCTCTTGACCTGATGTACGACGTGGTGACGAATGCAGCGGGTAACTCTTGGATGTTTGAGAACCGCATGAAGCATGTAGTTGATGGTGACTACTCCCCTAAATCTATGGTCGACATCTTTGTGAAAGATCTAAACCTCGTATCGGACACAGCAAAAGATCTCAAATTTCCACTTCCTCTATCAAGCACAGCACTAAACATGTTTTTGAGTGCAAGCAATGCTGGTTTTGGCCAGGAAGACGACAGTGCCGTTATCAAGATTTTTGATGGTATTGAGCTTCCAGGTGTAGAAAACAAACAGAAGTAAGCGCACGTAAAACGGAGAAAAAATGATGTTATTAGGCGTTATCGCAGACGACTTTACTGGCGCAACAGACATCGCAGGTTTTCTTGTAGAAAACGGCATGCGCACAGTTCAGCTTAACGGTATTCCAAAAGAAGAGATTGATGTAAACGCAGATGCGGTCGTGATCAGTCTTAAATCTCGTTCCTGTCCTGTAGATGAGGCAATCGAGGATTCAGTAGCTGCGCTTAAGTGGCTGCAAGCAAATGGCTGTCAGCA
The DNA here is from genome assembly GCF_033340375.1 of Vibrio sp. 1167. Classification (NCBI taxonomy): domain Bacteria; kingdom Pseudomonadati; phylum Pseudomonadota; class Gammaproteobacteria; order Vibrionales; family Vibrionaceae; genus Vibrio; species Vibrio sp. 1167. The sequence continues at coordinate 361,321 of NZ_JAWOWK010000001.1, read as the reverse complement.
GTTTTACTTCAAGTACTGCTCAACGTTTGACAGCACAGCAGAAGGTAACATTGGTCCTGTAACGGATGCACTGCTTGCAGAGCTAGGTGAAGCGTTCACCATTGTATGCCCATCATTACCAGTGAATGGTCGCACAGTTTACAACGGCCATCTATTTGTATTCCAAGACTTGCTAAGCGACTCAGGTATGCGTAATCACCCTGTGACCCCAATGACTGATTCAAGCCTAGTTCGTATGATGGATGCTCAATCTCAAGGCAAATCTGGCCTGGTGAACTTCCAAATAATTGAACAAGGTCCAAAAGCGGTAATTGAGCGCTTTGAAGAGCTAAAAGTACAAGGCAACCGCTATGCAGTGGTTGATGCATTCAATGCAGAGCATCTTGTCACACTTGGCAAAGCGGCGAAGTCTCTAAAACTGGTAACTGGTGGTTCTGGTTTGGCTGCGGGTATTGCTAAGAACTGGATAGAGAACCTTGAAGATCAAAGTGATGCGAAGCAAGAGGGGAACCCTAAAAAGGCACCAACCGTTGTGTTATCTGGATCTTGTTCTGTCATGACCAACCAACAGGTCGCTGTTTACAAAGAAAAAGCGCCACACTTTGCTATTGATGTGAAGGCGTGTTTGACGGAAGAAGATTACTCAAATCAAGTGTTTGATTGGGTCATGACCAACATCGAAAGCGAGTTCGCACCACTGGTTTACGCAACCGCAGATGCAGCGGCGTTAAAAGCGATTCAACAAGAGTTTGGCGCGCATTCTTCAAGTCACGCGGTTGAACAATTCTTTAGCCAACTTGCAATCAAACTTCAGCAGCACGGTGTGAAAAATTTCATCGTTGCGGGTGGGGAAACCTCAGGGGTTGTAACCCAAAGCCTAGCCGTAAAAGGTTTTCATATCGGTCCTCAAATCGCACCAGGTGTACCTTGGGTGAAGTCACTTGAAGGCGAGCTTTCTTTGGCTCTGAAATCGGGCAACTTCGGCGATGAACACTTCTTTGCCAAAGCACAGTCGTTTTTTGAATAGGTGAGGTTGTGATGAATAAAGAATTGATGACAGAACAACAACTGCGAGAGCAAATGGTCACTATGGCGCGCTCTATGTTTGAACGTGGCTATGCGACTGGCGGCGCTGGCAACCTTTCTCTAAAACTGCCTAATGGACACTTTCTGGCAACGCCAACTGGTTCTTCGTTCGGCCGCTTGATTGCTGAAGAGCTTTCGGTTGTGGATATTGATGGCAACCATATCTCTGGTGAAAAGCCATCAAAAGAAGTCGCTTTTCATCTGGCGATTTATCGAAATAACTCAAAGTGTAATGCGATTGTGCATCTGCATTCTACTTACTTGACGGCGCTTTCTTGTCTTGAAGGTCTAGATCGCGAGAATGCCATCAAAGCTTTTACACCTTACTTTGTAATGCGCATTGGCGAACTGCCAGTGATTCCGTACCTGCGCCCGGGCGACCCTCAGATTGCTGAAGAACTTGCGCAACGGGCTAGTGACTACCGAGCTTTCCTCCTGGCGAACCATGGTCCAGTGATCACGGGTACGGACTTTGAAGATGCAGTGGATAACGCAGAAGAGCTAGAAGAGACAGCGAAGCTAGCGTTCATTCTGAAAGACAGCAACATCCGCTACTTAACGGATACTGAGATTCAAGACCTAAAAGGGAGAGGTAAGTAATGGCTAAATTCGCGGCAAATCTGACAATGTTATTCACAGAAGTTCCTTTTCTAGATCGTTTCGAAAAAGCACACCAAGCGGGCTTCAAAGCGGTGGAATACCTTTTCCCATACGCATTCGAAGCGCAAGAACTAGCAAGCAAGATACAGCAGTTTGGTTTTGAGCAAGCGTTATTCAACATGCCTCCAGGTGATTGGGATGCAGGTGAACGAGGTTTTGCAGCTATTCCGGGGCGTGAGGATGAATTTAAAACGAGCGTCGAGACTGCGCTGATGTACGCCAAGGCACTGAACTGTAAAAAGGTTCACGCTATGTCTGGCATTGTTGATTCACGCTTCACTCGTGATCAGCATATTGAAACCTTTATCTCAAACATTCGTTATGCAGCGGATAAGTTTGCCGAACAAGGTGTTGAGCTGATGATTGAGCCACTCAACAATCGCGATGTACCGAACTACTTTGTTGCACATCAACGTGAAGCGGTGGAACTCATCAAACAAGTGGCTCGTCCAAACGTGAAATTGCAGCTCGATCTCTATCACGCACAAATTATGGACGGTGATCTGAGTACGTTGATTCGCGATGTGGCGCCATACACAGGCCATATTCAAATTGCTTCTGTGCCTGAAAGGCACGAACCATCGGAAGGCGAACTGAATTACCCACACCTATTCAATGTTTTGGATGACTCTGGTTACCAAGGCTGGATCGGTTGTGAATACAACCCAAGGCATAGCACGCAGCTGGGCCTTAGTTGGGTTAAACCATACCTATAACAATTTTAATTTCTATCCATAAATAACTTGAAACCAATTACAAAAACAAAGGGTCGTGACTATGAATATTATCATAACTGGAGGGGCGGGTTTTCTCGGAACCCTACTTGCCAAATCACTACTAAAAGAAAACAAAGCTGAAAGTATTACTATTGTCGACATTCAAAAGTCGCGCTTAGAGGGCATTGATGACCGAGTCGTTTCTTTAGTCATGGATATGACAAAGCGAGAAAATATAGACCAAGTTATTACTGCCGAAACGACACACATTTTTCATTTAGCGGCAATTGTATCGAGCCATGCTGAGCAAGATTTTGATTTAGGCGTAGCTGTAAACCTGACGACCACACAGTTATTGCTTGAGCGTTGCCGTAAAGTAAACCCTAATATTCGTTTTACGTTTGCTTCATCTTTAGCTGTATTTGGTGGTGATCTTCCGGAAACGATTACACCAATAACAGCACTTCATCCTCAGTCATCCTACGGGACGCAAAAAGCTATAGGTGAGTTATTGGTGAACGACTATGCCCGTAAAGGCTTTGTTAAAGCTGTATCCGTACGTTTACCGACTATTTGTATTCGCCCTGGGAAACCAAACCTTGCCGCTAGCTCTTTCGTAAGCGGAATTATTCGTGAGCCTTTGAATGCTCAAGAATCAAATTGTCCTGTAGACCCTACGCTAAAACTTTGGATATCGAGCCCGTCTAGAGTGGTGGACAATATTCAATATGCAGGGCTAATGCCTTATGAGCAGTTAAATAATCTGTCCTATAGAACGCTTAATTTACCTGGTATTCAAACTACACCAGCTGAGATGATTCAAACAATGGACACTCTAATGGGTAAACAACTTTCTAATTATATTACCTATGAGCATGATGCGGGTATTGATCGTATTGTGAGTAGTTGGCCACAAAAAATTGATTGTACTAAAGAACTGGAGCTTGGATTTAAAGCAGACAGTAATTTCAAGGATGTATTACAACAATTTATTTCTGTTAACAATATGGAGATTGTCTAATGTTACCAACCTCAGTAATTGGACTAATAGTAGCCGTATCAGTCCTTGTTTTTCTTGTATTACGTACAAAAGTACATGTGTTAATTGCGATGTTAATTGCGGCATGTATCGCAGGTATTATTGGTGGGTTAAGTGTTGACGACACGATTGCGACCGTTAGCAAAGGATTTGGTGGAACATTAGGCGGTATAGGGATTGTCATCGGTCTCGGCGTTATGATGGGGGCTATTTTAGAGGCTTCTGGAGCAGGAGAAAGTATTGCCTATAATTTTATAAAGTGGTTAGGAAAAAAGAAAGAAGAGGCCGCTCTTGCTGTAACTGGCTATATTGTTAGCATCCCAATCTTTGTGGATAGCGCGCTTATCATTCTTTATCCAATTGCGAAGTCTTTGTCAAAAACGTCCAATCGCTCGATTTTAACGCTTACGGTTGCTCTGGCGGGCGGCTTGGTCGTAGCGCATCACGCTATTCCGCCGACTCCAGGACCTTTGGGCGTTGCTGGTATCTTTGGTGTCGATCTTGCCAGCATGTTAGGTTTTGGTTTGATGATCGCAGCGCCTTGTGTCATGGGTATTGTTTGGTATGCAAGATGGTTAGAAAAGCAGTTTCCTGAATTCATTCCAACCGAACATTTCTCGAAGTCTAGTGAGCAACTGATTAATGATCACAAAGAGTACATTGCAAGTAAAGAAGCGAAAGACCTACCATCTTTAAGTAAATCTATCGCTCCAATTATTATCCCTATTTTACTTATACTTGCGAAATCAGTTATGGGTTTATTAGAGGGGACTTTCGGTTTCGAAGGGCTGACTGCAACAACATTTGGTCAATTTATCGCTTTTATCGGCAGCCCTACTATTGCACTATCAATAGCGACGTTACTAGCGGTTTACACATTGGGTAATAACCTTACCAAAGAAGAAGCGAATGAAAAGATGGAACAAGGAATCTCCACTTGTGGCATCATTTTGTTAGTAACAGGAGCTGGTGGCGCGTTAGGTGCCGTATTGCGTGAAACGGGTGCGGGCGCAGAGATTGCCAACCAAGTTGCAGGGCTTCCTATTTCTGCGGTTATGATTCCATTTATTATTGCGACGTTAGTTCGTATTATTCAGGGCTCTGGTACAGTCTCCATGATAACCGCTGCTTCTATATCTGCCCCAGTTTTAGTGAATATTCCTGACGTTAACCTTTTATTCGCAGCGACGGCAGCTACGATGGGATCTCTATTTGCTGGCTACTTTAATGACTCGCTATTCCATATTGTTAATCGATTAATGGGGGTGACTGAGGTTAAGAAACAACTCATTATTTGGACTATTCCAACAACAATTGCTTGGGCTATTGGTGGTTCATTAGTCATGATTCTTAACTTATTCTTCGGATCTCATGGTTCAATCTTTGATCCTGTGTTACCACTTGCTGTACTTTTGGGGTGTGTTGCATTTACAAAATCTTACAGCGCTAAGCACGTCGAATTACAAGAGGTATAAAGGTTTACTTGTACTCTTCCATAAAGTAAAAACCTATCACAATATGTATTTTTATCAGATAGTTTAGAGTTTTTTAATAATATGAACGGCCCTATGTTTGGGCCGTTTTAGTTCTTATAAATAAACTATTTAACTTGAACCGATATAGGTTCCATTTTCAACTTAATCAATATGAAATGGAATTGTTATTTCCCGCTTAGTAAGCGATTACATATAAAGGATATATTCGAGTGTAACCCTAGTGACTTTACTCTAGCGAAGTAGGGTTACTTTATATAAGAGTCCAGTACTTTTAATACGACTTCCATATCTTTTTCACGTTGAGTTTTGTCTTCCTCAAGTACAACGTGCTCAAGTAAGTGACCTTTAATTACTTCTCGCATCAAACCATTTACTGCTCCCCGAATAGCGGCAATCTGCTGCAACACATCTTGGCATTCATGCTCTTCTTCCAGCATTTTTTTAAGTCCATTCACCTGACCCTGTATTTTACTGACTCGAGTGTTGAGCTTCTTTTGATCTCTGGTTGTATGCGACATGTCTTATCTTCTTTAAGTTACGGGCCGAGTTATTCTAACTGATAATGTAGCACTCAATTTATACTGGGGGGTAGTATTTAATACTAGGGGGGAGTATAGTTTGCGATAAATTAGAATCAACAACAGAGAACAACAATGGATTTTGTCGCGTTACTACAACAAGGTAATGGGTGGTTCTTTATTCCCAGTGCCATTTTGCTTGGCGCTTTGCATGGTTTAGAACCTGGGCACTCTAAAACGATGATGGCGGCGTTCATTGTCGCTGTGAAAGGAACGGTCAAACAAGCCGTGATGCTGGGTTTAGCTGCCACACTTTCTCACACTGCAATTGTATGGTTAATCGCTGTTGGCGGGATGTATATTAGCCAGAAATTCACCGCTGAAGCGGCTGAACCATGGATGCAACTTATCTCTGGGGTCATTATCGTGACAACCGGCGTATGGATGTTTTGGAGAACATGGAGCGATGAGCGAGCTTGGAACAAAGCTCAGGATCATGCTCGCGATTGGACGACGCAAGTTGTGGATACAGGACATGGGCATGTTTCGCTTTCGATTACAGAGGAAGGGGAGCATCACCGTTTCCAGTTGCGAACACTCAGCGGTAAACCTTTAACTGCTGAAGGTATCAAGGTTTCGCTATCGAGTGATGGTTATCAACCTGCTGATATTTATCACTTTATAGAGCGTGATGGATACTTGGAATCGGCGTCTTGCATTGAAGTCTCTAATGGACTTTCTGTCACTTTGATCATCGGGCACCATGATCATACCCATGACTTTGATGTACATTTTCGTCCTGGTTCTCATTTAGAAAACGAAGATAAGGAATATCAAGATGCTCACGAACGCGCTCACGCTTTAGACATTCAAAAACGCTTTGAGAATCGAGACGTGACGAATGGGCAAATTCTGCTGTTTGGATTAACGGGCGGTTTGATTCCATGCCCTGCTGCGGTAACGGTTTTGCTTATCTGTTTGCAGCTTAAGGCAATGACTCTTGGTGCGACTTTAGTTGTGTCATTCAGTATTGGCTTAGCCTTGACTCTGGTTGCTGTTGGCGTTGTGGCAGCAGTGGGCGTGCAAAAAGCGACATCTAAATGGAGCGGTTTGAATGATGTTGCACGTCGAGCTCCTTACTTATCGGGCGTCTTGATCAGTGCAGTTGGTTTATACATGGGTATGCATGGATACATATCGCTGACGAGTTAAACTCTGTGGTAAAGATTTTTTTCCTTTCTTTTTTATGGGCAATGGCTTCATGCCTTGGTTTGCATATTTTGCTGCCGATTCTTGATTGAGAATCACTCGATCTGACATCGCTGCCATATCTACAAACCAAGTCATTCTCGCTTCACCAAGCATCTCGGATTACAACCGCTGCAATTGTGGCTCTAATATCTGAACCTGAGATACTAAATGATAAAACGGGAGCACTGACCACAGCGCTCCCGACGGCAAAACGCTAATTAGAACTCTTTTCTTTAATGTTCGATACCAATTTGGTCGCATAGTTAAATTTAACTATGCAAACGTTTCCTTTTGCGTACTCGTCCCTTCGCCAAACCTCGTAGAAATGTGACGTTTTGAAGACTTTTTTTCCTTCTGTCTAAAGTAATCGGGAACCAAGCAGATACAATAGTTATAAAGTTATGTCTTGCTCTGCCAAACAGACCCAAAATGCAGTTTGGTTGGTTTTGGAGAAGAAAGGCTTAGCGCTCGATTAATGAGCATCAATTGAATTGTATTGAGACAATTATAATGAAAAGAATCATCTTATTAGCAGTCTGCGCCATGTTTGGTATTGCTGTCGTGGCGAGTATGGCATCAACGTACCTAATTTCGAGTCAGAAAATCGATGACATCATCTTAAACAAATCCCAAATTCAAGCTGAGTTTCTAGCGGGAAATGCGAGTTATATTTTGGAGAACTCAGCCAATCCAATGCAAGATTTACAATCGCTTGTTGAGGGGCTGAAACAACGTTCAGACGTGAGTTATGCCGTTGTAATTGACCGTAACGTAACGGCAGTAGCCCACAGTGATAAGCACAAGCTGAACAAAACCTATAACGATGAATATACTGTTGAAGGCGCGACGAGAGGTGTTAAACAGTACTCAAAGTGGTATGCCGATGTCCAGAAAGTATGGGTGTTTGACATCATGGCACCAATTTATGTGGATGGTCAGTTATACGGTACTTTTGATATTGGTATTCCTATTACCGAAGTGAGCCAAGCGACGAATGGAATTATTACTTACCAGTTGATCTCTATGGTGGCGATCTTCGTTATGTGTGTTTTGATTCTGTCACTTCTGCTAAATAAACTGATGAGACCGCTTTCTGCGCTTAAAGACGCTCTACAAGACATCTCAAAAGGAGACGGAGACTTAACCGTTCGTTTGCCAGCGAAAGGTAATGACGAAGTCGCGCAAATTTCTTCTGCTTTCAACGTTTTTGTTGGGAAAGTACATGAGATTATTACACAAGTTGTAAATACTGGTGTGGAGCTTAATAGTTCAGCTGTCGCTTTGCGTGGGCAATCTCAACAAGCGCTCACAAGAGGGCAAGAGCAGAACGAGCAAACCATGCTGGTTGTCACATCCATGAACGAAATGATTGCGACGGTCAATGAAATTGCCTCCAATGCTGCTGGAGCGGCAAATGCTGCGAGTGCAGCAAGTAATGAAGCGCAAGATGGCTACACGACGCTAGAAAGAACCAAAACGGCGATGACTAATCTTGAAAACGAGATGAACAGCACTTCCAACATTATCGTGAGTCTTGCTGAAAATACTCAGTCGATTGGTAGTATTCTAGAGGTGATTAGAGGTATTTCGGAGCAAACCAATCTATTGGCTCTCAATGCGGCTATCGAAGCGGCACGCGCTGGTGATGCCGGCCGAGGTTTTGCAGTCGTAGCTGATGAAGTTCGCAACCTAGCGACTAAAACGGCTCATTCTACCGATGAAATTGACAACATGATTCACCAGCTACAAACTGAAGCTCAAAGTGCGGTGAATTCAATGAGCAATAGTAAGGCTCTTATTGAAGAAGGAACGGCAGAAACCGAGTTAGCTCGACAGGCTTTAGAAGCAATAGCTGCACAAGTGACGACTATTTCAGATATCAATACTCAAGTAGCAACCGCAACAGAACAGCAATCAACGGTAGCAAACGAAATTAATATGAACATGGATACCGTCAGCCACTCAGTGAAAAGTGCGCTAACGGCGAGTGAGCAACTAGAAGAATCAAGTCAACAACTCGCGGAGCTATCGCGAACACTCGATCGTCACGTAGGAGCGTTTAGAATCTAAACGCCAACTGACCCTCTTTAATAAAAAGCCAGTAAATGTTAATTGCTGGCTTTTTTATTTGAAAAAATCGAGTCTCAAATCGCTTAGCGGTGTCTGTCCTTTCTAGACGATAAAACAAAATATGATAAATTAGTTGAGTAAAGCTTAGCTAGGCGTTAAGTTTTGCGTTTTGCTTTAAATGTTCAACAAACATAGATATTTTCTTAGCTACATGTTTTCTAGACGAGTAAAAGGCGTAAAGTACTAAATCCTCAGGTTCGTACTCTAGAGTGACGATTTCTAGCTCACCATTTTTGATCTCATTTTGGCATGACTCAATTGGCAATATTGCGTATCCAAGCCCTGATAACGCGCCATATCTGGCGAGATGACCGCTGTTTACTTTGAATGAAGATTGCACAGTTTGAGTAATATGGCCCCCAGCAGGATTTCTGAATACCCATGGTGCACCATTTACTGCGGTAAGCGTCGTGATGCAGGGAACATGACTTAGATCCGTAATTTTGTAAGGGGGGGCGTATTTCTCAATTAGTTGAGGCGCGGCTAAAATGGCACTGGGCCAGCGTTTTATCTCTCTCGCCACCCAGTTACTGTCTGACAAAGTACCTCTGTGAAAACTCAATATTATATCAAAGCCATCGATAGCATCGCCTTTAGGGGCGAGCGTTGTATCACAATGCAAAGAGATTGCTGGATATTGATTGCAAAAGGAAACAATAGCTTTTGCCAGTACAGGTGTGTCTGGCATAAGAATTCGCAGTTCCCCTGTTACCGTGTGCGAGTGGCGCGTTACAGTTTCTAGTGCGGCGTTGAGTTGCTCCAATAACGGACGAGTGCTGCTATAGAGCTCTTCTCCAGCCTCGGTAGGCGTCATTCGCCTTGTTGTTCTATTGAACAACCTAATGTTTAACTTTTCTTCAAGCAGGGCAATGTGCCGGCTGACATTTGATGTTGGTATGTTCAAACACTCAGCGGCTCGCTTAAAGCTGTTGTTCTCATAAACACAGTGAAAACTTTTTAACCAGATTTGGTCAACGTTATCAAACATTTCATTATCCCACTTTATTGGATTATCAAGCCAGCATATCGCACTTTATCCCTGTACTAAGTTACATACAATTTTATTTACAAGTTTAAGCGAACAAACAACGAGATATCGCGCTAGAACGTAATCAATAGTGGTGAATTTATGAGCTGGTTAGAACGGTTATTTGAGAATAAAAATATAATAGGTTCGCGCAAAGCGTCTATCCCTGAGGGCGTTTGGACAAAGTGTCCTGAGTGTGAACAAATACTTTATCGTGCCGCGTTAAAAGAAAATTTGGAAGTATGCCCTAAATGCTCATATCACATGAGAATGGCTGCGCGTCAAAGGTTGATCTCTTTTCTGGACCGTGGAACACAACAAGAGTTGGCAAGTGAGTTGGAGCCACAAGATATTTTGGGTTTTAAAGACTTAAAGCGATATAAAGAGCGAATTGCTTTAGCGCAGAAAACGACTGGAGAAAAAGATGCGTTGGTGGTGATGCAGGGCAAGTTATTGGGGCTGCCTGTTGTTGCGTGTGCATTCGAATTCTCTTTCATGGCAGGCTCGATGGGCGCAGTGGTTGGCGAGAAGTTTGTCCGAGCAATTGAAAGCGCAATTAATACAAAATCTGGGTTAGTATGTTTTTCCGCTTGCGGAGGGGCGCGCATGCAAGAGTCTTTGGTGGCACTAATGCAAATGTCAAAAACCAGCGCCGCGTTAAACCACTTATCTGAGCACAGATTACCCTATATCTCAGTATTGACGGACCAAACTTATGGTGGCGTCTCGGCGAGTTTAGCCATGTTAGGAGACATCAATATTGGTGAACCTAAAGCAAGTATTGGCTTTGCGGGAAGACGTGTCATTGAGCAAACGGTACGTGAAAAGTTACCAGACGAGTTTCAGCGAAGTGAATTTTTACTAGCGCATGGTGCGCTAGATATGATTGTCGATAGACGTGAAATGCGCGATCGCGTTGGCCGCTTACTGGCTAAGTTAACCAACGCGAGGGTGGTCTCAGAATAGGTTGTATTAAAATTAGACTTAGTACTTGCGTTTATTGAGCCGTAATCATTACAAACCGTTCATTTTGCCCCCATCTTGGTTCCGCATTCATTAGGCTGAGATCCAACGCCGTTTGGTATGGGTCAACAGCAAAATGGTTGCTTACTAACCCCCAGAGCATCCAGTTGATTGCGGTTTCATTCTCGGTAAGCTCTTCGAGTGGCGCTTGGAGGAAAAAGTACTCATCTTCGCCATCGTAACCGAGCCGATCATAGATAATGTTGCGTAGCTCTCGATCCAAATCATGTTGGAGGTTGATTGAGTCGTACAGTTGCTCTTCTGTTGGGCCATTCTCATGGTGATAAACATTGCGTTTTGACTCTTTGTGTAAAGTACCTGCGCCAGTTTCAATGCTTACTTTCTTTTGCGAGTGTTGCTCAAGAACTTGAATGATTTCATCCTCTAGTTGATCGAGTTTACTCAGCAAAACTTGATTGTTTATGTCACCAGCGGGGGAGGCCATCGTTTGGAAGGCTTTCACTCTCTCGTAGACTGCTTTCCCGTGAGGAAGGGCTGCAAAACACTGTTCTTGGAGCGCTTCATTGGCTTGCCAAATGCCCGAGTAGAGCTCGTAATCATGTGTATATGGTGGAAGCTCTTCAGTATCTTCCCCTAATAATTCTCGCCAGTGCTTTTGCCACTGTTCTTCTTTTGCGTGTTTTACACGCGCGTATTGCTTAACCCAGCGGTTACGAAGTTTTACCCCAAAAATGGCAAGTCCCCATGGAGCGAGCAAATAAAAATAATAGTGAGAAGAGTTATCCCAAAAGTAACCGTAAACGTAAACACCAAAAGCAAGCACCCAAGTTCCAATAGTACAAGCAATAACCCCGGACATTATTGATGATTGGCGCTTTGTTTCTCTTAATGTATTACCTTCAGAACATAACCAAAAAATGCCGCCAAAAACAAAGGCAAACGTTGTCATGAAGTAGGCAATCCCCGCTCCCCAAAATCCCCAAAGTGACATGTATTATCCCTAGCCAAATATCTGCTTTATTCACTCATCAATGACTGGAGGAGTAAATGTGTTTGATTTGGCGGAGAATTTACCATTAATGCCAACCTTTTGATATGCACTCTGTGACTTATTGGGAATGAGTCACAAATAAAAATAGATGGTATCAAGCATCAAAATTTAATTTAGAACCTTTGATTGTCGTGAACTCTATCTGGAAGAGTTAAGGGGGGCGTTTAAGGGCAATTTTCCTCATAAAGTCGTTATTTAGAAAAAGGTAAATTAATGTTTTTATTGATAATTGTGAGTTTTTTTGGAGTGGGATTGCTCCCATTTAATTAGAGTAAAAGACCTATTTTTGGGAGCGGTTTCATAAATTTTATGACACTGATTTCACTGTTTGAGCTGTAAAGAATATAAACCCCCACTCAATGTATGTTAATAATCAATGAGTGTTGTTATGTCTCATATCCGTTTTTTCCCGCGCCATCGTTTGGCGCTTGCTTGTATGCTAGCGAGTGTGTCTGGCTTCTCTTTTGCACAAAATCAGTGTGCTGTTGCTGATTTACAACAATCGCGAGATCTGGCTACTGCCGTTTCTGGTGCTGAGTATGATTGCTACCACGCATGGTTTTCAGCACCTTCAGAAACGCTGAATGATATCTATAGTGAAGCGAGCCTAAGCCGTATCCAAGTCGCGCTGGATCAAGAAATCGCTCGCTATCGTGGTGAAGCAGATCAAGCTCGTATTCTAGAGAACCTAGGCGAATTTATTCGAGCGGCCTACTACGTTCGCTACAACGCTGGTACTGGTACACCTGAGTTTTCGCAAGCGTTGAGTCAGCGTTTTGCTCAGTCGACGAACCTATTCCTAAACAACCCTCATGCTTTGGATCAAGGTCGTGAACAAGTTGGTGCAATGAAGAGCCTGACTTTGATGGTTGATAACGTTAAGCAGTTGCCGCTGACCATGGATAGCATGATGGCCGCGTTGATGCACTTTAATCGTGAAACCGCACAGGACACGCAATGGGTCGATGGTTTAAACAACTTGTTCCGCTCTATGGCAGGCCATGCGGCGAACGATGCGTTCTACCGATACATGGCAAACAATACACACCATATTGATACGTTGGTGAAATTCGCATCTGATAATGCTTGGGCATTAGATACGGATGCAAGCTTTATCGTTTTCAATGCATTACGTGAAACTGGTCGTTTGCTCGCGAGCCCAGATCAGGAGACCAAACGCAAAGCATTGGCAGTAATGCAACAGGTGATGCAGCGTTATCCACTGGGTAGTGAGCATGACAAACTATGGCTTGCTGCCGTTGAAATGATGAGCTACTACGCACCAGAAGGCCTAAATGGTCTGAATATTGAGCAAGCCAAGCAAGATTTAGCTGCACGTGTAATGCCAAATCGTTTTGAATGTCAGGGACCTGCCATTATTCGCTCTGAAGATCTGACCGATGCTCAAGCAGCGAAAGCGTGTGAAGTGCTAGCGGCAAAAGAAGCCGACTTCCATCGAGTTGCGAATACGGGTAATCAACCTGTCGCTGATGATTTGAATGATCGTGTTGAAGTGGCGGTATTCGCGAGTAACGCTAGTTACGTTGATTACTCTTCATTCCTATTTGGTAATACAACGGACAACGGTGGTCAGTACCTAGAAGGTGACCCTTCAAAAGCGGACAATACTGCGCGTTTCGTCGCTTATCGCTACGCGAATGGTGAAGATCTCTCTATCTTGAACCTAGAACATGAATACACGCACTATTTAGATGCACGATTTAACCAATACGGTTCGTTCAGCGATAACTTGGCTCATGGTCATATTGTTTGGTGGCTAGAAGGTTTTGCTGAATACATGCATTACAAGCAAGGTTACCAAGCTGCGATTGAGCTGATTGCAGATGGTAAACTGAGCCTTTCCACTGTGTTTGATACCACGTACTCTCACGATACCAATCGTATCTATCGTTGGGGTTATCTAGCTGTTCGATTCATGTTAGAAAATCATCCACAAGACGTTGAAAGCTTGTTGGCATTGTCGCGCTCTGGCCAGTTCGAACAATGGGCACAGCAGGTGACGTCTTTAGGTCAACAATACGATGCTGAGTTTGAACGTTGGTTGGACACATTAAAAGTGGAACCTGAGCAACCTGGTACAGACCCAGAAGAACCAACAGAACCAACAAGCCCTGAAGCAAAAGTGACTGAATTGACGGCGAACCAAAGCCTTCAGCTCAGTGGCGAAGCATACAGCGAAAAACTGTTCTACGTTGATGTTCCAGCCAACACCGTTAACTTCAATGTATCTATTGAGGGTGCGGGTGATGCGGATCTTTACATGAGCTACAACAAAGTCGCGCATTACTATGATTTCGAAATGAGTCAATATGCTGATGGCAGCAATGAAGAGATTGTGTTTGAACCAGAGCAAGATGGTTACGTTAAAGCGGGTCGTTACTACATCAGCTTAACTGGACGTGATAGCTATGACTCAGTGAATCTTGTGGCTGCGTTAGAAGTGGAAGCGCAAACACCGCCAACCCAAGTGCAAGATGATTTAGCACCTGTGGTATTAGAGTCTGGTGAAGCCAAAATGCTTACCGTTCACAAGCAGCGTTATGCAGCAGTTTATGTGCCTGAAGGTGTTGAAGAGGTTCGTGTATGGCTAACGGCTCACTCTCAAACTGGTAATGTCGATCTATACGCGAGTAGGGAGCATTGGCCTACAGTAGAGCAGCACGAGTATGCGTCCAACTATGCAGGCAGCAATGAATACCTTGCGATTCCTATGACTGAAGCAGGGTACGTGCACTTCGCTCTTCAGGCTCCAGAGCAAGGCGATGACGTTGAAATGCTAGTGCACTTCAACTAAAAAAATTCGATTAACTAAAGTCGAGATAAAACGTCGCTGATACAGCGACGTTTTTGTTTATATCGGACACGATTATAAACAAACAGCGGCGAATGCTAGTTAATCGGCTGATCTATCGAGTTATCAGTTGCCCTTTTTCTAAACGACTTTAAGTTTGTATTGCAATTTACCGAGTACATAAACTTTTTTAGCGACGCGTTCTGTGACCTAGCTTCTGATTTGTGCTTCCCAAATGGATACAATATATATGCACCCCGTGCAATAAAGTGAAAAGGGAAAGACATGAAAACGCTTATTTATGAAACGTTGATTAGCCTTGCTAACCAAGAACCAGAACAACATGCAAGAATCCGACAAAATCTCTATGAACAGTTGGATCTGCCGTTCGATAAGCAGCTGGCTTTGTATTCTTGTGCCCTTGGTCCTGCAAGTTCAGGCAAGTTGGAGAGCAGTCAAGGCATTAACAACGCGGTAGATTGCGCGGTTAAACTGCTTGAAACTCCTGAGCGCTAATTCACTCGTTGTTTTAATCACGGCCCGAACCCCAAGGGCCGTTTTTAATTGCGGTTAAATTGATTTCAACGTCGTTATTACTCTGCTCTTTCCGCTAGCACTTCTTTGAATGCAAACATGCCGTTTAATGCCGCGGGAAAACCTGCGTAGACGGACATCTGCAAAATGATCTCTTTAATCTCATCCTCGCTACAGCCTACATTCAGCGCTGCATTTAAGTGCACTTTTAGTTGCGGCGCGCAATTCCCCATTGCCGTTAGCGCGGCGACGGTTGCGATTTCTCTCGATTTTAGGTCTAAGCCCGGGCGAGCATAAATATCGCCAAACGGATACTCAATGGTGTACTGAGCTAAATCTGGACAAATATCTTGTAAGGTTTCGATGACATTATGACCAGCGTCGCCATCAATTTGAGAGAGTAGTTCTAATCCTTTGTTAAAGCGTGATTGTTCCATCGGTATGTTCCTAGTGAATAAACGTAAACACACCTTAATCGTTAGAGTTAACTCTAAGTCAACGAACTTTTCCGCTTTTATACAAGGCAATTTTTTCTTCTAGAGCCGATAAGTGCTTTTTCTGTTGCTCAATGTGGCGTTTGAGGTTTTCTTGGTGTTGTTCTAACAGGGCTTGACGTTGTGGTACAGATTGAGAGCCGACTTCCCTTAATTTGGCATACTCTAGAATCTCTTCAAGTGGCATTGCAGTTTCTTTTAAACGCTTAACAAAGCTTATCCAGTTTAGATCTTTCGAACTATACATTCGATGTCCACTCGCGTTTCTATGGACATGTTTAAGTAAACCGATTTTTTCATAGTATCGAAGTGTATGAGCAGATAGCCCGACGAGGTCAGAAAATTCTTTGATATTCATTATTATCCTCCAAGGTAGAGCATACCCCATAGAGATAAGCTAAGTTTCGCATTTTGAAGTCATTTCGGGACAGATACAAACAGAAATCTTTAGTCTTTTAACGCTAGGTATGGTGATTTACTGGATTTTTGAAACGCGCCAAACGTGATCCATCTGCCAGTTTCGTTTTATTAACAATTGATTACTCAACGGGTTGGCTTGGCTATTTTTATCCTTTGGGCCTATTTTAGGGCGTACATAGGTCTTATGTTCTATCTTTTTAAATTTAAGTTTTTTTTAATCAAAACAATGCCTTAGTTTTGTGTTTGTCTGTTCGGGTTGTATGTCGTGTGCCCGTTATTCACTCAGAACGATTTATCGCTGTGCAATGGATGAGTCGCTACGCCTTCGATTTCAGCCTTGAGTTAGTGCTAAAAGGGTGAGTGCCTCTGATGAATAGCTTTTATAATTTCGATTATTGAATTCACTCACAAAAAAATGCAAACAAGTAATCGTGAGTGGAAACGAGCAGGAGAACAACATGAGTGGCTCACAGGAAACACAATCATTCGGTGCAAACGTTATCTTACATGCGTTTGATTGGAAGTATGCTGACATTGCCCAACGAGCAAAAGAAATCCGCGAGCTTGGTTATGGCTCTGTGTTGGTTTCGCCACCAATGAAAAGCGCACACGATGAGCGCTGGTGGCAGCGTTATCAACCACAAGATTATCGTGTTATCGATAATGCTTTGGGTGATACCAAAGATTTTATTCATATGGTTCGTGAACTGGAGCAAGTTGGTGTGTGGGTTTATGCCGACGTAGTGTTTAACCATATGGCAAATGAGGCCCACCTTCGCAGAGACCTTCAGTACCCAAGACAAGAGGTCTTGGAGGAATACCAGAACAACAAACAGAAATATCAGTCGCTAGCGTTGTTTGGCGATCTATCTCAACCACTTTTTGATGAAGAGGACTTTGTTGAAGCATTCGGCATCAAAGACTGGAAAGATAAGTGGCAGGTTCAAAACGGACGTATCACAGGTGGACCAACCGATCCTGGCTTGCCAACTCTTCGTGTTTGTGACCATGTCGTTGAGCAGCAGCGAGCGTACCTAAAGGCGCTGAAAGCTATTGGTGTGAAAGGTTTTCGTATTGACGCTGCGAAACACATGACGTTAGAGCATCTTAAGCGTGTTTGGACAGACGACATCACGCGGGATGTGCATATATTTGGTGAAATTATTACCGATGGCGGTGCGACGGAAGAAGAGTATCAGCTGTTTCTTGAGCCGTATCTACAGGAAACTCGCCTAGGTGCGTACGATTTCCCTTTGTTCTCAACCATGTTTAAGGCGTTTGCTAAAAAGGGCAGCTTCAAGTCTCTGATTGATCCCTATTGTTTTGGTCAGGCTTTGTCCCCCGGTCGTGCGATTACATTTGCTATCACACATGATATTCCTAACAATGATGTCTTTCTTGATCTCATCATGGACGAGGAAAACGAATGGTTAGCTTATGCCTATATTCTAGGCCGAGATGGCGGTGTGCCGTTGATTTATACCGACTTAAACACCAGCGGTATTAAAGGTAAAAATGGTCAGCCAAGGTGGCAAGGTGCATGGAGCGACCCGAGAATGGCAAAAATGATCCAGTTCCATAATATGACGCATGGCGAGCCGATGAGTGTTCTTGAAGGTAACGATGACATGCTCGTACTTAAGCGAGGTGACAAAGGTATTGTGGTGCTTAATAAATCACAGCGTCAACAGTCTTTGACATTAAAAACGGATGGCAATTGGGTTGATTTGATGACAGAACAAATCATTCCAACTGACGGTAAGTTAATCGTACCATCTAAGTCGTCGATGTTACTTGTCGCGAACTAGAAGATGTACACACCGAGCTTAGCAACTTCGGTGTGTATGTTTTTCATCGTCATTCACGTTCTGCTGAAGTTCAATAGAAACTCAAACTCTCTCGTTTTTGCTAGAAATTTATGAGCACTCGTTAACGCAACATTCTGCTTTTAAAAAACCAATTACGTCATCTAAGCACTGATACTCTGCAACACAAAAAAGGGTTCTACCCTCGCGGCGCTGGGTGAGAAGACCAGCTGAAGCAAGGCTCGAGATATGATGAGAGAGAGTGGATGCTGGAATGCCAAGCTTTTCTTGTACGCCGCCTACCGCGATACCTTTGTATCCCGCTTTGACGACTTCTTTGTAAATACTTAAACGAGTCGGATGCCCTAACTCTTTTAGTGCTTTAGCAACGGCTTCAAGCTCCATACTGACCTCTAAAGAATGACCACAGTAATTTTGTTTCGATAATAGGGAAAGTCTCGGTAAATGCCAACTATTACGATCTCAGAACAATTTAAATCAGATGAGATTCATACTGGCTCATGCCTTCATGACAACAATTGTCTGTTCTAATGAGACAGATCAATCTTCATTATTATTTCACGCCACGTTCAAAATCCCTCGTCTACACTCAATGTTGAGTTGTCAGTTGGCAGACCAAGGAGGCGGCCATGATTGCGGTTCATAGAGATTATTGTTTGTCTAACAGTTCGGAGTTACATGCCCACGTTAAAGTCAATCCTGTCGGTAAATTAGAAGTTGAGATTGTTGAACTTCAAGAGCGCCACACTACAGAGTTTGATGATTTGTCTTTTGAGAGTCGTGGGTGTGAAACTCGAATCTGTGGTAAAGAAGACACAACTCCGTGGCAGTTCAATCTTGCGGTTACTGATGCGTTAGAGCTTTCTCATTTAGTGGAAGAAGCAAACGAAGAGTATGAGATTTTAATGAATGATCTTATGTAATATCGAGAAGATCATTTTATCCTGCACGGCGTGTGGCTCTGTACTGAAAAAATAAAAACCTCCCAAGCGGGAGGTTTTTAATATGGAGTGCGTTATCGTTGGATAGACTCTTCTCTTGGTGGTGTTAGCTCTTGGACGTTATCTTCATTAAAGTCATCGGCGTAACCTTTAGGTGGCGGTGTCCAACCACGTTCTGACCGCGATAGTTTGTCATGACGATCTTTTTGCATCTCTTCCGCCATTTTCTCCTCTAACTGAATAAACAGTTGTCGGAAATTGTTGTCATAGCGTTCACCTTCAGAATCATCTTCCCAAGCTTTGTAAAGTATTTCTGACTTACGTGCTTCAACACGCTTATATGTCGCCTTCTGTTGTTCAACAAAGAAGGGGTGAATGCCAAGGGCTTTCATTGTGTGACCGCCCATCTCCAATGCAGAATGGTAGGTCTCTGATTCAATAATATCAGCCCCCGCTTGACGCAAAAGATAGCCATGTCCACGGTCAAAGGCACGTGCAATCACTGTTACTTTTGGGTACGTGTGCTTAACGTACTTCACCAGTTCTACACTCGATTCTTGGTTATCAATCGCCACAACCAACGCAGCGGCGTGCTCAATGCCGGCTGTATGTAGCATATCTGGTCGAGTCGCGTCGCCAAAATAGGCGCGAGTGCCAATCTGGCGCATGTTATCGACTTGGTCAGATTGATGGTCAAGTACCACGGTAGTCACGCCGTTTGATACCAATAGGCGATTCACTATTTGTCCAAAGCGGCCGATGCCGGCGATGATCACCGTGCCTGTTTCCTCAATCGTATCGCTTTCGCGTTCATTTGACTGGCTTTCAAAGCGCGGCAGAATCACTCTATCAAACAGAATAAACAAACCTGGTGTCAGGAACATCGAAATCGCAACCACTAACGCAAGAGTTTGTGAAAGTTCAAATGGGATGACGTGGTTTTGCACTGAAAAGCTTAGAAGCACAAAGCCGAATTCACCTGCTTGAGCCAAGCTTAGGGTAAACAGCCAGCGGTTGCTGCCTTTCACCCTAAATATCAGTGCAAGAATAAACAGCACCAAGGCTTTCAATACCATCACGCCAATGGTCAGCGCCATGATCAGCCAGAAATCACCAAATAGAACCGAGAAGTTGATCCCTGCGCCAACGGTAATAAAGAACAGACCTAACAATAAGCCTTTAAATGGTTCGATATTGGATTCTAACTCGTGGCGGAATTCACTGTTCGCCAATACAACGCCAGCCAAGAAGGTTCCTAAGGCAGGAGATAAGCCCACTAAACTCATCAGTGCAGCGATACCAATGACAAGCATGAGTGCAGTTGCGGTAAAGATTTCTCGCAAACCAGAGCTAGCCACATAATTGAGCAGCGGTCGACTTAAAAAGTGTCCACCAACGACGACGATTGCAATCGATGCTGTGATTACGATGCCGTATGCCCAGCCGGGCAACCCCGCAACGAGGCTTAATTCTTCATGGTGCGCTGCGGCTGTTTGTGCTGCGGACTGTGCCTGTTCAATTAATTCAGGTAAGGCCAATAGGGGAATGAACGCCAACATTGGTATCACTGCAATATCTTGAAAAAGCAACACGGAGAAAGCGTTTTGTCCACCTTCCGTCTTCGTTAATCCTTTTTCGCTAAAAGTTTGCAAAACAATCGCAGTAGAAGAGAGGGCGAAGATCAAACCTATGGCTAAGGCTATGGTCCAAGGCTGGTCAAAGTATAAGGCAATACCCATAATCGCCGCGACGGTACCGCCGACTTGCAGACCTCCTAAACCCATTAAGCGATTGCGCATCGCCCACAACATTTTGGGTTCGAGCTCTAAACCAACGAGAAACAGCATCATCACCACGCCAAACTCGGCAAAGTGCTGGATTGTTGTTGTTTCTTCACCGACTAAACCGATAATTGGGCCAATGACCACACCTGCGATGAGATAGCCTAAAACGGACCCAAGTCCCAAACGCTTAGCAAGTGGGACTGCAATTACAGCAGCAATCAAATATACGAAGGCTTGTAAGAATATCCCTGTCATGAAGCCTCCTTAATGAGCTCTGGCAATGCGCTGTTAAGCTTGATTAATGACGCCGCAGCTTCAACATCCAACCTATCTTCGACTAAAGCTGTTAGCAGGCTCTTGTACCGCTCAACATGACGAGGGATTCGCCCTTCTTCATCTGCTGTACGTGCACCAAACATCGCGAGAGGGGCAATGTAGTTCATGCCTGTCAGTGCGGACATTTGTTCAATAGGCGCAAGCAGTTGACGAATCGTAAAGTGGTTGTAGCCCTCTGCCTTATAAGCTTCTTCTTTACCCCCTGCAGACAGCACACAAAGCATGGTCTTGCCTTGCAGTGCTGTGCCATCTGTACCGTAAGCAAAGCCATATTCCAAAACCAGATCTTGCCACTCTTTTAAAATCGCAGGCGTTGAATACCAATATAGTGGGAATTGGAAAATCACCACGTCATGTTCACGTAAGCGTTGCTGCTCACGGTCGATATTAATATCGAAACGAGGGTATTCGCCATAGAGATCAACACATGTCACGCCTTCAATTTTTTGAGCTTCTTTGAAAAGTGGAGTATTCACTTCTGAACGATGCTGGGAAGGATGAGCAAAGAGAATGAGTACTTTTTTATTTGCCATAGGGATCCTTGCTATCTAAGTAACCATACCCAGTAGGAGCGCGGGTTGGTTAGAAAATGTAACTCATAAATGATCGCCAAGCTAGTTTGGAAAACTGTTTAAGCTGTTTCAATATCAATAAAAAACCACCAAATAAATTGGTGGTTTTGGGAAGCGTTACGTTTTACTAATCATGAATAGGGACGACTAGAATATCCACCGGTGACTTGTTAATTAAGTGTCTGGAGTAAGAAATAATCTTGCTCCAGAAATCTTGGTGGTGGCCACAAATCAGAAGATCCACTTCTTGCTCTTTAATGGTGACCTCTAATTTATCAGCCAAGTCGCCAGTACCTACGAAGAAATGTTTAAGTGGGTAATCCATGTAATCACTAAATGTCTTTAAACATCCCATTGAATGCTCATTCAACGGCCTTTGATCCGGGTTTTCTTTAATGTCTACAAGCTCACGATAGATTTCTCCGTGCGTACCATCAATATGAATAAAGGAGATATCGGAGTCGAGATAGTTTGCCATTGATACCGCTCTGTCGATAAGCACGGTGCTTTCATCTGACAGTTCGAGTGCAACAAGGATATGTTTGTATTTCATAACCACGCCCTTATGTGGATTATCTTTACCCTAAGCATAGTATGGCTTGGATAAAAATTGTGTTGCTAAGATCTCGAAATTGTTCAAAGACTTGTTAAAAAGTTAATGTGATATAACAACTTACTGTGAAACTTTCTTTTTGTTCACATTTGGTTAGAAAGCTTGCTTTTTGAACAAAAAAGCGGCTACACTCTGCGCATCATTTCTCTAGGAGATTACGCCAACATGAAGAACTAAACCTGTCATCCATATTTTTACTTATTTTTTGGATCTGCAGGGTTAGTAGGCGTAGCTCACTTTCCGATATTTCTTTGCAACAAGACGACTTTTTGATTTGACGTATATCGTCGAGCTTTACATAGAGCTTAATGCGTTTGTGCACGCGTTTTGTTGCCATTTCAAATCATAGCTACGGCTGTTGTCCCTGTCATACAGGAGGCAAATTATGCCAGTTTTACAAGCTTTTAATGTTAGCCATCAGTTTGATAATGGCGATACGCTATTCCAGCCTATTTCTTGTTCCATGACTAAACGACGTGTTGGTTTGGTTGGGCGCAATGGCATCGGCAAGTCGCTTTTGGCTTCCATTTTAGCGGGAGAAATTCAGCCTGCCAGCGGTGTTGTGACTGCTCCCTCTTCTTTCATGATGTATCGCCAGCAGCCGTCTGATCTGCTTTCAGGTCAGCAATCGATCGCCCAATTTCTAGGAACAGACTCGGCCTTACATGCTTTGAAGCAGATTGAACAAGGTGATGTTTCTGAGCATTGGTTCGAACTGGTTGGCGAACAGTGGGATATTGAACTGAAACTCAAACAGCAGCTTGCTGCGATGGGCTTGCCGCAAGACCCTGACTTCTCTTGTGCTCGGCTCAGTGGTGGTCAGTTGGCACGTTTGCAGTTATGGCAGTTGTTTGAAAACGAAACGGAGCTTTTGATTCTCGATGAACCATCCAATCACCTCGATACCGAGGCGAAACAATGGTTGATAGAGTCTATGACGCATTTCAGCGGTGCGATTTTACTCATCAGTCACGATCGTGAGCTGCTGCGAGAGATGGAGGAAATTTGGGAGCTATCGGGCCTAGGTTTACAGGCTTTTGGTGGAAATTACGATGTGTACGCCGAGAAAAAACGCACTGAACTGCAAGCGGTTGAGAGGCAGTTAGCGCAAGTCGATAAACAGAAAAAACGGTTAGCCGAGCAAGCCCAGAAAAATCGCGAAAAAGCAGACCAACGCGCCGCGCAAGGGAACAAACTGCGCAAAGACGGCAGTCAGCCCAAAATTTTGCTTGATGGAAAAAAGGATAGCGCGACCGCCAGCGCTTCAAATCGCAATAAGAATGAGCAACTCAGACAAGCGCATTTACAAGCCAAAGAACAGGCGTTGCAATCGCGACATGAGCAACTCAAGGCGCAAAAGCTTTATCTTACAGATAATCCGAACCGTTCGCGAAAAGTGTTGTCGATACAAGAAGGTATATTACCTTTTGGGAATTCTACGCCTATCACGTTGCAGATTTTTGCGAACGACAAAGTCCATCTCAAAGGGAGAAATGGCTGCGGAAAATCAACCTTGTTAAAGACGTTGCTTGGCGAGTTATCGTTGCAGAGTGGTGAGTGGCAAGTGAATACGCCTTTGTACTATCTCGACCAACATTTTGGTACAGTGAATCCAAATCTTTCGTTACTTGAGAACGTAATGGAGAGCTGCCAAGAGATGACGGAAAGTGAAGCGAGGACCTTATTGGCCGGGATCGGTTTTCGTCGAGATGCTGTGTTTCGATTGGGGCGCCTACTGAGCGGTGGCGAGAAGATGAAGCTCGCGATGCTGATAGTCAGCCACCAAAACTCTCAGCCTTTGCTGCTGCTTGATGAGCCAGATAATCATCTCGACCTCGAGTCAAAAATAATGCTTAGTCAGGCGTTAAATACATACAAAGGTGGATTTGTTCTGATCAGTCACGACCAAGATTTCGCTTCTGAGTCTGGGGTTTTGCGCCAAATCGAGCTGACTTAGACGAAAGAGAGTAAACGCCATCGTAGCTCTTCAGTATTGTTCCCAAGTTCTACACCGCCACTTACTAGTTTGTAGAACTGGAAGGAAATGAGGGAGTTAGGATGGCTTTCACAACTCGTTTAATGAAATTAGATTCATTTTGTCGATATATAGTAGAGTTCTGATGTATTGCACAAAAAGACAACAGAAAAATAAAAAGGAATTTCATGAAAAAGAATACCCTAGCACTCACAACGGCTCTCGCACTCGGAAGTGTGTTGTCGGTGGCGTATGCAAATGAAGCGGCGCAATCGTCGGTTGAACAGGTAACCCCGAAAACCATCACGTATCCAACCACACAAAAAGTGGATGTTGTCGATGACTACTTTGGTACAAAAGTGAGTGATCCTTATCGCTGGTTGGAAGACGATCTCAGCCCAGAAACCGCAGAATGGGTTAAGGCACAAAATGCAGTGACGTTTGATTATCTGTCGAAAATCCCTTACCGCGAGCAGATTGAAGAGCGCATCACTAAGCTCATGGACTACGAAAAGCAAAGCCAACCGTTCAAAGAGGGTAAGTTCACTTATTTCTACAAAAATGACGGGCTACAAAACCAAGATGTGCTTTATCGGCAGTTAGGTGATGGCGAAGCAGAAATTTTCCTCGATCCAAATACTTTTAGTGAAGATGGCACCACATCGTTAGCGGGAGTGAGCTTTTCACGTGATGGTTCTTTGGTTGCATATAGCATTTCGGAAGGCGGTAGCGATTGGCGCAAAGTCATTGTGTTAGACACAGAAACCAAAAAGCCCGTCGGCGAAACGCTGGTGGATATTAAGTTCAGTGGCATCAGTTGGTTCGGCAATCAAGGCTTCTATTACTCAAGTTATGACAAGCCAAAAGGGAGTGAACTTTCTGCGAAGACAGACCAACACAAGCTCTACTTTCATAAACTAGGGACGAAACAAAGTGAAGACCAATTAATTTTCGGTGGTGTAAAGGACGAAAAGTATCGCTACGTTGGGGGTTACACGTCGGAAGATGAACGCTACTTGTTTATCTCAGCTAGCGTATCGACGTCGGGCAACAAACTGTTCTTCAAAGACCTGAGTAAGCCAAATAGCTCGCTCAAAACCATTTTAGATAACACCAGTTCTGATACTTGGGTGATAGACAACCAAGGCACGAAACTGTACTTGGTTACGAACCTTAATGCGCCGAACAAACGCGTCGTGACGGTGGATGCGAGTCAGCCGCAGCCCAAAAACTGGAAAGATTTGATCCCTGAAACAAAGAATGTGTTACGCGTTTCTACCGCGGGTGGCAATTTGTTTGCGAGTTATATTGTTGATGCGATCTCGATGGTGAAGCAATACGACATGAACGGCAAACTCATCCGAGAAATCAAATTGCCTGATATTGGCAGCGCATACGGTTTCTCGGGGAAAAAAGAAGAAACCGAAGTCTACTATTCTTTCACCAACTACAAGATGCCAAGCACTACCTATCGTCTGAACATCAAAGACGGTGATAGCGAGGTGTACTACAAATCTAAAGCGCCATTTGACCCTGTTTTGTATGAATCTCGCCAGGTGTTTTACACCTCAAAAGACGGAACAAAAGTGCCGATGATCATCACCTATAAAAAAGGGACACCGATGGACGGCAGTGCACCAACCATCCTATATGGTTATGGCGGTTTCAACGTTAGCCTCACGCCATCTTTTAGCCCGACACGTGCGGCTTGGTTAGAGCTTGGTGGTGTTTACGCGGTAGCGAACATTCGTGGTGGTGGGGAATATGGCAAAGAATGGCACAACGCTGGCATTCAAATGCAAAAGCAAAATGTGTTTGATGACTTTATTGCTGCGGCTGAATTCCTAATTGATGAAAAGGTAACGTCATCAAACAAGTTAGCCATTAACGGTGGATCGAATGGTGGCTTGTTAGTAGGGGCCGTTATGACGCAACGTCCAGAGCTGTTTAAAGTGGCGCTGCCAGCAGTCGGCGTACTGGATATGCTGCGTTACCATACTTTTACCGCAGGTGCTGGTTGGGCGTATGACTACGGCACGGCAGAGCAAAGTAAAGAGATGTTCCAATATCTGAAAAGTTATTCGCCGGTGCACAATGTAAAAGCAGGGGTGGAATACCCAGCAACATTGATTACAACCGGTGATCATGATGACCGTGTTGTTCCTGCTCACTCATACAAATTTGCTGCTGAGTTGCAATCGAAGCAAGCGGGTTCAAATCCGACCTTAATTCGCATCGAAACCAATGCAGGACATGGTGCAGGCACACCAACGCGTAAAATAATTGAGACAAATGCAGATATTTATAGTTTTGCACTGTTCAATATGGGAATAGAGAAACTGCAATAGTGCGAATTGTTTGCGTTTTAGTTATCGAAACGCATCGGCGATTTATCGCTCGATAATAAAAGGGAATCACAGAGAGTGATTCCCTTTTTATTTATTATAGGCCTACTATTCTAATCTGATGCTAGGCTAATCAAACTAAGGTTTTTAAATTATTATAATGTTCTAATTAATCTGAAGAGTGTTGTACGATCGAAATGAAACATTGATCGCGATCACCTAAATCCATTGCACTCTCTATTCATATGGTAAAATTAATTAATCATTTGTTCTAATGATAATTGAATTTTCATAAGTTTTAATATTTCCTTCTTCATTGGTATTACCAAATTTCAAGTTATATAAGATATAAGTAGCGGTGATTGAACTTTTACGATGCTTTATTTTATTTTAATTAAAACGTCGAATGTTTCGTCATTATTGAATTTGCTTTGATAATTTATGTTATCCAAAGCGAGTTGTGTTGCTTGCTATTTATGATGACCTCATGACGTGAATAATTTTATAATCATTAAAATGGATACAGTTTTATGAATTTAGTGAAACCGTCTGTTGCCATTATGGTTGCAGCCCTACAACTCGCGTCTTCTGCCTATGCGCAGACAAACAATAACGAAGAACTACAAGATATGTCTGACCCACTTGCGGTATACACCCAAGCTGGCTTTGGTATTACTGATAAAGGCGCGAACATCAAAATCGGTCAAACTTACCAATCTAGCCAGCCTGGTACCATGGCGATGAACATCATTGAAATGAAAGGCATTGGTGGTGAGCTATTTGGCATTCGCGACAATGACGATCCAATATATGCCAACGTTGATGACAGCATTGACTCTTTCCGACTACGTAATTTCCAAGTAGAAGTCGCAAAAGGTCTAGGCCGTCAATTAGATGTAAACTACGACGTTGATAACGATAAATTAGATGCATCTTATAGCTTTATTCAAGGTCTACCTAAGTTTGGTATGTTGCAGCTATTTCCTTTAGCTGGTGCGGGTGTCACTATTGCTAATGATTTTAGTGGTGATGACAAAGGTTATGAAATTCCAGGTACTTTCACTGTTGTGGGTATGTACTCAAAAATTGAATTAACCGATAAAATCTGGATTAACTACAACCCAATGTATATGCATACGTTGTCAGGGTCTAGTCAATATAAAGATACTTATTACGCGGGTGAAGATAATATCTTGACTCATGAGTTTGCGTTGTCTTATCAAATTAATCCTCGCGCAAATATTCGTTACTTTGCAAACTGGAATGAGCACGTTAATTTCGGTGATGGTGATCACCGTATCGAATTTAACTACCAATTCTAACTCCCTCGTTTATTTCCAGAATAGAAAGTGTGTTTATCCATATATTTAAATATTTAGGCTAGGGCACTTTCTAAATAAAGTAGGTTTATCATGAAAGCCAAATATAAATTTGCGTTGGTATCTATTGCTATATCTTCTGCATTACTATCAGGATGCAAAACTGGCGATATCGCAACGAAAACAGCCCAAGCACCCTCTGTTGAAACCGTTACCCTAACCGAAACAAAAATCACTCCTTATCATACTTTTATCGGTCGAACTGAAGCGGTAAATGACGTTGATATTATGCCTCGAGTCGGTGGCGAATTAACCGCGATTCATTTTAAAGATGGCGATATGGTCGAAAAAGGCCAATTGCTGTTTGAAATCGACGACCGTCCTTACAAAGCGGCACTGGCGTATGCAAAAGCGTCGTTGCAAAAAGCAAAAGCACAACTCGTTCAAACTACGCGTGATGCAGAACGTGTGAAGAAACTCATCAAAGATAAAAGCATCAGTGAGCAGCAATACGATGACGCCATTGCTGCGCACGCCGCAGCGATTGCCTCGGTAGAAGAGGCGAAAGCGACGCTGGTTTCAGCAAGGCTCGATCTTGAATTTAGCTCTGTGCGCGCTCCTTTCTCTGGCCGCGTGGGTTTCAGCAACTTCCGAGTGGGTGACCGTATTTCGAAAATTCAACTCGTTCCTCTTGTTTCGATCACTCAAATCGACCCAATTCGCTTTGGCTTTGATGTGGATGAGAAGCTCTACCGCCGCGTAAGAAGTGCGATTGATGTGGCCCATCGTAACGATGACAAACTGGATGTTGATTTAACACTGACGCTTTCAGACGGTTCATTGTACCCGCTTGATGGCAAGATCTACGCCGTTGGCAACAAGATCGATTTAGAAACAGGCTCAATTCGAGCAGAAGCACAATTCGATAACCCAACTTACGCGCTTATGCCGGGTGAATATGGCAACTTGACCATCAAGCTGCGCAACAAAACCATTGATGGTTTGCTTATCCCATCGGCGGCTGTTCAGCAAGACCAAGCGGGTGACTACGTCATGGTGGTTGGTGATGATCACGTGGTGTCTCGTCGTAACGTTGAACTCGGTCAGACCTACGGTGTGAAACGTGCTGTGCTGACTGGTTTGGCGGCTAACGAAAAAGTCATCGTCAATGGTCTACAAAAAGTGCGTCCGGGTGCAACGGTGAAAGACGTTGAGCTACAGAGTGAACAAGGCTGAGTGAGTACTGATGTTAAGTAAATTTTTCATTCACCGGCCGAAGTTTGCTTTGGTGATCTCACTGGCGATGACATTGATGGGTATGATCGCCCTGAAAGTCTTGCCAATTTCTGAGTATCCTCAAATCTCTCCAACGGTAATTACGGTGAGCACCATGTATCCGGGTGCAAACGCGGACGTGGTTAAAAAGACCGTAGCACAACCGATAGAAGCCAAAGTCAACGGCGTTGAAGACATGATTTACATGTCTTCTGTGATTGGTAACGATGGCTCATACACATTGCGTATTTACTTCCGAGTGGGCGCAGATGGCGATATGGCGCAGGTTCGTGTGAACAACTTGGTGGCACAGGCGACGTCGTCTCTACCACAAGAAGTAAACCAAATCGGTGTGACGGTTAAGAAGAAATCTTCCGACATGCTGGGCGTTATCACACTGCGTTCTCCGAAACAGTCTCACGACAGTATCTACCTTTCTAACTACGCGGATCTCAATATTGTCGAGCGTCTAAAACGTATCGAAGGTATGAGTGACATTACGCTGCTGGGTAAGAAAGACTACTCAATGCGTATTTGGTTGAACCCAAATAAACTGGCTACCTTGAAGCTTTCTGCTAGCGATGTTATTGGCGCAATTAAAACGCAAAACATCCAAGTGGCGGCGGGTAAGATCGGTGGTATGCCAGCTCCAGGTGACCAGCAATATCAATATGTTTTGCAAACCAAAGGCCGCCTCACTTCTGCGGAAGAGTTCGAGAACATCATCATTCGTGCGAGCAAGAAAGGTTCTTTGATTCGCTTGAAAGATGTGGCTCGTGTGGAAGTTGGTGCACAAGGTTACGAAGCTGATGGTCGTATGAATAACGAACCAGCCGCCGTTCTGGCCTTGTACCAGTTGCCGACCGCGAACGCGCTAGACGTGATGGAACGCGTGAAAGAGGCCATGAAAGAGTACGAGAAATCGTTCCCAGATGATTTGGTCTACGACATCGCGTATGACTCTACCGAATACGTAGAGACATCGATTGATGAAGTGTACGAGACGCTGGTGATTGCAGTACTTCTTGTCACCTTCGTTGTGTACGTTTTCTTGCAGAACTGGCGAGCGACCATCATTCCAACCTTAGCGATTCCGGTTTCCATCATTGCGACGTTCGCAATCATGGGCGTGATGGGCATGACCATTAACACGATCTCGTTGTTTGGCTTGATCCTCGCCATCGGTATCGTGGTGGACGATGCGATCATCGTGGTAGAGAACGTGGAGCGGGTTATCCATGAAGAGCATTTAGACCCGATTCCGGCCACGATCCAAGCTATGAAAGAAGTGACGGGGCCAGTATTGGCAACAACGCTTATTTTGTTGGCGGTATTCGTACCGGTTGCGCTATTGCCGGGTATTTCTGGTCGAATGTTCAACCAGTTCGCGGTCACCATCTGTGTATCGGTGCTGATCTCTGCGATCAACGCATTGACGTTAACGCCAGCGCTTTGTGCGTTGATGTTGAAATCTACTCACTCGCAACCTATTGCGCCTTTGCGTGCGTTTAACCGAGGTTTTGAAGCAATAACGCGCAAATACCAAGGTTTAGTTGGCTTCTTGAGCCGTCGTATTGTGCTGAGTATCGGTGTTTATGGCGCGCTTATTGCGGTGCTGGCATTTGCGTTCATGACCGTACCTTCTTCTTTCGTACCGAACGAAGATAAAGGCGTGTTCATGGTCGAAATGCGTTTGCCAAACGCAGCAGCATTGCAGCGTACTGCACCATTAATGAAGAAGTACGTTGATGAGCTAAAACAGATGGAAGGTGTGGAGAACGTGGTTTCGGTTGCGGGCTTCTCGGTAATTAACATGGCGTCGATTCCAAACTCGGGCATGTTGATCATCAAACTGGATAACTGGAGCAAACGTAAAGACCCTGAACTACACCAACGTGCGTTGATGAACAAAGTTAACCAAATGCTGAACTCAACGCCAGATGCCGCTTCGTTCGTTTTCGCGACGCCGGCAATCAAAGGCATGGGTGCGGTGGATGGTTTCAACCTTGTGCTGCAGGACAACTTGGGCCGTTCTCCACAAGAGTTGGCAAAAACAACCGCTGATTTTGTTGCCCAAATCAATCAACTGCCTGAAGTGGCGCGTGCGTTCTCGATTTTCCGTGCGAATATTCCGCAACGTTACATCGATATTGATCGCGATAAAGCGATTTCGATGGGCGTACCGTTGAATGAAATCTTCAGCACACTGCAAGCACAGTTGGGCGGTGCCTACATTTCTGACTTCAACTTGTTTGGTCGTTCGTACCAAGTGAAAGTGCAAGCAGAAGAGCAATACCGTGACAATATCGACGACATCAACCATCTGTTTGTTCGCTCAAGCTCTGGAAAAATGGTGTCACTGGCAACGCTAGTGAAAGTGAAGCCGATCTTCGGCCCAGATACCTTGTCGAACTACAACATGTTCAGTTCTGCAACCGTGAACGGTGCGCCAGCGCCAGGTTACAGCTCGGGTGATGTTGTAAAAGCCATTGAAAAACTGGCTGCGGAATCTTTGCCAAGTGGTTACTCATACGAGTGGTCAGGCATGACTTACCAAGAGATGAAAGCAGGCAACATGGCGCCGATCGCGTTCGCATTGTCTTTGCTGTTCACATACTTGTTCTTGGTGGCTCAGTACGAAAGTTGGACCATTCCTGCAGCGGTAATGATGGCGGTTCCAGTCGCGATTCTCGGCGCAATGGGCACGCTACTGCTGGTGGGACAACCGTTCGACTTGTACGTGCAGATTGGTGTGGTCATCTTGATCGGTATGTCCGCCAAAGTGGCGATTCTTATCGTGGAATTTGCCAAAGTTCTGCGAGAAGAAAAGGGCTTATCCATCATTGATGCTGCCAAAGAAGCTGCTCGAATCCGTTTCCGTGCAGTACAGATGACCGCATTTGCCTTCATCTGGGGGGTATTCCCGTTGGTGATTGCATCGGGTGCCGGTGCGGCATCTCGTCACTCACTGGGCTTTGCAGTATTCGGCGGCATGATTCTCTCTACGTTTGTAGGCACGTTACTGACGCCAGTGTTCTTCGTGATGATGCAATCTCTGCGCGAGAAGTTTAAGCGAAAGAAACCCACTGAACTTGAGGTGAGCGAGCAATAACGCTGATTTCAACTGACTGACTCCACAACACCCCCACGCTGTGTGCGATTGGCCAATGCCTTTCATTGATATACAACCACCGTCGCAGCGTGGGTTCCCCAAACAATAATAGGTTTTAGCATGAAAAATCTTTCAAAAATCGTCGTAGCGAGCTCTCTACTGACGTGTGCTGCTGCGCAAGCGGGTGGGTTATACCTTTACGAAACAACAGCATCGGATATTGGTTTGGCATCCGCTGGTATGGCGGCTCGTGCGCAAGATGCCTCAGTAATGGCAGCAAACCCGGCTGGTCTGGCGAATGTTTATGGTAAATCTTTCTCTGGTAACCTGATTGGCCTTTACGGTGACGCGCAACTAGACACGATGACTGGCGATGCGGGCAACGTGATTGGTTTTGTTCCTATGGCGTCGGCATTTTACAGCCAACAAGTAAACGACAAATGGACGCTGGGTATTGGTCTGTATGGCAACTACGGTCTTGGCCTCGAGTACGAAGGTCTTTTGAATAATCATTTAGATATTCCTACAGCAACGACGCAAGCCTTAACCATTCAACCTTCCGCTTCTTACCGCATCAATGATCACTGGTCTGTGGGTGCGGCGCTTGGCATTCAGTACGGTATGTATGAAGTGGAAACGAAGGGAGCCCTGAACTTCAATGACGAAGACCAAGATACTCAGCTCAACGGCCGAGTAGGTGTGCTTTATGAGGCAACACCAGGCACGCGTCTTGGGTTGTCTTACTCTTCTGAAACCGAATTTGAATTCGACAATAGTAACTCCATTGCTCCGCAACAACTGATCTTCAGTGCTTACCACGAAGTGAATGATGACCTAGCGGTGATGTGGAACGTGAACTGGCAAGACTGGAGCGAATACACAACCACGCTGAACGTAGAGACACAAGACACTTACCAAATCGCATTGGGTACTCAGTACAAACTGAATGAAAAAATGATGTGGAATGCAGGTTTTGCATTCGATACCAGCATGTATGAAAGTCAATCAAACAGTGACATTACCGTTCCTACTGGCAAGGCGTACCGCATTGGTACAGGCATTGATTACAAATTGGATTCAGAAAACTCAATTGGTTTCGCGTTTGAAGCGATCTTGATGGAATCGTCAGAAACGCCACGCTTACAAGCTGGTTTTGATGAGCCTGCTCTGTACTTCATGAGCATGAGCTACAACTGGAAAAACTAATCATTCCTAATCGCTAAAACGCCTTCCTTACAGGCCATTCTACCCTAACTACCTGCACTGGATGCTGTCATGCCATCTAAGGTAGTTAGGGCGCTTCTGTCACATCCAGTGAGTGATGATTCAAAAAGTATCTGCGCAGCTAAGTGCGGGTATTCAACATCTCAAAGGACTAAAAAATGAAAAATAAACTAGCGTTAGTGTGTACGACTTTGTTGGTCAGTACGCTGGCTCATGGTGCCGAGCATCGAGTAAAAGACAATAAAAACAAGTTGGCGGATGACCCAACAAAAGTCATCACGAAATTTGGCGCCTCATACGCAAACAACTACGATTTTGATGATCAAAACATCTCATTCTCGGGCTCACTTGCGCTTGACCAAGCGCGCAAAATCAACCTGCGTATCAATGATGATGCGAGCGAGTGGCGTATTGGTGGCTCGTGGTTGTTTCCGGTCGGTATCGTGAACTTCAACTTCGGTAAAAATGAATACGTAAACGGCGCGGATCAAACCAACTACAGCGTTGGTACCTTTATGCCGCTAAGTTATTTCGGGATTGAGCCAGCAGGCTTCCAAATTTTCCCAATGGCAGGCTATACGTACAACACTGGTGATGTTCCTGTTTGTGACGGTGCAGAAAGTAGTCTCTGTAGCGAGCCTAACTTTACGGGTACGCCAAGTGCAGAGAATGGCTTCAATATGATGAGCTCTTCAGGCAGTAGCGGTTACGTTGGTGCATTTGCGCTGAAATCGTTTACCAAAGAGCTGACGTTAATCAGCTTCGCAGCAGGCACTTACGGCTCAGAAAACAGTGAAGGAGAGAACTACAAAGGCTTCTTTGGTGGTATTGGTCTTGGTTACCTCGTGAGCAAACGCCACTCTTTTAACGTAATGACGTTTGTCATGGACAACAACACTTATTTGGATGAAGCAGACAAGCGCATCGTATTATCATATCAATATCAATTTGAATAAATAAAAACGCAGCCCAAATAGCTGCGTTTTTACTTTGATAGAATGAACTAGTGAATTGAGTTGTTTTCTTCGATCTTTTTCTGGTACTGGTGTTTTAATATATACATGCGCTTAACATCGCTGTAAGCGCCGTTAATAAAGTATTCTTCTACAAGGTGACCTTCTTCGATAAAGCCGCATTTTTTGTATAAGTGAATAGCGACTTCGTTATCCACTGCGACTAATAAGTAGATTTTACGTAGATTAAGAATTGAGAATGAGTAATCTAACGCACGATTAATCATCTCTGTCGCATAACCTCTGCCTTGATGCTCTGGGGCGATGATTATCTGAAATTCCGCGCTGCGGTGAATGTAGTTAATCTCGATCAGCTCAACTAAGCCAATTACGATGCCGTCTTCATCTTCGACGACAAAACGCCTTTCAGCGTCATCATGTATATGTTTTCGATAAAGTTCTTCGAGCTCGTCATAAGACTCGTAAGGTTCTTCGAACCAGTAGGCCATGATATTTCGGTTGTTATTCAGTTCATGAATAAAGCGCAAATCAGAACGCTCTAATGCACGCATTTTTAGGCCTTTCTTCATCATTTTTCTCCAATGAGGGCGGAGAATACCTCCGCACTTGATGCTAGAAAATATTACCGTATTTCACAAGAATAGCGCATCTTTTTTTGGAAAATATCCTGTGATTTTCAATGTGGAAACTTAGAGTTCACGACAAATATAAATTAATCTTTACGATAAAAAACTCGATTAGGTGCTTTGCCTAATATCGTATTAAATACCGCGCAACGACTTAGTGTCTTAATCTAAACAAACAAGGTATTCAATATGTTTTCAATCGGTGACGTAGTAGTAGCGACTAAAGGTATCGATCTTGGCGAAATGGTTGTTACAGGTTTAAGCAGTGGCGGTTTTTACACACATGTAAAAGCAGGCGAAAAAACACTAACTTACCCAGCTAAAGATCTTAAGAAAGCATAATTAAATTTGCTCACTCTTATTTTTAACTGGCTTAAAGTTCGTACTAGTTATTTTAAGCGGGTTAGAATCGATAAAAGGTAGCGCAATGAGTCGCTACCTTTTTTTATTTTTTCTACCTTTCTTCACCAATATGAAACTCAACGCGATTTCTTCCAGTTTCTTTTGCCTTGTAAAGTGCTAAGTCGGCGCGTTTAACTAATGGTTCAAATGAGTCGTCGAGACGACAGACTTGAGTTACCCCAATACTCGCGGTGAAGCTCATATCACAACCTGAATGTTGAACGGTCGTCGTTTCTAGTGCATTACGAATTGTTTCTAATGTGTCTAGAGCTTGCTGTGATGAGCGACTTCTTAATACGATGGCAAACTCTTCACCGCCAACTCTGGCAAGTAAGTCACAATCAAGTAGATGACTTTTAATAGTATTGACTGCATGGATCAGTGATTTATCGCCTGCGTCATGACCAAATCGGTCATTGAGGCTTTTAAAATTGTCGAGATCTAAAATAGCAACATGGAAGTCAATGCCCAGGGTTCGGTATTCATTTAGGCGGCTTTCGATTTGTCGCATGAACTCTCTGCGGTTTGGAATACCTGTTAGATCATCCGTCGTGGCGAGGTGTTCCATTTTCATAATCTGTATATGAAGGGCAATGTTTAAAGCAATCCAATTAGCGATGCACTGAAGCTGTGCCGCTTGTTCGTTTGTGTAAATGTGCGTTTGATGATGCGCAACATTAAGCGTTCCTAGGCAGACTTTACCGTGCATTAAAGGCGCGTCCATACACGTACCCATACCATTGGATGCGAGCATCACACAATCGATCTCATCAGATTGCGTAACATCGTCGCAGATCATCAGTTGTTGCTTTTTGAACACTCGGCCAACAAACGCTTGATGAATGGGCACTAAAAATTCAGCGGGAATCGCTTTACTACCAGAGAAAGAGTAGACCTTTAAATGATCATTGTTTTCATAAAGTGTGATACTCGCACGGTCAGAATTAAATATACGATTTATCCATTCTGCCACCGTATCAAGTACTTGCTGTAGTGTTTCCGATTGAGCTAAAAAGTGAACAAACCCTATCGGCATACATATCGGACTTTCCATGTTTTGCATCGATAAGTCATCAGGGTTAAAAGTTCTTTCAAGTCTCAATAGACATCTCCTTGGCAATGTTGCAAATAACAACAATAAATTACGTGAAGCTATTTTGTAGAAAATGTGCTTCTTGGTAAGAGTATGGTTTAATTATCGCCATTTGTGTGAATTTGGTTGCTTAATGTGGGCGTTAACTCACCCTAAATAAGTAAATCTTATACCTATTTATAAGTAAGTCATTACTCAATAAGTGGTGTTTTTAAGATGGAAGTACAGGATGAGCCCTTCTGGAAGAGAAGGGCTAGAAAAGGATACAAATAGGGTCAGGTGAGTGGTGACTTAATTGTCTTTGTACTTTTGTAAAATCAACTGACTTATCTGCGCAACGAGTTGGTCCCTAGCTTGAAGTGAGAGCTCGGTTTCTGTGACATAAATACTAATGTAAACAGGTCGATGATTTTCCTTCCATATAATCGCGTTAATGCCACGCGAACCATGACCTCCCGCACCAGAACGGTCTGCAATAGACCAACCTGTTGGTAATACAGAACGCATTAACGAGTCTGAAACTTTGTTGTCCTGCATCCAGATTTTTAATTGTACACGAGACTCATAAGACAACGTTTCGCCTTCGACCAAAGTTCGAAGAGTGTTTAGTATGGCGTTAGGTGTGGTTGTGTCGCGGCTGTCGCCTGGTGTGGCTTCGTTCAAGCGAGGTTCTATTCTGTCTAGGCGCGTTGCTTTATCTCCAATTGTTCGCAGAAACATTGTTACGGCCTTAGGGCCGCCAATTTCATTTAATACTAAGTTGGCTGCGGTATTATCACTCATTAACATAGCGGCTTCACACGCGTGCTCTATGCGTGTGTTTTGGCCTGCGAGCTTATCCATCACTGGAGACCATACAACGATACTGCGCTCATCGACTTTTGCGGTCGCATTTTTACTTAGCTTACCGCTGTCCATATCACTTAGCATTTTGGCACAAGCTAGGGTTTTGAATGTGCTCATGAGTGGGAAGCGTTCATCGCCACGGTAATCCCAACGCTCGTCTGCTTGAGTATCCCAAACTGACACCCCAATTCTGCTTGAGGTTTGTTGCTCGAGGAGAGAAATGTCCTCATTCAGTTGGGACGCGTAACTTAGGGTTGAGCAAACCATTAGCCCAGCCAACAAAAATAACTTTTTCATGGATCGTGTTCTTCAATTTTAGTTTTAGTTCGCACGGTAGCGATGTCACGTAAACTATAACGAGCCAATACTCTAAACACTGTTAAATCTATGTCTATTTTATGTAGGATTCTTTGCAATACGCTTAAACGGTCTCAATATGGGGAGAAGAGTGTTGCTATCAAGGCCTGTAGTTTGGCTTATATATTACGTCGGTAATTCGGTCATAAAAATATCTTAGCGTGAGACACTGGCTCAGAATTTCTTATCATGAGCTAACGAATAGTTTGATCCAGAGAAATAAAAGGAGCTGAATCATCAGCTCCTTTGTCTAGTTGGATAATTACTTACAGTTCAATCTTTTTAACCATGCCCGATTCTGCATGGCCCGGAATGTTGCACGCGAACTCAACCTTGTTGTCACCGTGGAAGTGCCACAGTAATTGCTTCGCTTTACCTGGTTCTACCGTAACTGCGTTGCCTGAGTCGTGCATGTGCCCACCAGTCATTGTCTTCATCATTTCACGATGCTCTAGCTGCTCTTTGGCAGAACCGATAGTGAACTCGTGGTTGATCTTACCTGTGTTCATCACCACAAATTGCACCACATCGTTTGGCTCAATTTTAACGTCTTTCTTGAACTTGATGGTCATGTCATCACCCAAGATAACGTGTACCACCTTGTCTGGCTTTGCCCCTTTTGCTGGCATACCTACTGCCGACATGCCCGGCATATCCATCATGTTTGAATGGTCCATTTTACTGTGGTCCATCTTCATGCTGCCGTGGTCCATGTTTGAATGATCCATTTGGGCAAACGCAGTCGTTGTTGTTAGGGCTAGAGCAAGAGTGATTAGTGTCTTTTTCATTTTTATATCCTTGTTTTAATTCATTAATAACTTGGTTGCTTCCCCCCAAACGAATTGATTGAGGGGAAGGTAGGGATTAAGCCTTGTTGTTTACATCACTAGCTTGTGTGCTAGCTTGGTTATTAGACGCATTGCTTTGGCGCAACTCACTTTGTTTCCACAGCTTGAAGATGGCTGGAAGTACCAACAGCGTCAGTAGCAGTGCCGATGCCATACCGCCAATCATTGGCGCGGCGATACGTTGCATTACTTCTGATCCTGTACCTTCGCCGTACATGATCGGAATCAGACCAATAATTACTGTCAGTACCGTCATCATTACTGGGCGAACACGCAAGCCTGCACCCTCACGAATGGCATCGGTTAGGTCTTTCGCCTCAAGCTTCTGTTGGCTCTCTTCCGCATCCAGCTTCTTGTAGTGCCATGCTTGGTTGAGGTAGACGAGCATGATAACCCCAATCTCAACCGCGACGCCTGCTAGGGCAATAAAGCCGACCCCAACGGCAATCGAGAAGTTGTAGTTGAGGATATGCATGAGCCACAAACCACCAACCATAGCGAGTGGTAGCGTAAGCATGATGATCATCACTTCGCCAACGCGACGGAAGCTGAAGTAAAGCAGCAGCATAATGATGGCGATGGTGATTGGTACCACGACGCTCAAGCGGTCTTTCGCACGCTCCATGTATTCGTATTGACCAGACCAAGCCAGTGAGTAACCCGCAGGAAGTTCCAATTGATCAGCAACAACCTGTTGCGCTTCTACGACGTAAGAGCCAAGGTCACGACCATCGATGTCGACAAATACCCAGCCGTTCGGGCGTGCGTTTTCTGTCTTGATCATCGGAGGGCCATCTTCATAACGAATGTCCGCTACATCAGCCAGCGCAATACGAGCGCCATTTGGTGTCACTAACGGTAGGTTTTGCAGTTTAACCACTGAATCACGGTAGTCTTGTGGGTAACGAACGTTGATTGGGTAACGCTCCAAGCCTTCAATGGTTTCACCCACATTCATACCGCCCACCGCAGTGGAGATCACTTGCTGAACGTCTTTGATGCTCAAGCCGTAACGCGCTGCTGCACGACGTTTAATGTCGATCGTGACATAACGACCACCTGCTACACGTTCTGCGTAAACCGATGCCGTGCCTTGTACGCCATTAAGAATTGGCTCCAGCTGAGAACCGATCTTCTCAATCACTTTCAGATCAGGTCCGGCGATCTTAATGCCGATAGGGGTTTTGATGCCCGTTGCCAACATGTCGATACGCGTTTTGATCGGCATTACCCAAGCGTTAGTAAGACCAGGGAACTGAACCAGCTTGTCGAACTCTTTGCGCAGTGACTCGGTTGTTACCCCTTCACGCCATTGGTCGCGTGGCTTCAACTGAATCACGGTTTCAATCATGGTGAGTGGTGCTGGATCGGTTGCGGTCTCAGCTCGGCCAATCTTGCCCCATACGGTTTTCACCTCTGGAACGGTTTTGATCAGCTTGTTGGTTTGTTGTAGAAGCTCACGCGCCTTACCAATCGAGATACCCGGATAGGTCGTTGGCATGTACATCAAGTCGCCTTCATCCAGCGGCGGGATGAACTCGCTACCCAGTTTACTGGTTGGGTAGTAAGCCGATGCCATTAGACCTAATGCGATAACAATCATGGTCTTAGGGTATTTTAAGCTGGTGTTCAACAGCGGACGGTACAACGCGACCAAGCCACGGTTAACCGGGTTTTTGTGCTCCGGTAACACCTTACCTCGAATGAAGTAGCCCATAAGAACAGGGACAAGTGTGATTGCCAAACCTGCTGCCGCTGCCATGGCGTAAGTCTTAGTGAACGCAAGCGGCGAGAACATCTTGCCTTCTTGGCCTTCTAAGGCGAACACTGGTACGAAGCTAAGAGTAATGATCAGCAACGAGAAGAACAGAGGTGCGCCAACCTCTTCTGCGGCTTTGCCAATTACTTGCCAGCGGTTTTTATCGGTCAGTGGCGTTCGTTCAATGTGCTTGTGAACGTTTTCAATCATCACGATTGCACCATCTACCATGGCACCGATGGCAATCGCGATACCACCAAGGGACATGATGTTGGCGTTGATGCCTTGCCAATGCATCACGATAAACGCAGTGAGAATGCCGACCGGTAGGCTCAGAGCGATAACCAACGAAGAACGAATGTGGAACAGGAACAACGCACACACAATCGCAACGACGATGAACTCTTCTGCAAGCTTCTTCCATAGGTTTTCTACCGCTGAATCGATAAGGGTAGAGCGGTCGTAGGTTGCAACAATTTCCACGCCTTCTGGCAGGCTGCGTTGTAGGTCTGCGAGTTTGTCTTTGACTTTCGCAATCACTTCACTGGCGTTTTCACCAAAGCGCATCACGATAACGCCACCGACCGCTTCACCTTCGCCATTCAGCTCTGAGATACCACGGCGCATTTGTGGACCAAGGTTAATGTCTGCGATGTCTCCTAATAGCAACGGCGTGCCTTTCTCAGTGACTTTGAGAGGCAGTGATTTGATGTCTTCAATGCTGGTTAGGTAACCCGTGGTACGAACCATGTGCTCGGCTTCGGCCACTTCGATAACGGACGCGCCGGTTTCTTGGTTACCGTTTTGGATTGCCATGTTCACTTGTTGCAGGGTGAGGTTGTAAGCACGAAGCTTGGCAGGGTCAATCTGCACTTGATACTGCTTCACCATACCGCCCACGGTCGCAACTTCAGAAACGCCATCAACGGTTTGCAATTCGTACTTCAAGAACCAGTCTTGCAGGCTGCGAAGATCCGCCAAATCATGCTTGCCAGTTTTGTCTTGTAATACGTAGCTGTAAACCCAGCCCACGCCCGTTGCATCAGGACCTAGGGTTGGTTTTGCGTTCGGTGGCAGCTTTGGTGCTACTTGGCTTAAGTACTCCAACACGCGTGAACGAGCCCAGTACATGTCGGTATCATCGTTGAAAATGATATAAACGTAAGAGTCACCAAAGAAAGAGTAGCCACGAACCGTCTCAGCACCCGGCACGGCAAGCATGGCGGTGGTGAGTGGGTAAGTAACTTGATCCTCGACGACTTGAGGAGCTTGACCCGGATAGCTTGTTTTGATGATCACTTGCACATCAGAAAGATCCGGAATCGCATCAACAGGTGTATTCTTTACACTGTAAAGTCCGCCTAATACAAGGGCTAAGGTCGCGACCAACACTAGGAATCGGTTGCTCAGTGACCAACGAATAATAGCATTGATCATAATTAACCCTCGACGGCTGTTGTTGCAGGAACTAGCTGTTTAAGAACGTAGTCAGATCCTTGTTTTTCAACTAGAAACCGAACTTTCTGTCCTTCTTCAAAACCAGATAGATCAACGTCTTCACCCACAGAGAAGTTCATCTCGCCCGCATCCCAGTTCCATTCTGCAACCGGTAGGTGGTTTAAGGTGATCATGCCAAAATCAGCCATCAGCATGCTAATGTCACCAGTCAACCAAACTTCTGCTGCAATGACGCTGTTGTCTGCCCTATAGTCGATGATTTGGTACTGACCGGACTCCGTCTTTTGCATTTCAAATTCGATAGCCTGACCTTTTTTCAAGTCACCCATTTCAACGCCATCTGCGAAAGTGAAGTTCATTACCATGCCCGGCCAATCCCATGCTGGTACAGGTTGGTGGTTGATGGTCAGCATGCGGTGATCTTTCATTACGTCTGTGATCTCACCTTTGGCCCATGCTGTTTCCGCCGCTGCTTCTACACCATTGATGCGAGACAGATCCGCCGACTGGCTTGATTCAGAGTCGAGCATGAAGTGAGATGAAGTGACGATCTTATCGCCTTGTTTAAGTCCTTGTAATACTTCGATTTGTTCGCCAGCTTCACGGCCAACTTCAATTCGAGCAGAACGGTATTTGCCGTCGCCTTCAGCCAGAACAACGCGAGTCATACCGCCAGAGCGGATAACTGATGATTTAGGAATCGTTAATACTGCGTCGTCAGTAACAGGCTGCAAGGCAATATTGGCGAACATGTTTGGCTTCAATGCGCCATCTGGGTTAGGGAATTTAAGGCGCACACGCAACGTACGTGTTTTCGGATCGAGGATTGGGTACACGTAATCTACGACACCTTGCCATTCATTGCCCGGAATCGCGTCAAGGGTCATTGTGGCTTGAGAGCCCGCTTTCATCCAGTGTGCTTGACGCTCAAAGACTTCTGCATCAACCCAAACATTGTCCAAGGGACCTGCACTGATCACCGCTTGCGCAGGGGATAAATAGCCACCTTCACGCACGTTTAAACTTGCGATAACACCATCAGCAGGTGCTTTGACTTCAATGGTTTGCGATGCTTTACCACTACGAGTAATGGATTTGATTTGAGCGCGGTCAACACCAAGTGTTACCAAGCGTTCGGTCGCGCCTTTTACCAGACCTTTTCGGCCAGTGCGGTACGCATTCAGCAATTCTTCTTGCGCTTTAACCAGTTCTGGAGAGTAGAGTGTGAAAAGCACATCGCCTTTCTTCACTTTCTCACCCACGGCATTGATGTAGAGTTTTTCTACCCAACCCGCCACACGAACGTTCGTTTGCCATAACAGACTTTCATCAAAGGCAATATAGCCAACCGTTTCGATGCGTGGTGATAGCTGTTGCAGTGTCGCGTTTGCGGTTTTAACCCCGAGGTTGTTTTCTACTGAAGGGTCAATAGTCACTGTACCCGGTGCGTCTTGTTCACCGGATAGGTCTTCTGCGTAAACCGGAATCAAATCCATGCCCATTGGGGATTTACCCGGTTTGTCGCGTTTGTAATTCGGATCCATTGGGGCAACCCAGTAAAGTGGATCATTAGAGCTCGCGGCAGATTCGCCACCCATTGCACTCATGTCGTGAGCCGAGCCCGTAAGAAAATGATTAGCACCAAACCCTAAAGCTCCACCAACAATCAGCGCGATGGTTGCAATCTTAAATGTTTTCATTGTTTTACCTTATTTTCCCCTTCACATTTGACGCTACAGCGTTGTTGCCTGCTCTCGTTCACCCAAATCACATAGCAGATCCCTTAGTTTGTTAGGGAAAGTGCTCATGGGATTCTCTCGTTTGCCGCCTAGCTGCAGCCCCAACTGTCTTGGGGAATCACAAATTAATATGTCGAAATAGAGCGAGCTTCCGGTGAAGCCACTTGGTAGTCGAAACCACCGAGTAGGGTGGCTAAATTGCTGTTTGCGATGTTGAGATCGGTCAGTAGACGTTGTTGCTCTAATTGCAGAGCCAATTCGTCAGTCGTGGCAGAAATCACATCGTTAAACTGCGCTGTGTTGTTTTGATAACCCCGCTCAACGGCTTGAATGCGCGCTTTCGCTTGAGGCAATAAGGTGGATTGATAACGTTCTAAACGCTGGGTTAAGTTGCCGCGATCAACCAGCAAAGTGTTCACCTTGGCATTCATCTGCGTTAGTAAGGTGTCTTTTTGCGATTGTGCCGCGCCAACTTGGTATTGAGCGGCCGCGAGATTGCGATCTTGGCGGTCACCCGTAAACAACGGAATGTCCATGGTGAGGTAAGCGCTGACCAAGTCTGATGCTGGCTCACCCATCATATTGTCGGCTTGGCGGTAGGCGTACATTACTTCGACGCCAAATTGTGGGTTGTAGGCTTGCTCAGCAATTTCCACCTGAGTTTTATTGGCAGAGATGCTGACGTCGGCCATCTTGACCATCGGGTGTTGGCTGAGTTGTTGATAATGCTTGGTGGAACCCTGACTAGCAGCAAGTTTGCCGTTCAGTGTGTCCCAATTAAGTTGGTTGCTCGCGTGCAGAGCCTGTTCATTCGCCAACCAATCTGAACCCAACCATTCGGAGAGTTGAGAGATAAGACGACGTTGCATTTGTGCATTGGCTTGCAGTTTCTCATCCAACTTGCTGACTTGTAATTGAGCGTTGAGTAGGTCTTGCG
Organism: Vibrio sp. 1167; assembly: GCF_033340375.1. Lineage (NCBI taxonomy): Bacteria > Pseudomonadati > Pseudomonadota > Gammaproteobacteria > Vibrionales > Vibrionaceae > Vibrio > Vibrio sp. 1167. The sequence continues at coordinate 316,742 of NZ_JAWOWK010000001.1, read as the reverse complement.
CTTCACTCTTACCAATCGAATAGTTGGTTTGAATAAAGCTTTCCATTTCCTTCATCAACTTGCGGTTCTCAAGCATGATTTGCTCCGCGCGTTGCTGGTAACCAAGTTCTAACCAAAGTTGAGTCATGCTGTTGGCTACCTCAAGCTCACGAGCATGGACTTGAAGCCCAAGGCCGTCGGCTTGTTGGTTGGCTTTCTTCTGTTGCAAATCAAGGGTAGATCCACGCTCAAACTGTTGCATTAAACCAACGGAGATGTTGGTCATTGGGTCTTCATCGAATTTGAAGCTGTCGACAGGCAAGCCACCAAAACCCACTTTCAGTTTTGGGTCCATCAAGGTCGCGCTCGCGACGCCCGTTTCACGCATGGCAGCAGATTGCGCAGAGTATTGCTTACGATTGCCATCGTTACTCAAAGCGACGTTGATCAGTTGGGCAAGCTTGGTCGTTGAAGCTCGCTCACTTGATGCGGAATTTTGTGCTGCGTGCGTCTCTTTACCAGCGGCGTTAACCAAGGTTGGCGCAGCGACCAGAGCCACCATAAAAATAGTTGCAGCTAAGCGGTATGGTTTGATATCCATAATCTAAATCCAGTGTTCGCCGGATCGATGGAGGTGCGGGTTTTATTGCGGGAACAGTAAAGCCTTGTTACCTCATCGTTCAGGCGCATTAAAACAACCTGCGAGATATACGCAGGGTCGAATGCTAGAACGGATTTAGGCTATAGGAGGTCGGTACAGGTCGCGGCTGACGTGTACGACAGGGGAAGCAACTTCAGGAGTAATAGTTGCGCGATAGACGACGGGCATCGGGCTATTGACAGGATTCGGGAGGGGGACGAAAACTATCGTACACGCGGCAGTGCAGCAGGTATGAACCATGCCGGAGCCTCCACCACAGTTCATGCTGGTTTCTCTTGCATCGCCATCTTCGGACATAGAAGCGTCAGTCATGGATACGTCCATCATGCCAGGCATACCGCAGTGTTCGCTGTCACTCATCATAGAAGGATGGTGAGCCATGCCAGTAGACATCATTTGAATATTCATCAACGGTTCACTGTTCGCCACACTAGATACCAATAGTACTAGCGTCGTGAAGAGAGTTAACCAGATTGTATGCAGCGATTTTAAGTGCATACCCTTTCCCATGTGTTTGATGAAAATGATGAAAACCCTTCGATTCTAAAGGTTAACCTAAGGGTAAGGTCAATCATTTATTACTCTTATTATCAAAATAGTCCACACCTTCAGTTTTCGCACTTTCGAGGGAGTAAAACGTTTGTTAAACACCGAGTGTTGAAAGTTAGCGAAAGAAGCCCTCGCTTTTTATGACACGTGAAAAATGTGGTTTATAAGTTTTACATCACACTAACTTGTCTTACAAATGATTATCCTTATAGAATGCATGGTTTTACTTGTGCAGATTTGGATTTGCTTTGCTGCGGGGGTTGCATGATAGAAATTGTCATCGATGGAAAATATAGAATTGTAGAAGAGGGTCTAACCCTTTTAGAAGCAGCAAAAGTGTGTGGGGTCGAGATCCCATCGCTGTGCGGAATGAACAAAAGCAATGAAAAAGTACCGTGTGACTTGTGTGTGGTTGAAGTCGAAAGTGGCGGTACTAAGCGTGCGTGTGAGCTCGAAGTTTACCGCGGCCTTAATGTGGTCACGCAATCAGAACAATTAAGCGAGCACCGCAGAAAAGCACTCAACCGCATCATGACGGACCATTACGCCGATTGTGAAGCGCCATGTAAAACCGCGTGTCCTGCGGGCGTGGATATCCAATCGTACCTTTATCACATCGCACAGAACGACCATCAAAAAGCGATTGAAGTGATTAAGCGTACGCTTCCTATGCCGTTATCGATTGGCCGCGTATGCCCTGCATTTTGTGAGAGCGAATGTCGCCGCTCGTTAGTCGATGAGCCAATCGCAATTCGTCAGCTAAAACGTCATGCCGCGGATGCGGATTTGTCTGCGCATGAAGCCTACGTACCAGAAAAGAAACCAAGCAAAGGTTTGAACATTGCCGTCGTTGGCAGTGGCCCTGGTGGTCTAACGGCTGGTTACTACCTATCGAACGAAGGCTACGACGTTACGGTCTTTGAATCCATGCCCAAAGCGGGTGGTTGGTTGCGTTATGGGATTCCAGAATACCGTTTACCAAAAGACATTCTCGATAAAGAAATCGAACTGATGTGCCGCAATGGCATGCAAGTTCACACCAATCAAAAGCTGGGTGTGGATTTCACGCTTTCTCAATTGAGTGAAGAATACGACGCGGTGTGTTTGGCGGTCGGCGCGTCTCAAGCGGTCGAAATGCACTACACAGGCAGTGACCTTGAAGGTTGCTACTTAGGCGTTGATTACCTAAAAGATTACGTTACCGAACAAAACTATGTAACGGGTCAGAAAGTCGCGGTGATCGGTGGTGGTAACACGGCAATTGACTGTGCTCGTACTGCGCGTCGCGCTGGTGCAGACACCACGTTGATTTACCGTCGTACCCGTGACGAAATGCCGGCAGAAGACTACGAGATTGTCGAAGCGGAACACGAAGGGGTGAAATTCCACTTCTTGACCAACCCTGCAGAAAACCTTGCCGATGAAACCGGACGCGTGAATGCGATTCGTCTAGAGCGCATGGCGTTGGGTGAGCCGGATGCATCTGGTCGTCGAAGCCCAAAACCAACCGGCGAGTTCTTTACCGAAGAGTTCGACACCGTGATTGCGGCAGTATCGCAAAAGCCAGATCTGAGCTTCCTCGAAGGTGAAGATTTGTCGATTCCACTTACGCGCTGGAATACCTCTGATGCAGATGAAAAGACCATGCACACCGGCACGGGCAACATCTTCAGTATTGGTGATTTCCGCCGTGGTCCAGCAACGGCAGTTGAAGCCGTGGGTGATGGCCGCGTTGCGGCAAAAGCCATTGATCTGTTTTTGAATGGCGATATGGCCGATATGCCAAAGGCGGCGTTCAACTCGCGCAAAGAGAAGAAACTCTCTCAAGTCGATCCGCTTCACTTCGAGAACATCCAGAAAGTCGCTCGATCTATCATGCCAGAATTGACTCCAGCACAACGCGAGCAAAGCTTCGCTGAAGTGGAGTTGGGCTTTGATAACGAAGAAGCGATGCAGGAAGCCGCGCGCTGTCTAGAATGTGGTTGTCAGGCAAATACCGATTGTGCGCTGCGTGATTACTCCACCGAATATGAAGCCGAGCAAAGCTTTGACTTCTCCTTGCAGATTAAATCGCATCAAGATTGGTTAGATCTCCGTGCGAAAGACTTGCGTCATAAGTACGAAGTTGACCGTAGCTCTGAGTTTATTGAGTTTGATGCTAACCGCTGTATTAGCTGTGGTCAGTGCATCCAAGCGTGTCGCGACAAAGCCGTGCACGGTGTACTGAACTTCGTGTGCGATAAACAAGGTCGTCCGGCATTACGTCCTGACGATCGTCCGCACTTTGGAAGTAACAAGAATGGCTTAACCCTAATGGGTGATTCGAACTGCGTGCAATGTGGCGCGTGCGTTCAAGTGTGTCCAACGGGCGCAATGGTCGATAGTCGTGACCGTTCGCAAGGCCGTACTGAAGATCTGAAAGCGGTCGACACCATTTGTACGTACTGTGGTGTGGGTTGTAAGTTGACTATGTTCGTGGACGAAGCAACCAATACGATTCGTTACGTGAAGGGCGGTGACTCGCCAGTGAACCAAGGCATGCTGTGTGTGAAAGGGCGCTTTGGTTTTGATTTCATCGGCAGTGAAGAGCGTCTTACCACGCCTTTGATTCGTAAAGACGGTTGGTTGCAGCCTGCGAGTTGGGAAGAGGCGATTCAACTGATTGCAAGCAAGTTCTCTGGCATCAAGCAAGATTTTGGCAGCAACGCATTGGCGGGTTTCTCTTCAGCGAAAACCACCAACGAAGACAACTACGCGTTCCAAAAATTTGTCCGTCGTGAACTAGGCACCAATAACGTCGACCACTGTGCGCGTTTGTGTCACGCATCGAGTGTAACCGGACTTGAAGCGTCACTGGGTAGTGGTGCAATGACCAATGACATCCCAAGTATTAAGCACTCGGATGTGATCTTTATTATTGGTTCGGATACCACATCGGCGCACCCGATCATCGCTTCACACATCAAACAAGCAATTCGTCATCACGGCGCTCGCTTGATTGTGGCTGACCCGAAACGTGTCGATATGGCAGAGCATGCTGAACTGTATATGGCGCACCGTCCGGGTACGGATGTGATGCTCCTAAATGGCGTCATGCAACAGATCATCAAGAACGGTTGGTACGATCAAGAGTACATCGAAGAACGTGTTGACGGCTTTGATACCTTGTTGCAAGAAGTAATGTCGCCAGCTTACAACCTCGATAAAGTGGAGTTGGTTACAGGCGTTAAAGCTGAAGACATTCAAGCAATGGCACGCATGATCGGTACGGCAGATCGTACGGCTGTTTACTACTCGATGGGTATCACTCAGCATACGACAGGTCATGACAACGTGCGTTCTATCGCTAACCTGCAATTGCTGTGTGGCAACATCGGTATTGAAGGTGGTGGTATTAACCCGCTACGTGGTCAATCAAACGTTCAAGGCGCGTGTGATATGGGGGCTTTGCCAAACAGCTTCCCGGGCTACCAAAAGGTATACAACCCAATTGTGCGTCAGAAGTTTGCGATTGAATGGAACGCACCAAATCTGCCTTCTGAGCAAGGTCTAACCCTGACAGAAATCATTGATGCGGCTTGCCATCGTGACGTTCGTGGTATGTACATCATGGGTGAGAACCCAGTGTTGAGTGACCCTAACCAAGCGCATGTGATTGAAGGTTTAGAAGCACTCGACTTCTTGGTGGTTCAAGACATCTTCCTAACGGAAACCGCGCAATACGCGGATGTGGTTCTGCCTTCTTGCTCATTTGCAGAGAAAGCGGGTCACTTCACCAATACGGAGCGTCGTGTTCAACGCGTAAATCCGGTCGTAACGGCACCGGGTGAAGCGAAAGAAGATTGGTGGATTATTCAGGAAATCGCTAATGCTATGGGGAGTGATTGGGACTACCACTGCGTGTCTGATATCACTAATGAAATCGCACGAGTGACACCTCAATACGCGGGTCTTCGTTGGGATGCCATTACGCCAAACGGTGTGCAATGGCCGAGCAACAAGAACAACCCTGCGGGTACTCGCATCATGCACCAAACCCAGTTTACTCGTGGTAAAGGGCAAATGATGGGTGTACCGTTCCGTTATGCGGCTGAGCTGCCAGATGAAGAGTACCCACTTGTGTTAACGACGGGTCGCGTACTTGAACAGTTCCATACGGGAACCATGACGCGCAAAACCAAAGGGTTGGATAACCTTGCTGGCCCTCGCGCAATGGTGAGCGTGGAAGACGCAGAAGCACTTGGCATCAGTAATGGTCAGCGTCTGACAGTGTCTACACGTCGCGGCAGCATTGAAATTGATGCCTTTGTGACTAAGCGTATTCAAAAAGGTGTGGTGTTCATTCCATTCCACTTTGTTGAATCGCCAGTCAACCGTCTAACGACAACGGCAACTGACCCGCATGCTAAGATCCCTGAGTTCAAGGTCGCTGCGGTTAAAGTGGAAGTGAGCGAAAAGACAACGCAGACAGAGTCTCTCGAAGATAGTTACCAACACGTTTAAACTCGGTGAGTCACGTTGTTGTCACTGACAATTTGAGCCTAGTTGATGGGCGGATAATCTAATCTTGATTTCCGCTCTCACTACATTCACTCGGATTGTCTTTTTCTTCAAACTCCTTTTACTTTTCTGTTATCACCGCGCTCCGGTTAGTTTTCCCTTCTTACTTCTTACTTCTTACTTCTTACTTCTTACTGTCTCTATGGCGTATTTTTGTTCAAGCCCATGATGAGAGTGCAATAAAGTTTGTTGTTGAGCTTGTCATAGAATTGACTGTCTCTGACTGTCCTCTGTTATTTGGGCAAGTTCTATAACCTAAACTTTGCTCGCTTCCTATACTGAATTAACGAAGCAAGATTTTTATAACAACAAGAGGAAGCTTGTATGACAAGAACAACCTCATTTGCACTCGTTTTATTACTTATGTGCGCATACTTTGGTTACAACCGTTATTATGTATACCCCCAGCAGTTGGAAACACAGGCGAAGTCCATGCTAATACAAATGGCAAATCGCGAAGAGTGGGTAGATGTGTTTGAGATGATGAATCGCGTAGACGCGCATAAGGGCCATTTGGAACTTGTTGCTGACGTGACATCCTCCGATGGTCAGCGTGCGTACAGTGAAGGTATTATCACGTACACGGATCGCGAAGGCGTTGTCTGTAAACAGGTAGTGTTCAACTTTAAAATAAACTCTTTGAAAAACTACAATATTTCCGATTTACGAGATTGTTCCTACGGTGAGTACTATTAATATTGTCTGAGAGTTGAGCTCGATAGCACAGTGTATGAATACACAAACAAAAAATAGCCCTTCGTTGGGGCTATTTTTGTTTTTAAGGAATGAACGCAATATCGTGGGATTAGTCGAGTGATTTTTTGAAGCGAAATGAAGCGACAATAAGGCCGATAACAGTGAATCCAAGTAACCAGACTGTATCTCGCCATAGCTCCATTAAATCTGCACCACGCAACACCACACCACGAATAATGCGCATAAAGTGAGTGGCAGGCAGGGCTTCTGAGATCCATTGTGCCGCGACGGGCATTCCTTCATAAGGGAACATAAATCCGGACAGAAGAATCGATGGCAAAAGAATAAACACCGTCATCTGCATGGCCTGAAGCTGTGTCGTCGCAATGGTGGATATCACCAAACCTAAGGTTAAACTCGCGGCGATAAACAGCAGCGTGCCAAACAGTATCTGACTAATGGCGCCGTTTATTGGCACGCCAAATATCCAGTGCCCCAAGCCTAAAATGATAAACACCTGTATCAGACCAACAAAGATGTAGGGAATGATCTTCGCCACCATGAGTTCGATGGAGTGGATTGGCGTAGTAATCAGTAACTCTAAATTGCCGCGTTCCCGCTCACGAACAATGGCTGCACTAGTGAACAAGATCATCGTCATAGTCAGAATCACGCCCAATAAACCGGGGACAATGTTCACCGCCGAGCGCCGACTCGGGTTGTAATACAGCGCAACTTCAAAGGTTTTGGTTGGGGCAGGGCGTATCTCAAAATCAAAATCCGTTAACGGCATGGTTTGTAGCGAGAGAATCGCAGAGCTGATCATGGTGTCTGAACCATCCACAATCCACTGTCCAAGTTCTCGACCTTGCACCATACGTTGGGTTAAGTCGCTAGGCAGAATCAAAGCCGCTCGTACCAAGCCGTCTTGAATGGCTTGCTCGGCTTCTGATGCGGTAGCGAAGGTTTCGACCACATCGACCACTTGTGTGACTTTGACGGACTCGGTAATCACGCGCCCGGCAGTACTGCCACTTTGATCGACGACGCCAACGGGAATGTTGCGAATATCGGTATTAATGGCAAAGCCGAACAGCAGGAGCTGAATCAACGGGATCATCACGACCATGCCAAAGGTAATGCGGTCACGTGAAAGCTGACGGATCTCTTTGATCATTACCGCTTTCATACGGGCAATAGATTTCATCATTGGCGACCTTCTCCCGTAACACTGACAAACACATCTTCCAAGCTCGGGCGAGCAATGTTCATCTCGCAGCCCTCAAGCTCTGGAAAGGTTTGGGTTAACCATTCGATCGGTTGTTCGATGTGCTGGTGGATCAAAATGCGTAAGCGAATGCCGAGCTGTGCGGCAGAACGGACTTCTTCGCGTCGAATGACTTTCTCTTTTAGCTCGCGTAAGTTATCCGCTTTGACTTCGACGATGTTAACGCCCATTTGCGTCATGAGTTCTTCTGGCTCACCATCGGCGCGGATTTCCCCAGCTTCCATGATAGCCAGACGATGGCAACGCTCCGCTTCATCCATGTAGTGCGTTGTGACCAAAATCGTCGTACCTTGGTCAGAGAGATCAAACAACTGCTCCCAGAAATCGCGTCGGTTCTCTGGGTCAACCGCAGACGTGGGTTCATCGAGAAACAACAGTTCTGGTTTATGCATGGTGGCTGCGGCGAGAGACAAGCGTTGTTTCTGGCCGCCGCTCATTCCTCCGACGCGCTGTTTACGCAGTTGGTCGAGACCGTAGGTGGCTAGTTGTTCTTCGATGCGAGCCTTTAGGGCCTTGGTTTCCATACCAAAGATTTGTCCAATAAACTCAAGATTCTCTTGAACCGTCAGGTCATCATAGAGGGAAAACTTTTGTGTCATGTAGCCAATCTTGAGGCGCAGCAGTTCCGATTGTTTTGGGATCTCTAACCCAAGCACGTCCACGTTGCCCTCACTTGGGCTAAGCAAACCCGTCAACACACGAATGGTTGTCGATTTACCGCAGCCGTTCGGGCCAAGAAAACCATAAATACTGCCTTTGGGCACATTGAGCGTGATGTTGTTGATGGCGGTGAAGTCACCAAACTTTTTCACTACATTTTCAGCTTGAATCGCGTATTCGGTCATTGGCTTACTCCACCAAATCCACTTGCGCTGGAATACCCGAAGGCAAGGATTGTGCGGAGTCTTGTAGGTCGACTTCTGCTAGGTACATCAAACGCGAGCGTTCTTCCTCGGTAAGCGCGAAATAGGGCGTGAATGAAGGCTCAGTTGCTACCCAACGAACGGTGCCGCTATACGGTTGCTCAACGCCATCTACATGCACGTTAACCGTTTTACCCGGCACAAAGTCGACTCGATAGTTAGCAGGAACATAAACGCGAGCGTATGGGACGCGGCTGGCTTGAATTACGGCAACAATACCATTAACAGGAACGCGTTCACCAAGGTTAAACGGTAGGTTATCTAACAAGCCATCTCGCGTGGCCGTGATGGTGAGTTCTGCCAGCTTTTGTTCTTGCAGTGCTACATCGGCTTTTGCAGCCATGAGTGCGGCTTTCGCTTGTTCAATATCTTCAGGGCGAGAGCCAGCGGTCAGTTTGCTGAACTCTTCTTGTGAGGAGTCTAGCTCTGCACGGGCGGAATCTCTGGCTGCTAAAGCGCTGTCTTTTTCTGATTGGCTGATGAGTTTCTTGCGAACTAACTCCGCTTTACGTTGGTAGTTCTTTTGCGCTTCAACCAATTGAGCTTCCGCTCTGGCAACGCGAGCTTGCGCTGCGGCAATGTCTTCTGGTCGCTCACCATTGGTCAATTTCAAAAGATAGGCGTCAGCCTTGGCTTGTTCGGCTACGGCGTGAGCTAAAACGGCTTCTTGGTTCTTTGTATCGAGCTGAACCAGCACTTCTCCTTCGGTGACTTGGCTGCCTTCCTTGATGGGAAGGGCACGAATTATCTCGCTAGAGGTTGCAGTAAAGGTTACGCGGTCACGTTCTAGTGTGCCAAGGGCTTGCTGTCCGTCATCTTTGGAACAGGCAGTTAAAAGAGTCAGGGCTAGGGTGCCAAGAATGATTCGCTTCATCATGCGACGCTTCCTCTAAGAAGGTGAACTCGAATTCGTATCAAGCTATAGAAGAGTGTGGGACTGCATTCAGTGTAACGTGAGTCAGTTTTGTCCGGCTAGGAAGTTAATTCCTTCAATATTCATCAATTGATTAATTATTGAAGCTGGCTTGATCCTGCGGAAGCCGTGCTTTACTTGGCTCTTTTAAGTTGATTACATGAATATCATTTAAACAAAAATCTTGCGTTTCATGTAGAGCACGCCGTCGCCAGATACTCTTACTTGTTCGCCAGTAACTTCACAGTGCAAAATGCCTCCGCGCTGAGAAGCTTGGTAAGCGACCAGTGATGTTTTGCCTAACGCTTCTGCCCAGAGCGGTGCTAACCCAGCGTGAATCGAGCCAGTTACGGGGTCTTCGTCACCACCATTTGCAGGCCAAAAGTAACGCGATACAAAGTCTTGTTGATCACCTTTCGCGGTAACGACCACATCGTAAGGAGCGAGTGTCTTGAGGTGCTCTGAACGGTATTGAACCTCAAGTACCTCCTGCTGGTTGCCGACCACCACGAAATACGCTTGAGGGCTAAGCAGTACGCGTTCCACATCGCAACTTAGGCCATCAATCAATGCCGAGGGAATATCAGAAACGGCTTTTGGAGGACGAGCAGGGAACGTCATCTCGATCTTACCTTGCGCATTCTTCTCTACGGTGAGGGTTCTTACTTCCAGAGTATGAAATTCAATCGTGCCATTAATGCCAAACTCATCAAACAGCACTAACGAAGAGGCCAGTGTTGCGTGTCCACAGAAATCGATTTCAGTAATCGGAGAGAACCAACGAATCTCATATCGGTTTGCGCCAATGGATTTTAGAAAGGCCGTTTCCGATAAGTTGTTTTCTGTCGCGATACTTTGCATTAGCTCTGGGGCTAGCCATTCCTCTAAAGGCACCACCGCTGCTGAGTTGCCTTTGAATTGCGTATCGGTGAAGGCGTCCACCACGTAGATATCCAATTCCATTTTCCTTCCTTATTCCGTGAGCGATTAATTAGCATAAACCAAGTGCAATTAAGAGAGTAAGAAGTTTGTGTTAGAATTTTAAAGTGTCAAAATTATAGATTATTTTGTGTTTTTTGATACTTACTGAAAAGGATTCGGACTACTGGGTATTTAGACTAGTGTTGAATTCATTGAAAGGAAGAAAAACATGAAAGCGATCTACAGGTCAGTTTTGGTATTGAGTGTTTTTGCGGTCGGTTCTGCCCATGCATTTGAACTCGTGAGTAGAGATATTCAAGAAGGCCACCCGATGGCGAAGACATTTGAATACTCTGGTTGGGGATGTGATGGCGGGAATCAATCACCACAATTGATGTGGAAAGAAGCTCCAAAGGGCACAAAAAGTTTTGCGATCACCGTGTATGACCCCGATGCACCAACAGGCAGTGGTTTTTGGCATTGGATAGCGTTTAATATTCCATCCACCGTTAGCGAGCTGCCTCGAGGCATTGATATGAATAAGTTAGGCGGCAAAGAATCTCGTATTGACTACGGCACAACGGGGTTCGGCGGCGCGTGTCCTCCAAAGAATGATGGGATGCATCGTTACCAGTTTACGGTGTGGGCATTGCCAACTGAAGAACTGAATTTGGATGAAAACACGCCACCAGCCATTGTAGGGTTTACTTTGAATAGTGTTGCTTTGGGTAAAGCGACATTAACCACGACTTACACGCGATAATTGAATATAAGGGGAGAGAATGGGTCACCAATATCAGGTTACGCTGTTTCGTGCGGAGCAGCAGCAGAAGCTTCGTAATGTCAGGATTCACTCCCCAAGCCTTATTCAGATTGTTAAGGGGAATAAACATCTTTTCTGGAATGATGAAGTACTCGACATCCATCATCCAAATATCATGCTTTGTGAAGCAAATGCATCCCTAAATTTTGAAAACCTTCCTCTACAAGGGCGATTTCTTTCTCGAATGTTCAGTTTTCACTGTGTGCCTAGCGATGAAATGTTGGAGCTAAGCATGAGCAACGCATTAGGAAACTATGTACCCGTTGTTGCGACAGATAAAGCATTGAAAGCGACGTTAAATGCTTTGTTTTCGTTTGGGCGGGAAAGCTTAAGTGAAGCGACACAACGCTATTGGATTATGGGCCTATATCAGCAGCTAGCTGAGAGAGGGTTATTGCATCGGTTGTTCTCGAGTTCACATATCTCTTTTAGTCAGAAACTTAGTCGTTACTTATCGCGCTCTCCAGGGGATGAGCATCCATTAGACATGGTCGCGGGGCACTTTGCTATGAGCCGAGCAACATTGATACGCAAACTGAAACAAGAAGGTACCCAGTATCGTGAAGTATTGGCAGAAGTGCGCTTAAATCACGCACTTTACTTGATGCAAAATGGCTCGTATAACGTTGCGCTGCTAGCACAGTTGTGTGGTTATCAGTCAGAGGGGCGTTTTAGCCAACGCTTTAAAAGTAAGTTCGGCCTAACGCCCAGCGAGTATATTAAAACGGTAGTGAGTTAATGTTTTACCGCTTTTGTATTTTTTGTGCTTTTTAGGTTAGCCATAATATTTGGCCTTCATTCGCAATGCTACATTCACCAAAGCAATCAACACAGGCACTTCGATCAGCGGGCCAATGACACCAGCAAAAGCTTGGTCTGAGTTTAGGCCAAACACCGCGATAGAAACCGCAATTGCCAATTCAAAGTTGTTGCCTGTTGCCGTGAAAGCAATCGATGCATTTTTGTCGTAGTCGATGCCCATTTTCTTACCAACGAAGAAGCTGACAAAGAACATCAACACAAAGTAGATAGCCAGTGGAATTGCTACACGGAATACATCCAATGGCAGTTCAAGAATCATTTCACCTTTTAAGCTGAACATCAGTACGATGGTCGCAAGTAGGGCGATAAGCGTAATTGGTGAAATGCGTGGGATGAACACGTCGTTGTACCATTGTTCACCTTTCGCAGCGACCAGCCATTTGCGGCTTAGGAAGCCCGCTAGGAATGGGATACCAAGGTAAATCAGAACGCTTTCCGCGATGTCCATCATCGAGATATCAACCACGAAACCTTCGTAACCAAAGACTGGTGGCAACACAGTGATGAATAACCATGCCATCACACTGTAAGTCACGATTTGGAAAGCGCTGTTTAATGCAACTAGAGCTGCACCGTATTCTTTGTTACCGCCACCGATATCGTTCCATACCAATACCATGGCAATACAACGAGCAAGACCGATCAGAATGATACCAACCATGTAACCCGGATGATCACCTAGGAAAGTCAATGCAAGGATGAACATTAAAATAGGGCCGACAATCCAGTTCATGACTAAAGACAGCGTGATCGCTTTTTTATCTTTCGTCACTGTACCTAGCAGGTTGTAGTTCACCTTTGCTAGCGGCGGGTACATCATCAAAATCAAACCAATCGCGAGCGGTACGTTCGTGCTGCCGACTGACATTGACTCATTCCACTCAGCAACTTGAGGGAACGCTGCGCCAATACCTACACCGATTGCCATTGCGACAAAAATCCACACCGTTAGGTAACGGTCCAAGAAGCTCATTTTGTCGCTGGCACTATTTAAAACTTGAGTAGTCATAGTGTTCTCTTATTCGTTTATCGTCGAAAGGCGATAGTTGAAGGTATAGTTTATCTCTGCACGCCTGACCAGCGTGCAAAGGGAATTAATCAAATAACTTGGAAAAGCCTAGATTGAACTGATCAAACGCGTCGCGCTGAATGCGGTAACACACCTTAGGTGGGTTTGGCTCGGCGCTGATAAAGCCTGCTTGCTTGAGAATACGCAAGTGCTCGGAAACAGTAGATTGCGCAAGACCCAGTTCAGAAACCAAATCACTGTTCAAACAACCACCCATGGTATCGAGCGTGTGCAGGATATGCAGAATGCGCAAACGTGCTGGATGCGACAAAGCTTTTGCTTGCGCTGCGAGAGTTTGTTCTTTCTCGAGCTGTTGTTGCGTTGTCTGAAAAACAACTTCGCACGTGTCCTTGCACTTATCACTCATTCGCTGGCCTTAATAGTTAATCGTCGAATTGCGATAAAGTGTACGCCTGCTCTGTGGAAGATGCAACAACTCGATGAAAAAATTAATCGTAAAATAACGATGAATAAAAAATTGAAAAAATATATGTTTTAAAAACAGTGATATAATAAAAAATTAAGTAGGTTACTAAAAGTTAACTAATTGCACTATATTTCTAGGTTACCATAATAAACCACATCCGACGCACAATGGTTACTGCGTCATCTTGTGAACTTATTTAAAGGCAATCCCATGAGCAACGTACTGATCATCAATGCACACGAACCATCACCATATTCAGAAGGTCGTCTAAATGCTTCTCTTGTCGACAAAGCACAGACGCTTCTGCAAGCAAAAGGCCATGAGGTTCGCGTTGTGACAATGCAAGATGAGATCAACGTAGATGAGCAACTCGCACACTTTGAGTGGGCTGATCGCGTGATCATCCAAAGCCCAATCAACTGGATGTCTGTGCCTTGGTCATTCAAAAAATACATGGACGACGTGTTTACTGCGGGTATGGGCGGCGCACTGTGTGCATTTGATGGCCGTAGCGCAGAAGAACCAAAGAAAAACTATGGTACAGGCGGTACTCAAACCAACAGCAAATACATGCTTTCACTGACATTCAACGCGCCAGAAGAATCGTTTGATGATGAGAGCGAATACCTATTCCAAGGTAAAGGCGTGGATGATTTGATGTTCCACATGCACGCTAACTTCCGCTTCTTTGGTATGTCAGCATTACCTACATTCGCTTGCTACGACGTGATGAAGAACGCAGATATCGAAAACGATTTTGTTCGTTTCGAAGCTCACATTAACGAAAACCTCTAATCCTTTTAGAAAGATAGTGCGAACTGAATGATGAATTGAGATGGACTGCTGTACGCGGTCCATTTTTATTTGTTTGCGGCGAGGTGACGTTTTTATTACTCTAAAGCACTAAATGTATCTAGCTTACTTTTCGTTACCTAGATTAGGTGCGTATCTTGGGGTGTATTGTGGAAAGCAGAATCAGTGTAGATAGCAAAGGTCGTAAGTCAGTGGCGAACGTATGTGCGGAGCCATGTGCTATCGAGAAAGGGATGCGTTTAATTGGTGGTAAATGGAAAGGTTCTCTGATTTATCATTTGAAAGACGGCCCAGTTCGTTTCAATGACTTAGCACGCATGCTAGGCGGTGCAAGTAAAAAGATGATCGACCAACGTCTTAAAGAGCTAGAAGCGGAAGGTATGGTGGTGCGTAAAGTGATCAGCGACCGCCCAATTGCAGTCAGCTATGAACTAACAGAGTTCGGCCGTACCGCACTTAAGATTCTTGATGATTTGCGAATTTGGTCTGAAAAGCATCAAATTGAGCTTCGTTAAGACCAAAGTAGTTAATCGCAAACGTCACTCTCTTTTGAAAGCTGATTAACAATACATCGCCGTTTATACCCAAGTAACTTAGATGTGCTTCATTCAAATCGTAATTTGTTTCGTAAAACAACGTACTCTTTCGAGTCAGGCATATCGAAGCTACTTGAGCATAATCGTACTTTTTAAGTTTTTGATTTTTAGTTATTATTTTATCATACTTAATAAGTTGTAGAATAAATCACTCACTTCAGTTGAATTTAAAAAAGCACTATTTAATTCCAGTTTCTTTTCAAAATCGGAATATTTATCGAATTCCTCTTTCTCAATTAAACCTATTGGTGAGTTGTCGTTAACGTGGCTTTCATATTTTTTGATGGTATATAATTTAGACTTTTCGTCAAAATATTGAATTATCTTAATGTTAACGTCAGGTCTCTCCGTATTATACGTGATCGTAATTTTTTCATAATCTTTATTAATCGGAGTCGTAAGCCCTGTAGGGTAGATGATTTTAAACCTATTAATGTCATTCTTCTTCGTGCTTTTATAATGTTTTGAGTATGAAAAGTTTTCAATTGCACTTTTAGTGACGATAATTGACTCACCTTTCTTTAAACCGTATTCGGTACATTCATAATCGTCGACAACCGTAGAATTTCTTTTCTTTTCAATCAGGTAGGACATAGTTGCAGATGTCCCTCCGTGTTCCAGTTTTTGTTGGTTTACAGAACAATAGAAATGACCTTTGTCCACCGTCATTGCGTTGACTTGTTCCGGATTTGAAATGGTGGGATGTATATCTTTTGCTGGATCGTTGTCGCTTCCTCCTGAACCGCATCCAACTAATCCGATACAAACGGCCATATAAAGCAAAGAGATTTTATTCATACTGTATTTCTCAATTAAGATGTGTGATTGCAAATAACGATTAATTAAATTTTTATAAAGTGAAATGTTTTTTATTTTAATTGAACGGTGTTTTATTGGTAATTTAATCGTTTGCTTTTATTTTGTCTATTACGGTATCTATGTTTTCATTTATGGTATGAATTATTAGATTTGCACAATTGTGAGTTGCAATAGGATAATAATCGCTAGCCAACTACTTGTGTAGGTACCGTTATGATTTATATATCCGTTAAGTCTAAGTTTTTAGTCTTAATTTCATGTGTTTATCGTGAAAGTGACTTAGAAGTAAATACTTAACGTTGTTTGAGGGGAGTCTGGGCTTCACTGATCTTGTTTTTCATCAAGACGTTGTATAATGAACAAGGACTTTATTTCCAACTTGTTTATACATATCAGATCTCACGGATCTGATATGCATTCCAAGTTATTCTCACTAAGGCAAGAATCCTAGCTTATTTAAGGATAGAAAGTTTACTTGGGTGTAGAAGATATTAGTAATCCAATGTGCCACGGATAGGGTAGTTATTGTTTGGATCGCGAATCCATGCCAATCCGCGTGATAGCGCGCCAAGCTCAGGGCGAACAAACGGGTTGTTTGAAATATCCACCACGTGTAAGTCGCCGTGTTCATTCACCACAAACAGACCTGGTTCTGCGAAATTATGATCGGTTTCCTGTTCAGATCGAGGAATAGATACATACAAGCCTAGCGTTTTCATTTGTTCTTCGGTCAGGCCGTAAGCGATAGGGAAGCTGATTTCGAGTTTCTCTAGATGCCCCTCTAGCTGTGCTTTTGAATCGCCAGAAACGGCAAGAATATCGACGCCAGCATCAGCGAAAGCCTGTTTGTAACTCTCAAGCTCGTTGAGGTACTTAGTACAAAGAGGGCAGTGTTTACCACGATAAACGAATACTGCTTGCCAAGTCGCATCACCTTGCGGCTGACCCAACGTTACGCTTGAACCATCTAGCAAAGTGGCTTGAAGATGAGGGAAGCTGTCGCCCGCTTTAAGTTTCACTGAAGTTGCCATATTGACTCCCGAATTGGTGGTGTATATCCATGAATGCCCCTTTCTCAACAAAGCGATTGGGGGATGAGACTTCAATGTAGACTCTGTTTTGCGGTGTTTCAACTAGTTAACTTTTAGTAACCTGCAATAAGGTAGTAGAGTGCAAAAGATGAAAAAGCAGAACTTAAGATACAACGAAGTGGGGGTGTAGTATCAGGAGCTAAGTTCTGCTTGAGGTTAGGCTATGACCACTGGAACATATCGTTAAGATAGACCAGAGTCATGACTTCTATTTTATTACTCGATTGAGCTAGGCGTTGCTGAAAAAAGTACGCCATCATTGGCTTCTTCATTTCTTCCTCCTTTACGCTGACGAGTAAATTATGCGTATAAAAGGGGAGATAAAAAAGAGAGTGCTTTTGTTAACTTTGTTCCTAATAACGTAAATATCTGGGGCTTTAAAGCCGAATTTGGAGGTTAATTGTGGAAAAGGGGAACAGATAATTAGGAAGTTTTCTTATTTTATTGCCGCCAACTTAAGTAAACTATTCCTATCCACAAACTTCACAGCTCTAAGGTTGATTCAGTGTCTGATCTCAATTTGTTTCGCTATTACCAACGATTACTCTCGTTTAGCGTTGGTGATGAAACAAAAACCACGTTACAGGACATTGCCGACATCATGTTCACTTCTTCTCGGCATGCTCGTAGCCTGCTAGCGCAGATGCAGCAGAAGGCGTGGTTGAGCTGGCACCCGAAAGCTGGGCGGAACCAACGATCGACTCTTATTCTGAATATGGAGTTAGACGTTTTAAAAGAGAGCTTGGCTCTTGAACGTATCAAGTTAGGCAAGTATGAAAAAGCACTGGCGATATTAGATGAAGACGAAATGGCATTTGGCCGTTTGTTAAAAACAACGTCTGGTGCTTCTGTTCAAGAAGGACAGCTCAATATTCAATTAACCTATAAGCGAATGTTTGAGCGCGTCGTTCCACATCAACTTCAGCGTAGCAGCGAACGTTTCTTATTAAGGCAAATCTATTGTTGCTTAGTTTCGAGTGATAACAATGGGAAAGTGCAACCAGAACTCGCACATCACTGGCGTTATGACGAAGACACCTACGAATGGACTTTCTACCTTCGTCCAGGTCTGACTTTTCATAATGGTAATTCCATTGATGCAGAAACAGTGGTTAGCTTGTTTGCAAAGTTGAGTTCACTACAGTACTACGAAAAAGAGTTGGCACATGTTGCTAACATTACTGCGCCAACGCCATTGAAAGTTGTTTTTAAGCTTAATCGAGCTGACTTGGGCTTTGCTGGACTTATTTCTGGTGTGAAATACGGCATTCAACCAGTAAGCCAAGTTAACGTAGCGAATAACAAGCTGGTGGTCGGAAGTGGCCCATTCTCTGTTGTCGAGCACAATGAAAGTCGTTTAAAACTGCAAGCATTTAATGGTTACTATGCATGTAGAGTTCTAACGGATTTGGTGACTATCTGGATTGTTAATGACGAGCAAATGGAGAACCCGTCATTGGCAGCAAATACGTTGCAAAGGGATACTTCGCCCGAGGAGGATTTGTGTGGACACTATATGTCGACGCAAAACCGAGAAAACTCATCGGCGAGCAAGCGTAGCCGAATAGAAGATGGTTGCTTATTCGCCTTATTTAATCAGCACGCTAAGCACAAACTTTCTTTAGCGCAGCGCCGTTATATTAGTGAGCTAATTCAACCTGAGCACTTGGCCGAAGTGATGCGCCGCGAGAATATTGTATTTGGGAGTATACCCGCTTATAACCTGCTACCAGGTTGGAAGCCAGTGCTCCGTCCGTTTAGTGAGCCGCTTAAGTTACCTAAACATATTACGATAGCGGGATATAACTATACCGCGTTGCGTCGCTGTGCGCGGGCTATTTCTAATCGTTTGGCGAGTGTTGGCAGTAAAGTAGAAATTGTTATGTATTCCTACCGTGAGCTGAACGAGAAGGCTAAGAACGGTGAGCTAAATGAGACAATGGTCGTAACGAACATAAACTTAGATGATAATCGTCATGCCTCAGCGTTCACGAACTTCTTCAGCAACGCTGTGCTATTCCACACTTTGGGAGAAAAGAACGCACAATGGTTAGATGAACAACTACAGAGAGTCAGATCTTTCGTTCCACTTGAGGACTACCTTAATGCATTGGAGCCAATTTCATCGACGTTGATCAGCGAGTATTGGATTGCACCTATGTTCCACCATACACAAACTTTGCGCTTCCAAGGTGTATTAGAAGACGTTGCTTTAACCAATTGGGGTTGGCCAGATATCCGCTCGGTGTGGTCGGCAGATTAACTACCTTAGTTATTTAGCAAAGTGCTGCTTCACGAATTCAATGAAGGCTCTGGTTTTCGCCGATTGATAGATAAGTTGTGGGTACACCAAGTAAACCGCGTTGTGCTGGTGGTCGGTTTCTTCCGATAAAACCTGCATTAGACGACCATGTTCAACGTCTTGTTCGACAAAGTAACTTGCTAACCGAGCAATGCCATTGCCAGACAGGGCTGATTCTTTGAGTAAGCGGTTTTCATTGCTTGAAAGCCAACCTTGGGTTTGAACTGTTCCCGTTTTTAACGGCCACTCTTTTTGATGCAATGTGGTTAAGCATTGGTGCTGTTTTAAATCCGCTAACGTCTCCGGCGTACCTTCTTCTTGCAGATAATGAGGAGAGGCAACCAGCCAGTGGTGGTAGTCCAAAAGGTGATGAGCAATCATATTCTCTGGCGGCGTTCTTGTTGCTCGAAACGCAAAGTCGACGCTGGTTTCCGTCAGATTAAACGCTTGATAGCTAGAAAGAATCTCGAACTCTACGTTTGGATGTAAAGCGCGAAACGCCACACACAAATCATGCAGCACCGCTTCGGCAAACATCTTGGGAGCAGTAAGACGAATCAGACCGTCTACTTGCTCAGATTGCTGACTTAAACTCTTTTCCATTTCCATTACGCGGCGTTTGAGATCTTCCGCTTGTGCAAAGATCGATTCACCTTCTGCCGTCAATCTCACGCTGCGTGTGGTTCGAACAATCAAAGGCGTGGCGAGTTCCGATTCCAATCGCTTGATTTGTTCCGACAGGTAACTTTTAGAGATACCAAGTTGCTCTGCTGCTCTAGAAAAGTTGAGTGTTTGAGCCACTTCAGCAAACAGCATCAGTTTTTCGATTCTCTTATAATCTGCCATCTTGATTGCTCGTCTTTATTGTTCGCTTTAATTGTTCGGTAGCGAGGATAATGAATTCGATTTTACGGTATTAAACTAATTTTTACGAACGGTAAGATGGTTCGAGTTAACTTAAGAAATTGAAAACGCAGAAATCGGAAAAGTGAGAATAACGATGAACAATCCAACACTACCGCTCGCCAAAACCTTACCTAACGTTAGTCGCTTGGTCTTCGGCTGTATGGGACTTGGAGGGGAGTGGAATCGCAACCCATTAACCGCCCAAGATGAAAACCAAGCTTATGCCGCTGTCGAGGCTGCATTAGAGGTTGGCATCAATCTCTTTGATCATGCGGATATCTACAAATTCGGTAAGGCAGAAGAAGTGTTTGGGTGCATCTTAGCCAATGACTCAACCTTACGAGAGCGAATTTATCTGCAATCCAAGTGCGGCATCCGTCTAGGAGATGAGCAAGGTGTTAAGCAGTATGACTTCTCTGCCAAATGGGTGACGGCTTCTGTTGAGGGCATTCTTGAGCGCCTTGGCGTGGAAAACCTTGATGTTTTGATGCTGCATCGTCCTGATCCTCTGGTTGAATTTGAAGAACTGGGCACAGCGCTAAAAGCCCTGAAACAAGCTGGCAAAGTTAACCACTTCGGTGTTTCTAACACGAACAGTGCTCAAATTGATCTTCTTCAACAAGCAACGGGCGAAGTTGTTGTGGCGAACCAGTTGGAAATGAGTCTGGCTAAGTCTGACTTCATCAAGCAAGGTATGGGGCTTCCTTCGTCCGCATCTGACTACGTTGCGGGAACACTGGAACATGCCCGTAGGCACAATATCCAACTGCAAGCGTGGGGCAGTATGGCGCAAGGAAGATTCTCAGAGCGTGGCTTACATTCTGATGATCACAATACCAGACAGACGGCGGAGATGGTAATGGCGCTGGCAGCTGAATATGGTGTGTCGTCTGAGGCGATTGTTTTAGCCTTCCTAACGCGTCACCCAAACCAAATTCAGCCTGTTATTGGTACTGCAAACCCACAGCGTATTCGCGCTTGTGCTCAAGTAGAGAACGTCACGCTATCACGTAGCCATTGGTATGGCTTGTTCGAGAAAACCCTTGGTCATGAGATCCCGTAGGAGAGAAAAATGAAATACGTACAAATTCAAACTCTGATTCAAACGGCATTGGAAATTGCGACTGCTCGCAAGCAAAACATTGCGGTTGCCGTGGTTGATACACATGGAGAATTGCTCGGTTTTGCCCGAATGGATGATGTGAGTGTGCAAGCAGGTTTGTTGGCACAGAACAAAGCTTACACCTCGGCTAGAGACCGTCAGCCTAGCGGCAATCTGGGTGCTTGGGCTCGTGAGACGGGTAAGCAGTTGAGTTATTGGACTGACCCGAAGATCACAGGCTTTATGGGTGGTGTGCCTATAGAACAAGAGGGGAAAATCGTCGGTGCAATTGGCATTAGCGGTTTGGCTGAGCAAGATGATGAAGCACTTGCGATGGAAGTATTAAACGCGCGTTGAGTATAACGTTTATCAGTAGGTGTGATGCTTTGTCCAGCTTTGTACTCACTGTAGGGACTCAAGTTCACAGGCTTCGTCGAGTCACAATGCTATCTAATAGCCTGAAGTAAGCAGAAGTTGAAATCGCGAACTATGATTAATTTATTTGAAAGCTTTGAGGCCTAAATATGTTTCATAAGGTATTCGTTTCGCTATTTTTTGTTCTCCTCTCAGGCTGTGGTACGAGTGACAGCGCGTTAAAAGAGAGCGGTTATGATGAAGCTTATATCCAAGGCTTTCATGACGGTCGGCATAGTGGTATGCAAGAGGCAGGGAATGATTTTGAACACTATATTAAGGACGAAACAAGGTATCAAACCGACTCAGATTATCGGCAAGGCTGGGATGCTGGTGAGGTAGAGGGTAACAAGTTACAAAAGCAGGCGACCGCGATAGGACAAGGCATGATTGATAATTCATATGAAGAACGTGATGTCTTTGATCCTGATAAAGTGGCGAAAGATGCGATAAAAGGCGTTGATACATCGGAATTGAAAAGCCTAGAGTAACGGACTGATATAAAGAATAAAACTCGTCATTTGACGAGTTTTATTTTTGTCTAAACGATTCATGTTTCAACGCTCAACAGGGCATTCATCGTTTGAGTATGAGTAATGTGGTTAATCACCTTTCTTGTTCTTTTGTTCAAGGATTAACGATAACAGGCGAACGAGCAGGGACTGAGCTTCCGGTGAGAGCAATCGCGCCACGGCCGTTAAGTCATTTGCTGTGACATGCTGAACATCACGTACATCTAAGGCAATATCTAGGTCAGTCAAATGAAGCGAACGCAATATGGCACGATATTGTGAGAGTTTAAGATCGGACTCTCCGCGCTCGATCCTTTGATATGTTTTTACGCTCATTCCAGCGATGTTTGCCATTTGCTCACGGGAGAGGCCATTCGATTTTCGTCTTGCGATCAGTGCTTGAATTATAGGGTCTACCTGCATGTGCTCTCCTGAAAGGACAGTTTTGACCTAAACGGAGCAAGAAGTGGACCAGTTTAACCACCACATATTTACCTGCTTTGCAATCAGTATAAAAATAACTGTCTTATAAAAACGTAAATATTTTAGTCAGTTATTAACTCAATGGAAAAGTATCAATCATACAAATCAATAGAAACGAAAGCTTCTATTCGCAAAATGCAACGCATTTTAGATCATTTATTTAGTGAAATTGATCAGCAACATCGTGAGACTAAAGAGAATGTTGTGACACTGATTCAACAGTCACAACAGCGATTGATGAACTACAAAGAGCTTTACCTTCACAAAGAATCGATAAGTGAAGTAGAGCTGCGGATGGCGCATGAAAATATGAGTGAGACTGAGAAGCAGGTCGCCGATATGGGTATTCCAGTGTTAACTTATATCATTGGCGCGCTAGATAAAGCGTATTAACACAGTCGTAAAGTCGGGCGATACAAGATTTACGCAATTTCGATCAATTGATGACATCTAAAAGAAAGGATGCAAATGCTGGGGAACCACACCCAGCATTCGGACACTCATTTACCTATATTTTCGAACCGTAAATCAGTGTTTAGAGGTATGTGAACCGAACAGTGTCGGTACGCAGCGAATAATAGCGATATTGTCCGATCTAGGCTACGTCCTTGGAATCTAACACCTTCACTTAAACTGTAAATTAATCTGTACACCCAGCCAAAATGAGCCATTGAGCACGTTCTTCCTTCTCTTTAAGCGATAAAAGACTAATTAGTGACGAAAAAAACAACACATCTTAGGTAAAAGATAAGAGTTGTTAAAATATATCGCTATAAGATTGACCTTTTGCTTTTCAATCGTCTTGCTTATGCCTTACAATCTTTTCGAACCAAATCCATTCATAACGAATGGGGTTGATGAATTAAGATGAACAATTTTGCTTCGAACCCAAAGTTGCGCACATTTCATCAACGATGACATCGCCAAAAACGACTCTCAAGTGTTCATGTGCAAATGATTAACCACCTTTTGTTGCGTGTTTTCTTAGCCATACAGGGCTCTTGTAACATAGTGCTCTTGTAACCAAATTTTGACTAAGTCGGAGCGTTTTGTTGTGTGCTTTAGATAAAGCACAACTGGTGAGAAATTAACGGATTGAATTTAGAGGTATTAACCGTGAACCTAAAACTTGTCGGCAGCTCCCTGATCGTTGCAGGTACTGCTCTTGGCGCTGGTATGCTTGCTATACCAATGGTGCTTGCTCAATTTGGCCTCCTTTGGGGCACTCTTCTTATGTTGTTCATCTGGGCTGGAACGACTTATGCTGCGCTGCTCCTTCTTGAAGCCAGTTGTAAAGTAGGTGGTGGTGTGAGCATGAATGCAATTGCTCGCGAAACGCTTGGTAAAGGAGGCCAGTTGGTAACCAACAGCTTGCTTTACGCCCTGTTAGTTTGTCTATTAATGGCTTACATCATTGGTGCGGGTGATCTCGTACAAAAAGTAACAGCCTCATTTGGGCTTCCAACATCTACGATCTCAAGCCAAGTCGGTTTTACTCTTTTAGTTGGTATCATTGTTTCGGCAGGTACAGGGGTAGTAGATAAGCTGAATCGCGGTTTGTTCCTAGGCATGATCGTAGCGCTGATCCTGACACTTTTTGCGCTTGCACCAAGCGTCTCGTTTGAAGGACTTGATGAGGTTGTGAGCGACGATAAAATGGCACTTATCAAAACCAGTTCGGTGCTTTTCACCAGTTTCGGTTTTATGGTCGTGATCCCATCGCTTGTAACTTACAACAAAGAAGCGAGTAAAACACAGCTGCGTAATATGATTATCGTGGGCTCAACTATTCCGCTTGTTTGTTACCTATTATGGTTGTTAGCGGTTGTCGGCAATCTAC
Organism: Vibrio sp. 1167; assembly: GCF_033340375.1. Classification (NCBI taxonomy): domain Bacteria; kingdom Pseudomonadati; phylum Pseudomonadota; class Gammaproteobacteria; order Vibrionales; family Vibrionaceae; genus Vibrio; species Vibrio sp. 1167. The sequence goes on along the minus strand of NZ_JAWOWK010000001.1, from coordinate 292,233 downwards.
CACCTCATGAGCTTGTTCAATACTCCAACGTAACAGAGTTGATCTCGGTACTAGGTCAGCAATACGAGGGCTTAGAGTTCATCCTATCCATGTTTACTGGTTTGGCACTACTAACGTCGTTCTTAGGTGTTGCAATGGCGCTATACGATCAAAATGCAGACCTACTGAAAGCAAGTAAGCCAGTGATTTTTGTTACTACTTTTGTGCTACCACTATTAGGTGCTGTATTTGCGCCAGAACACTTCCTAGCTATTCTCAGCTACGCGGGGATTATTCTTGTGTTTCTCGCGGTCTTTGTCCCATTATCAATGACCATGAAAGTGCGCCGAGTGCCGGTAGAAGATGACAATATTTATGAAGCTGGTGGCGGCGCAATGGGAATGAGCATGATCTTCCTATTCGGCTGTTTCTTGCTGTTTGCCCAAGCAGTATAAAACCACGCTAGCTTATTTAAAAACTGAGCCGCTCGTATTCAAACGGGCGGCTTTTTTGTATTCATAGCCGAACCCAGGCCACTCAAAGTCATCAGCATTTGTGATGTTTGACGTTTCTCTGATAATCACGGTTAGCGCTGACTTTTTAGTAAAACTCCTTAGCGAAAGGCTGACATGTACAGTGATTCACCCTCCTATTATATCAATGTTGATATGAATAAGAGGCTCTGTTGTGTCAAAGCAATTATCTTTTGCCATGGTTGGCGTTATGTTGTCTTTAGGTGTGTTGAGTACAGAAGCGGTGGCTGACCCGAAGCATAAGCATGGACATCGGTACGGGTACGATCACCATCATGCGCATCACCACCATCATAAACACAAGCGCAAGCACAAGCATAAACACAAACATCGTGACGTTATTTATGTGGAGACCAGACGACCAAGGCGCAGTTACTATTACCATGACCGAATTCCTCGGAATAGTACCTACATAAAGATTGGAGATTTCACTTATCTAAAAGTGGACGACCGCTATTATCGTCGTTCTAATGATCGCTATATCCATGTCGAGCTCAATTAAACTTGAAAGGACACATAGTCGGCGTTCTTGTAATGTTGAGCTTAATAGCACCAACATGGCACATGTAACATCGACCAATACTAGGGTAGAGGGTTAAAAACAAAAACAGCGAGCCGGTGCTCGCTGTTTTTGCTTAAATGAGTGTTAGACAGTAAATCTATTTAAGATTTGATCTTGTTTATGTACATCTTCTTGTTGCGCCTGCATCGCGTCGTTGGTTCGATTTGCCGATTCGGCGACTTGAGTCGATAGGTCTTTAATATTCACCGTATTGTTGTTGATCTCTTCAGCGACGAGGCTTTGCTCTTCCGCTGCTGAGGCAATTTGCAAGTTCATATCGGAAATACGCTGAATCGCATCACGAATGCGTTGTAACGCACTATTTGCTAAACCCGCTTTTTCAACGGCCTCTATAGCACTACCTTTGCTTTGATGCATGGCATTTGCCACAGATGAAGCGCCAGATTGTAGTTGCTCAATCATAGTACGAATCTCTGTTGTCGACTCTTGAGTGCGTTGTGCCAGTGTACGTACTTCATCTGCAACAACGGCGAAGCCTCGGCCAGATTCTCCCGCACGTGCAGCCTCGATTGCGGCATTCAACGCGAGTAAGTTTGTTTGGTCCGCAATATCGTTGATGACTTTTAGAATCGTTTCGATATTGGCGGTAGCAGATTCCAACACTTGTACTTCTTCGACTGCAAGGTCAATGCTATCGGAAAGCATGTTTATCGTTTGTGTCGATTCACCAACGATAGAAGACCCCTCAACCGTTGCTTGGTCGGCTTCTTTAGCTGCACTTGCCGCACCTTGCGCATTATTAGCAACCTCTGTCGCGGTGACAGACATCTCATGCATCGCGGTAGCAAGTTGTTCTAGCTCTTGCAGCTGAGTGTGAATTGCGCCTGCCGAGTCTTTTGCGCCCTCAGCGGTGATTTGAGTTCCGTTTAAAATTTGATCAGAAATACGTTTCGACTCAATGATTTGCTGTTGTAAGTTCTCCATGAACGTATTGAAGTTTGTGGCAAGCTCAGAAAACTCTTGGTCAGTATCTGTTTCGAGGCGTTGTGTGAGGTCGCCTTTCCCTGATGCTACATCTTTAATCGCATTGTTTAGCGTGTCCAAAGGACGCATGAGAGTGCGAATCAACAGAGTTAGGGCGATAATAGATGCAATCACGGCAATGATTGAATAAATAATAGCGTTGTTACGGAGCTCTCCTACGGCAGAATAGGCAACAGCTTCATCGATCACCGAACCTACGTACCAGTTCTCGCCAGGAATGTGAGTCAGGTTAACCATGTAGCGGTTGCCATCAATCTCAACATGTTGTGCTGATTGCGTAAGTTCGATTTGTGGGAGGTAGCTACCGACTTTCTCACCGTTGTATTTACTTTGAGGGTGAGCAATGGTTGTGCCATCAGCGGTGACCAGAAATAAGTAACCAGCATCAAACAGATTCACTTGGTTGACCAGATCTGAAAGGGTAGTTAATTCGAGGTCATAAAACATACCGGCTAAAAACTGGCCATTTTCTTTTACTGGCGTACCAACAGAGATGATAACGTTTTTCGAAGACGCATCGACGTACGGATCGGTTACGACCAAATCGCCTTTGCTCTTAGCTGCAATAAACCAAGGACGCTGACGTGGGTCGTAGTCTGGACCCGCATCCCAGCCGTCGTCATTTTCAATCACAAAGCCATTACTTTCATAACCAAAACCGATGGCAAGGAAGCTGCTTTTTGGCGTGGGTCTTTCAAGTATGTTTTGAACATAGCTATGTGAACTGGGATCAAGCTCAATCACTTCAGTAATGGAGCGAGCGAGATCCTTCTTTGCATTCATTTCTGATTGCACAGTGTTACCAACACTGGTCAATATCTCGTTGACACTTGAGTCGATTTGCTCCTGAGTTTGGGAGCGGATGGTCATAACTTGTTGTGTCGACAATAACGACACGGTAATTAGCAGCAAAAATGAAGAGGCTGTGACAACCTTATGTCTGAATTTCATGAGCTTTCCTCTGATTCTCCCGGTTGGTTCCACTTTGCTTTCGCCTCTTTTAAACCGGGCGAATTGGGCATAAAGAGAAACCTATTGTGTTTGGTTATATTTTTATCGACATCTTTGTCAAAAACATGAACTCATTTGTCGTCTTTTTTAACTAAATTTAAACAAAACGATAGTTTACGTTAAAACTTGTGAGTGTGATCATGTTTGCGAGCTCGATTAATGAAATCGTCATAATGAAAAGAATTGCTTAACAAACAGTGGTATCAACTGGTTTTACAGGTGAGGTGATGAAAATTTTGTTGGTGCTGACAGGTGTTTTGTTTAAGTTTTGTCTTTGTAAACTATGAGCTTTTTACTAAAAGCCTAATGTGGACGGAGTTTTAGGTATAAAAAAGGCCCCGACGATGCGGAGCCTTTGTTAATTGACGTCTCGATTTTAGAAAATAAGATGAGCAACGCCAGCAATCACAGGTAACGTGATTAGCGTACGTAAAATGAAGATTACGAAGAGCTCTACAATGTTTACTGGAATTTTGCTGCCTAACAGTAGGGCACCTACTTCCGACATGTAGATAAGCTGAGTTACTGACATTGCCGCAATAACAAAACGTGTCATTTCGTTATCGATTGAGGCCGCTAAAATTGCTGGAATAAACATATCCGCAAAGCCAACAACGATTGTCTGTGATGCTGCAACAGGTTCAGGGACTTGCAGTAGCTCTAGGTATGGGATAAACGGTTGACCCAGAATTGCAAATACAGGCGTGTATTCTGCAATCACCAATGCAACGGTACCAAGACCCATAACTACAGGTAGTACGCCAAATACCATATCGACTGCGTTGTGTACGCCTTCTTTAAATACAGACTGAACCGATGTGACTTGACCAGCTCGCTTAAGAGCTAGATCCATACCCCAAGAGAATGTGGTGTGGCCTTCTGGCACTGCATCTGCGTCTTTATCAGGGTTGCCGCCGTCAATGTAGCGATCTTTCTTCAGACTAAGCGGAGGCAGGCGAGGAATGATAATCGCAGCTACGATACCAGCTAGACAGATAGCGCCGTAGAAAGGCAAAAATAAGTGCTCTAGTTTTACCTGAGCGATAACAACTAAGCTAAACGTGATCGATACTGCTGAGAAAGTGGTCCCGACAACAGCCGCTTCACGCTGAGTATAGAACTTATTTTCGTATTGCTTGCTGGTTAGCAAGATACCAACACTTCCGTCGCCTAACCAAGATGCCATACAGTCAATTGCACTGCGGCCAGGTAGGTTGAATACCGGACGCATTATTTTACTGAGTAACGCACCAAATAGCTCCAGAAGACCGAAGTTCAAAAGAAGCGGAAGCAGTAAACCCGCGAAAATGAAAACGGCAAACAGAGTAGGTAGAAGACCAGTAAGAACAAGCCCGCCAGTGTTCTCTTCCCAAATTGCTTTTGGACCCACTTGGAAGAACGTCATTAACACGGCAGCGCCGCCTATTAAACGAACAACGAGCCAAAGTGGAGATGGGTTGAAGAGACCGTTTAAAAAACCATTACGTAAAATTGCAGCTGGCTTAAAAATTTTGCAAAGAACAGAAGCAACGGCCATGAAAGCGATGATACTGGTGACGATAGCAATCAAGGTATCGCCTAACACCGCTGGGATGACTTTTGCCATCACTGCAACGGGAATGGTTAGGCCGCCATCGTAAGAGATCGGAGCCATAAAGAGTAGAAGACCAATTAGGGAAGGGATGAAAAACATCCAAAAGTTGCCCTTAGGAGCTTCAGTAGCATTAGTGGTGTTATGCATAGTTGTCTCGTGTTACTACTAGTCAATACTTGCCATTTCCATGACATAAATATTCACTAAACATCCGTATTTAATCACAGTTTTGCGGAGGGTACCCGCAAACTGCATCCATTGCAATACTATTCATTAAATACATCTAGTTATTCAGCCGATTTGTCGGGTAATTGGTCAAATAACGTCTAAGTGTATGCGAATATGTTGCTTGTGTTAGAAAATTGTAGCACGAGAGGCGAATTGCGCAGTGAATTATGGGGCGCATTGTGACTGGAATAATAAAATGGTAAACAAATGTGATTTTGATCTAACTAACTTCTTAGCCAGAAATTCAGTTAGCCTTATCTATTCTAAGGTTTTTAGTGGTGTCAAAATACCGTTCAGCGTTTCTTGTACCGTTGCAGTGTGAACCTATTGAGCCAAATCCGATTGAAGCATGTCGCTTCAATCGGATCGAAATTTTATGCTTTTTGTTGACGGCTAAGTATGTATAGGTAACTCCAGTAAATCAGAGCCGTAGAAAAAGCCAATATTGCTGGGAAAACCAGCGTATATAAACCATATACCGTAAATAGAGCCGCTCCCGCGACGCCGCCAAACAAAAAGCCAAAGAAAATGAATAGGAATAATTTTGCTTTACGTCGGTCAAATTGACGACCTCTCAAGCTTTCTCCAATCATAATCCCTAGATCGGTGATGATTCCGGTCATATGTGTGGTTCTGACTACTGCGCCGCTAAACGTGGTGATCATTGCGTTTTGTAATCCACATGCTGCTGATGCTAGATATTGACCGTACAAATCCCCTTGCACCAAAAAGCCCAAGCTGAGTAAGAGCAAGCTCCCTTCTATGCACAGTGCAACACCATATCTTCGCCCTAGTTTTAACGCACTGCTTTCAATAAAAAAGCCGCTAAAGGCAGCGCCAATCAAAAAGCTAAATACGATGAAGAGCAGGTGAATGGAGCTCTCCACACCTGTTAGCAAGCTGTTCCCTAGCTGAGTTACGGTTCCCGAAAGATGAGTTATCGCTTGGTGTTGAAAGCCGAGAAGACCAACGGCGTTGACGCAGCCCGCGAGAAGAGCTAGTAGAAACGCGCCATATTCCACCCAACGAGGAAGTCTGGAAATCACAATAAACCCCCACCAAATATTAGGAGCCGATTATAACGCTCACACCGAGTTACGAAACCCTTTACAGTAAAACTCGATTGATCATTCTCAAAAAAATCTCACTTATAGGGCGTTTGTCCGAGCCAAAGTAAATACGTGAACGAGGATTGCTCGCTAGCAGATGTGTTCCGTTGTGCATTCGAAACTCACCCACCCGTGTTTCATTTGTTCATAGACTGAAACGGTAGGTTGGTGGAACTCTTTATCGGTAAATAGACCGACGGGAATGATCATGATTTCTGGGTATGCAGAAACGAACAACCTCATTGTCGTGCCGCAGGATGGACAAAAGTCATACTGAACCTCACTGCCATCATCGCCAATTCGGGTATAGCTAGTGACTTCACCGTTTAAAGTGACGTGCTCTTTTTCAAAGCAAGCTTGTACCCCAAAAACACTGCCAGTTCGTTTTTGGCATTCGAAGCAATGACGGACAGACGTGTGGGTGGGCTCTCCCTTACAACGGATCTCAACTAAACCGCAGGCGCACTCGCATGTATGAATGGTTTTTGTCATCGTGATTACCTATTTGTCCCAACACACCGATAGACCTAGAGCACAGAGCTTGTGTCACTGGCTCGTTATTAGCTCTGGACTTGAAACTATTTGGATACAATCAGTTTAGTTTAATTTTGAAACACTTGAAGAGGTGAAATCATTTGGGTATACAATGGTATACTCGCTTTTCGTTTATACCTTGAAACAAGGAAGCCTTCATGACTTACAAAAAAATCCTGCCGATACCACTTATTCTACTTATTCCAATCGTTTTATTAGTTGTGGTTGTGATCGCAGGTGTTTATCGTTTTAGTTTGTCTGATGACGAGATCATGGCTAAGTTTCCTCAAACAGAAGTAGAAACTAACGTTATTGTGCAAGAGACGCTTGGCATCACTGCACGTAACCCTTGGACGATCCAAGTACCCGAGCAAAGTGCGGTCACTTTTCTTGATGAGTGGGATAAAGAAAACGGCTATTTGATCGGTGACTATGATGCAGGTGCGACAAAAGGTCAGATACTTGTTCCAACTGCGTCGATTAGTCAGCGTGAGATTGAAGGTGTTTCATGGGTTGTTGCACCGATGATTGTAACGACACAAGGTAGCGGTTCGTTTAACTATGTTGGCTTGTTCAAGTTTGACCCCGTGCCGAGCCGAGTTGTCCTTTTAGACAGTATTTTTGTTGGTGACCGCGTGAAATTTACTCAGCTCGAATGGAAAAGTGATACAACTATCACGCTTTCATATTTAGCGCACGGTGACGATCAAGCAATGGCAGACACGCCAAATCAATTCAATTCATCCACATTACAGCGTGTAGGGAATAACTTACATATGCAACAGTGATGAATTTTTTTTGAGTTCTGTAAAAATTCAGTATTTTCTGCGCTAGATCTCGAAATTTCCTAGTGATTTCTTATTCGGGAATGCATAAGCTATGAGCCTTGTTTGAAAGGAGATAGTAATTCCCGTGTCTACAAATGAAATTACAAGACGGTTGCCGAATCTGACAAGTCGTAGAGCGCTGCTGTTATACTCCTTGCCAGTTTTAGTTGCGATTGGTGTTTCTCACTCTCTCAAAGAGTCATCTTTAACCAAAACCATCGCATTGAACCTACCTGAATCTCAGGTCGTTGAAAAAATTCTTGATGCGACAACTGCCGAAGTTGTCACTCCCCCGAACTTCGAATATCAAATCCAAGCAGGTGACAACCTAAGCACTATTTTTAGTCAGCTCGGTTTCGGTTACAGCTCGTTAATGAAAGTAATGGAAACGGATTTGAACTACTTGGCACTTGATACACTTAAGCCGGGCAATACGCTCCGTTTCTGGCGTGATGATGCAACAGGCGAGTTAGCGAAAATGGAACTGCAATTTTCTATTGCAGATAAAGTGGTCTACAAGCTGAATAGTGACGGTAGCTATGACTTTACTGATATTTCCATTCCTGGCGTGTGGAGCCAAGAACCTTTAGTTGGCGTCATTCAAGGCAGTTTTTCTTCTTCTGCGAGTCGTTTAGGTTTAACGTCAGCGGAAGTGAGTCAAGTCGTAAGCTTACTCAAAGAACAACTTAACTTTGGACGTGATCTTCGTGCAGGTGACCGATTTGAAGTTGTTCGTCGCTCACAAAGCATCAATGGTGTACCAACAGGTAAGAACGAAATTGAGGCGATTAAGATTTATAATCGCGGCCGCGAGATCACCGCTTACCTTCATACTGATGGTCAATTCTACAATGCCAAAGGTGAAAGCTTACAGCGCGCATTCCAGCGTTACCCTGTAAGTAGTCGTTGGCGTATCAGTTCTGGCTTCAACCCTAATCGTTTACATCCAGTAACGGGGCGTGTTGCGCCGCACAACGGCACTGACTTTGCTGTACCAACCGGTACACCAGTCGTTTCTACTGGTGATGGTACAGTGATCATGACTCGTAAACACCCATATGCGGGTAACTACGTGGTTGTTGAGCACGGCAGCAAATACAAAACCCGTTACTTACACCTAAGTAAGATTTTGGTGAAGAAAGGGCAAAAGGTTTCTCGAGGCCAGCGTATCGGTCTTTCTGGTAAAACAGGTCGAGTGACTGGGCCACACCTTCACTATGAGTTGATTGAATACGGCCGTCCAGTTAACGCTATGCGAGCAAATATCCCAATGGCGAGTTCTGTTCCTAAGAAAGAGATGGCTACTTTTGTCGCGAACAGAGATGAAATGGATAGACTATTACGTGATAAAGAGAAAGCAGTGCTGTAATAAAGTACTTCGCTTAAAAAACAAAAAGAGACTAAGCATAGCTTGGTCTCTTTTACTTTGTGCATTAACTAGATTTGAATTCTATGACAGCAGTCTGTTCAGTACGTTAGGCACTCCGCACTTCACGTTCATTTATCAGGTGTACGATTTCTTCAACACTGTGTGGACGAGAGTAAAAATAACCTTGGATGTAGTGGCAGCCCATTTCAATTAACTTTTGTAGTGCTCTATCGTCTTCTACGCCTTCGGCAATCAAATCCACATCAAGCAGCTCTGCCAATTGCGCTATCAAAAACACTACTTGTTCAGAGGTTGTATTTGAGAGCATGTTCTGCACAAAGGTAGCATCGATTTTGATGCTATCAATCGGATAATTGTGTATATAGTTCAAGCTTGAGTATCCCGTACCAAAATCATCCAGTGCGACTTTAAAACCCAAGTATCGCAACGAGTTAAGTACCATCTGTTCACGGCCACTTTGTGAGAGTAAGACGGTCTCGGTGAGCTCTATAACAAAGTCTTTTGCTTCGTGCTGATACTTTTCAACCATGTTGGTTAAGTGATTAATATAACGGTTGGAATCAACCAGCTCATACGCTGAGCAATTGATGGAGAGTTTGACTTTATAGCCTAGGTTCGCTTCGAGTTCTTGCTTTGCGATACACGCGAGTTCAATAATCCGTTCACCTAACTCGATAATCAGGCCTGATTGTTCGGCAGCTTCAATGAACTCCGCTGGAGAGGTATTTCCATAGATATTGCTATTCCAACGAGTCAAAATTTCAAAGTAATTCCAGCGGTCGCTCGTGATATCAACGATCGGTTGAACCACTACATACAACTCATCGCTGTCTTGTATATCAGTACTTAGCTGGATTCGCATTGCCTCAATAAGCTGCGTCCTACGGTGGTATAACGCACTAAGGTGTGTGTCGTAATGCTGAATCCGTGTATCGCGGTGTTTTTTACAATCTTTGAGAGCGAGACTGGCATTCAAAATCAGCTCATCGCTGTTCAACATATGTACTGGGGCACGTGCAATACCAATACTAACGGTGAAAGAAATCCGGTTAGATTTGTCGCTGTAGCCGCTTTCAATTTTGTCGAGTACTTCCTGACACACGGCGACAGGATCTTCGTCGTACGTGATGAAGGCGAATTCATCTCCTGCAACACGGAACGCATTGTTTGGCGACGACAAGCTCTGTTGAATGGCGTTAGCTGTGAACTTAATGATTTGGTCGCCGATATAGTTTCCGTTGATATCATTGATCGATTTGAAATTATCGATATCAAGATACGCCAAACTGAATGGACGAGTCGCTTGCTGCGTTAATGTCTCCAAGGTATCAGCTAAACAGCTACGGTTGAGCAGTCCAGTTAGGTTATCATGCGATACCTCATAGCTAAGCTGATTAAGAAGCTTATCTGAACGTTCACTGACCCACTTTTCACGTAAGCTATGAATAATGACATTGGCATAAAATCGGTGGAAGTCGAGGATATCTTGCGCTTCTTTCGCGTGGATGCTTCGGGTAAAGGTAGACAGTAAAATTCCCAGAACTTCGCCATTTTGTGTCTTCAATGGCAGGCCAATGTAAGCTTGAATGCCATCTTCTTGAAACATCTGATCTTCAGGAAAACGCTTGTATACCTGGTCTTGATAGAAAATATGTTCGCCAATGTCTTTCGCCACTTTTTCACAGGGGGTGCCTGAAAGGTGGTAGCTTAGGTTGTCTGTAATTTTTCCATTGCTGGCGAAGGAAATGGTATGAGCCGAATGCTGAAGATGCGCAACTTCTACAACGCAAGTGCAATGGCTCTGCAAGTGTTGATGAATATCTAACGTGACTCGGTTTAGCTGAGCCGTGCCGTTTAGCTTCAATATCTCATCAATTTTGTGGAAACTGATTTGTACCTGACCCATCGAGCATTTCACCTAGCGTTGTTATTAACATATCGTGTAAGACACGACGAATTATTATTTGATATGCATCAAATAAACTATCGGTTACTAAGGCAGATTTTTCAAATTTTGTGAACGAACAAATCATTATTTTCATGTTTTTATGCTTGAACCTTTTAAAGGTATAGCGATAAAAACGCTAAGCTAGGCGCGCTTCTCCTCTTCTAATCGTGATTTGAGATAATCGAGGAATAGCTTAGTCCGGGTATGCTGATAATCCAGCTTTGGATAGTAGGCATATACAGTGGCTTTATCCGCTGTGATATCGGGCAGGATAGGGACTAACGCGCCGGATTTGAGATCATCTTTGATCATGACGTTGTTCGTCATCAAAATACCCATGCCTCTTTTGGCACCATGAAACAGCGCTTCTGGGTTGGTCGTGGCAAAGTTACCGGACAAGCTGATACGCTTACCTCGATTTGTTTTGATTTCTCGTGAGGGTTTTTCTCCCCAAATCAGGACATTATGCTCTGTCAGATCCTCAACGCATTGCGGTGTTCCATATTTTTTTAGGTAACTAGGCGCAGCGTAAAACTGGGCTTTATGTTCGAAAAGCGCAGTGGCTTTGAAACTCAGAGAGTTCAGTTGCTCTAATTCCCGGCTAATAAACAGGTCTAAGCTTAGCTCTGGCAATTGGCCTGGTAGCGTTGTTGTTAATTGAAGTGTGATGTCTGGATATTTCTCAAGAAAATCATCGAGATAATGAACTAGAAACTTGGAACCAACGGCCAGTGTCGCGCCAATTTTTAATAGCCCCGCTGGTGATTGGTTGACTGAGCGAGTTTCATCTAATACCGATTGCCATGAATCAAGCTGACTTTTTGCTCGTTGATAAAACAGCGCACCAGCTTCAGTTTGGCTAATTGAGCGGGTCGTACGTTTGAGTAGTTGAACGCCAATTTTATCTTCTAGCCATTGAACTCGCTTACTGATAGCTGAGCTGGTGGTATTGAGTTTCCGCGCTGCTGCATTAAAGCTACCTTCTTCGACCACACGAATATAACTCTTCACGCTTTGAATCCAGTCCATTGTATCTCCTTGGGAATTAATTCCTTTCCAACTTAGCTGATTATCATCTTTGAGTATCAAATATACACTGTTTGCCATCAATCTGTCACAAAGTAGGAGGAACGTTTGCGTAAAACACCATTGTTATTAGCGATGATGATCATTGCCACAGGCCAAGTTGGCGTTAGTATTTATCTTCCTTCTTTGCCGTTGATTGGTCATGACTTGAATTTGCCGCAACATTCGATTCAGAATCTCGTCACGCTATTTCTCGTTGGCTTCGGTATCTCTCAGCTTTTTTACGGCCCATTGTCTGATGCGATTGGTCGTCGGCCGGTGTTTATTTTGGGGCAAAGTGTATATCTAGTTGGTACGGTTATTTGCATCGCGTTTTCGGACAACATTGTTGCCCTTGAAGCGGGACGGTTACTGCAAGGCCTAGGAGCGGGCAGCGCTTCGGTACTTGGTCGGTCAGTACTGCGTGATAGTTATGACGGTATGCAATTAACCAAAGCGCTATCTTATATTTCAGTCACTGCTTCAGTGATGCCAATTATTGCTCCGCTGTTTGGTGGCTGGATTGCTTTTCACCTGAGTTGGCATGCTGTCTTCGTGTTTGTGCTGATTTACTTAATGGCAATTTTTACACTTGGTTTATTGGTGCTGCCAGAAACGCTGCCTTATCCGAAGAGAAAATTTAAAGTAGGCGAAGTAAGCGCGAACTATTTGCGTCTGTTAACGAATACACAAGTGATTGGTAGTGCGAGTTACAACTGGCTTAGTTATTTATCGGCTCTGGTTACTCTCTCCTTGTATCCATTTTTAATGCAACAAGAGTTAGGATTAACGGCGGCAGATTACGGCTCTTTGATGATCATACCATCAGTTGGTTTGCTGACGGGTAGCTTAGTGCTGAATTTGATCAATGCTCGTTACAAAGCTCAGCAAATCTTGCTGATGAGTTTCGCGATTGTTTCTGTTGCTGGCGTCATGTTGCTGGTTACCCCCTTCAGTGTATTTTCATTGCTGACGGCATTCACGTGTTTAAGTTTTGCCCAAGGCATGTCATTCCCAGTATCGATCAGTTTGCTACTTTCGCCACATAAGCAACAGGCAGGCGCGGTTTCTGCGTTATCTGGTTCTATTCAAATGTGTTTAGCAGGTTTGTTTGGTGGGTACTTAGTAGACTCATGGGTTACGAATCAGCAGCAGCTTGGGGTGTTTTATTTGTTTATTGCGTTACTTTCTTGCTTTGTTCTTGTACTAAGCCAATTTCGTAAAGTGCCAGAAGGGACGGTTCAAGCAGAAACTTCCATCTGAATATACTTGCAACCAGAAGGTCGGCTTTCTAAAATGCGCAGCTAAATTAAGTCTGGCCTGTTGTGTATACTGAATAACTTGGTTTGAAAGGAAGAGGGCGAACCTTGATACTTCTCTCAAGCTTGGAATACATTTCTGCCCAATGGCTATCCGATCTCTAATCGTTAGGTGAAAGAATGCAACAAAACGAATTTGAAACACTGGTAAAAGAAATTACTCAGCAAGAAAGCATGCCAAAGGCGCTCGAAGTCTTGAAGGCGTGTGAGGAAGAAGAAGTTGCACAAGCGGCGCAATCCCTAACGGGTCAGTTTGGCCTTGCAGAAGTTGATGGTGAGAAACGTATTTACCATATTACCACTCAAGAAGACGAGTCCGGAGAAGAGCAAGAATACGTAGAGCACGTCATGAATGAAGGCGATCACTTGATCAAGTTTGCAGCGTGGTTCTTTGAAACATTCTTTGAAATCAAACAGAAAGATACGTACGTCGCGGCGGGTAAAACATACCAACAACCGAAGCGATAGACGCTCATTTCAAAAAATCCACGAAAACCAAACTGAAAGTTAATTACAAAATAAATGTGACTGGAGTCTTGTTTTTATCTATTTGTGGTGTAAAATTACTACATAGTTAAGTCAATACATTCAGGAGAAGGTCATGGGTAACGAACTTGGTGGTGCTTATATTGGCCAGATGATTGCAAAAGACGCGATGCACAAAGCGCTTTACGGTAAAGCGAAGAAGAAAAAAGCTTCTGTTTTTGCTCGTGTTATTAAAAAACTGGCGAAATAATTTAAAAAGCCCTGATTGAAAAATCAGGGCTTTTTGCTTTTCTCTGTTTTGTTGTTAGTAAGTAGCCAACATATTGCACAACATTGGCAAAACGCTACTCAAAGACTGATGACATTTAAATCTAGAATTACGCGGATTGGCTTGGTATCTCCACAACATTGTTAGGCACTTTATCTAGCCCCTTTGCTGATAACCACTTTTCTAAATCGTCAGCGCCTCCAATATATTTTCCATCTAACCAAATTTGCGGCACTGTTACCGGTGTTTTTTCGCCAATGATGGCTTTTACTTCAGGAATCATGCGATATAAGGCGGCGCTGTCTTTAACTACATCATGGTACTCATACTGAACGCCAGCCTCGTCAAGTAATTGTTTGGCTTTGACACAGTAAGGGCAAGTTGCTTTACCATAAACAATGTTGCCTTTTAGCTCATCGCGTTTTACCCACTCAGCAATAACAGACTGTACAAGCACACCCCGATTCAATGCTTCTCCTTGGCTGATAACTTTCCCTTCGACAAGAAGAATGGGTGCATGCCAAGCACCAGCTTTTAATGGTTCCCACCAGTGCGATAACCAATCTTTTACTTCAAGTTCAACGGGCACATTGGCTAGTTCGTTTTCAAAAGTATCCTTTAAAATATCTTTGGTTAATGTACATTCACCACAAGGAATATTGACTTTGAATGGGCCCCAACTACCAGCCCAGCGATACAGTGTAATTTTGATTGGTTGACTCATATGGGTTCCTCATTTCCTTTCCTGAAAATATAGAACTTTTAAATTAGATTTTTCTTTCAACTAACTTTGTCTTTTTCGCTTCCCAATGCGTAATAAACGCAATAGATGCAATAATAATCGCAGCACCTAACCATAAACGACCAGGTGGCACCCAACCAAACACCAACCAACCAGCAACAACATTCAAAGGCAGTTTGGCGTGATCAAATGGTTGCACAAATGAGGCGTCTGCTACTGCATATGCTTTAACGATAGCCCATTGAGCGAGTGCTGTAAGTGCACCTGCGGCTAAAAGCACACCCCATATCGTCCACGTATCTGGCATAGTAAACGTCGGTATCGCTAACAAGATATTAAATGGTGTTATCAGCAGCAATAAATAGACAACCATGGTTGATGGCGGATCGTTTACCGACATTTTTTTAACCATTAATGAATACGCTGCCCAGAAAAATGCGGCGCCAACAGGGAGCAGGGTCGCCCATGTAAATGAGTCTGCCCAAGGCTCAAGAATGATCATGGCACCAACAAACCCCGTCAATGTAGCGAGCCAGCGTGCAGTACCTACTTTTTCTTTGAGTAACAAGCCAGAACCAACTGTGGCAAATAACGGGGAGGTCATGAGAAGTGCAATACCTTGCCAAATTGGAACTGGGTAAGCGAGAGCCCATAACCAAAGTTGAATCCCGATAACAGAGAGAAAAATGCGGAATGCATGCCAGCCAAAGTGTTGGGTTCTTAAAGAACGTCTAATCCCAAGTGTACGTAGGTAGGGCAGAATAACAAATAAGGCGATTGCATATTGGAATAACGCAAATGTGGTGGAGGAGACACCAAAGTTGATGCTAGCAATTTGGGCGAAGCTGTTCACTATGGCGAATGCCAAGCCAGCTGTTAGCATCCAGGACGCACCTTGAACAGGATGATGATTCAATTGAAAAATTCCAGTTTGATAGAGGTGGCGGGATCATACGTCCTATTGTTTTTCGCGCCAATAAAAAAATGCCTCCCAGAGGGAGGCGACATTACCAATTCAAAGGACGTGCCTGTTATAACAGGTACAAAGAACGAGAAGCACAAACGCTGCCATGCATTTGCATAAATAATATTGCAGAACACGTGCCAACTTTTATATGTTTGATTTTAAATGGTTTTTTTGTTTTTCTATGTTGTCGATTAGATGAAATGCACTAACTTAGTGATCAATCGCATTAAAAGAGGGCAGAAGTAGGCGTCGTTACGCTCGTTTTTCATTGCTGAGCGATGCTTGGATAGTGTGAAAACTTATCGAGTTGTGTTGGGTTACATAAAAAATGGCCAGCAAAGGTGCTGGCCAAGTGGACTCGCTCTTAGGACAAGAGTGAACTAGAAATCGTAACGTACGCCTAGGCGCAGTGTATCTTCGCCTTCTGTTACTAGACCTGTTGTTGCATCTTTTGCTTCATCAAGTTGGTTGATGTAGTAAGACAGGTAAGTACGGAAGTTGCTGTTTAGTTTGTAGTAACCAACAAGCTCGATACCTTCAACGGTGTCGTACTTTGAACCGTTGTCTGGATCATTCTCTTGAGCTGTGTATAGAGCTGCAAGTGTCACTTTGCTTGCTACTTTGTAGCTTGCGACTAGCTCGTAAGCCGTAAAGTCTTCAGAGTCAGTCAGGGAACCTTGAGAATAAGTACCTGCTAGGTAAAGGTTGTCCATCGAGTAAGCGATACCACCTAGAATTTGATCTTCAGAGTTATCTTTATCTACATCGCCACCAGAGTATGCAAGACCAAAGTCGAGGCCCATTGGT
Organism: Vibrio sp. 1167; assembly: GCF_033340375.1. Lineage (NCBI taxonomy): Bacteria > Pseudomonadati > Pseudomonadota > Gammaproteobacteria > Vibrionales > Vibrionaceae > Vibrio > Vibrio sp. 1167. The sequence continues at coordinate 275,859 of NZ_JAWOWK010000001.1, read as the reverse complement.
AGTGAGTACATTCCAGAGATGCCGTATTTATCTTCGTTATCGCTAGAGTTTGCTTGGTAGGTTGCTTGAAGTTGTAGTGCATCAAACGCACCACGGTATGCGAAAACGCTGTCTTGCTTATCAGACGACGAATCAATAACTTGCTGAACACCAGAGAATTCTGTGATATCCGTCATGTCAGAGATGATGACTGCAGCCATGTCTTGACGACCTACAGAGAAAGCACCGATATCAGAGTCGACGCCTGCATACATGTAGCGGTTTTTGAATTCACTCTTGCCCGTTTTTTGTTCGGCTTCGTAAACACCGAAAGCAGAAAGGCCGTTGCCGATGTCTGTTTTACCTTTTAGGTTAAGACGAGCACGGCTTTTATCTTCCATGGAACCTTCAACTTCAGCACCGTCTGAACCGATGAAGTCACCACGAAACTCAACGCGGCCGCCAACTTTTAATTCAGTACCGTCGTTTTTGTATACAGTTGCTGCGAATGATGGTGCTGATACCAATGCTGTAAGAATTGCAGTAGTTAGTGCTGCCTTTTTCATTTTCTTATTACCCTAGTTGTAATCGATGGGCTTTCTTGCCCGATGTGTTGATGACGCTAAGGTAAAGGCTGAAAATGAAAGATAGATTTCTGTTAAGTTATGATTTGATTGCACTTTTATTGCTGGAAAGAATAAGTTCCCCTTCTCATACCACTTATAAAAAGAAAGGTTTATCTTTTTTGAGGTTTTTTCCTCTCCGTTAAAGACTGTGTTTTTTTCAAAAAGTTCCTGAATTGCTTCTTGACCCTAAATGTAAGTAAACATTTCAATTTGGCAGGGAAGTTTGGCCTAAAAATAGCGAATCATCAGCTATTTGTGAGCTAACTCTCTCTAAAGCATTTCTTATTGTAAGGTTTTTATTTCTCGATTTCTTGAAGGCTAAGTAAACGATTGCTTTTTAGGTTTTGTCTGAGATCTTTTCACTCGGTTGTCAGGAACTAATCAAATAAAGTGTCGGCAGTTGTTACACAAAGGTAAAACTAATCTGGTGGAAACGATGCCTCGGATAGCCTTTGTATTCCTCTCTTTGTTCATCATTTCGTTTTTACGAAAGTGAACCAAAGCCGGGTCTAAAACTGACTAACCAACTAATAAGTAATGGATTTAGAAATGAATAAAAAATTATTAGCAGCGGCAATCGCGGCAGCAACCTTCGGTACTCAAGCAGTTGCAGTGGAACTATATAATAACGATGGCACAACATTTTCGATGGGCGGCCACGTTTCTGTTAATTTAAATGGATCAGAGCAAGGTGACACGGATGTGGGTACTAACTCTCCTCGTATCAATATCTCTGCGACACAGGATTTGGGTAATGGCTTCACCGCAGACGCACGTGGTGAATGGGCGCTAAACTACTTAGACGGTGGTGAAGAGTCGTTTAAAACGCGTCTAGGTTACTTAGGTGTAACGCATGAGGTTTATGGTCGTGCAGTAGGTGGTACGCAATGGTCACCTTACTACGATGTCGCAGGTATTGCAGATATGCCAATCGCGTTTGCCAACGACTTCATCTATGACGATCATGGAAACCTTGGCACTGGCCGTGCGGATAAAATGCTTTCTTACCGTAATGCCATCGAGCTGGGTGAAGCGGGTGTGATCAACTTTGGTCTTGGTTGGCAGGGTGCAAACGATGATTACACGCGCAACGATGCTGGAGTTATAACTGGCGGTGCTAAATACGATGACCGTGTGCAAGCTGCGCTTTCTTACTCAATCATGGGCGCTAAAATCGGTTACTCTTACAATGGCGGCGATTTCCAGCACCCTGCATATGCAGGTAAGCACACGGCGGAATCACACGTTGTATCAGCATCTTACGGTGCGTACGGCCAAGGCCTATTCCTTGCTGCAGTTTATGGTTCAAACGAAAACATGAACTTCAGTGCAAAAGGTGACCGTTTAGAAGAAAGTGATGCGTACGAGGCGATCATCGCATACGCTCTGGCGAACAGCCTAAACTTGAGTGTTAACTATGAAATGGTGGAAGGTAAAGAGTTTAAGAACTCTAAAACAGAAACTGCTCGTGAAGAAATGGCACTACAAGCAGAATACAACTTCACGCCTAAATTTGTTGGTTACGCGGGTTACCAGTTTGACCTAAATGACGACAATGGTCGTGAAACTGATGACAAATGGGCGTTAGGTGCTCGTTACTACCTATAATAGGGTTTAGCGAGAACTATTATTCAAGCTCATTGATCTAAAGCCAGCCTCGTGCTGGCTTTTTTGTCTATTTGTTTTACAAATACTTTGCTGTTTCAATTAGATGATACAAAATTCAAAACGGGGTGAATGTCTTATTTTTTACACTAGAGGTTGCTATTTAGTGTCGTTAAGTCAATAGGTTAGATTATGATGGGATTTTTGTTTTGCAGGGAAGAATGATGAGTGTTATTCAAGTTGAAGAAAAGAAAGTAGAAGTGGGTAAAGTGCTTTGTGTTGGACGAAATTACGTTGAACACATTCATGAGCTTAATAATGCAATGCCTGAGCAAATGGTTGTATTTAATAAACCCGCAACCTCCGTATCAACAACTCTGCGTTCATTCCATCAAGAGCCCCTTCATTATGAGGCTGAAATCTGCTTTTTGATCAAGGATGGACGTTATTCAGCGGTTGGTTTGGGATTGGATCTGACCAAGCGTGGTTTGCAATCCTCGCTTAAAAATCAGGGGTTGCCGTGGGAGCGTGCTAAGGCATTTGATGGCTCCGCTGTGTTTAGTCGGTTTGTCTCTTTGGATAACATTGATATCAATGATCTAAACCTTGAGCTCTTAATCAACTGTGTTCGTGTACAAAAAGGTCACGTTAACCAAATGCTCTATCCGCCGCTAACTATCCTGGATGAATTAACCAGTTACACAACACTTCAAGATGGCGATGTAGTGATGACTGGTACACCAAAGGGCGTTGGTGAGGTACATGAAGGTGACATCTTCCTTGGTCGATTAAAGTGTGGCGATGTCACCTTGTTGGAGATTGAGTGGTTGGCGGATTAAAGCCAAATTCGTAGAACGAGAAATACCACCATACTGATAACCGTCGTTAAAAGAACATTTTTAGTAAAATACGCGATTAAAGCAGCCAGTACGGCAGCCAGTAAAAATGGGTTTTGCACATTGACGCTGAGCTCCCCATCGGGAATGAAAACGATCGGTGCCCAGATCGCAGTCAGTACTGCGGGGCTAGCGTAATTGAGTACTTTTTGAGTGCGCGTCCCTAATCGCAATGGTAGCTTGGGTTCTAAAAACAAGTAGCGGCTGGTGAAAACAAGTACCGTCATCAGCAAAATAGCCAACATGATCATTAGCGTTTCTCCTTTACTTGTTCCACAAAGTAACCAGTAAGCATGGCTAAAATGCTCGAAATCATCAAACTTCCCTCAATTTGATAATAGGTTAGGGCAACTGAGCTCACCAAAGCCACAATAACACTCGCGAGCACCGCTGCATTTTTAATGGTGGGTACTACTATCGCGATAAAAGTAGCGGCTACAGCAAATTCCAAACCCATTTCGTTCAGTTCAGGGATTAGACTTCCCGCAATAATGCCCGTCAATGTCGCGACATTCCAAAACAGGTAAAAACTCAGACCAGCCCCAAGTGCATACCAGCGATTAAATTGTTTATCGGAATGGTGGCCTACAATCGCAAACAGCTCGTCAGTAAGTAAGAAGCCGAGTGATAATCGCCATTTTAGAGGGAGCGGTGCAATTTTACTGCGCATCGATACACTGTAGAGGAAGTGTCGAGAGGTGATAAAAAACGTTGTCAGTAACATGGTCACTAGACCTGCTCCCGTTTTAATCATTCCCATCGCGACGAGCTGTGCAGAACCTGCGAACAAAATGGCGGATAGTGCTTGTCCTTCCAAAGGGTGAAGCCCAGTATCAATTGCGAATGAGCCTGCGAGTAAGCCCCAAGGGAGCACTGCGATACTCAGAGGCATCATCGCAAGTGTACCTTGCCAAAATAGCGTGGCTTTTGATTCTTTTTTTAACGGCAAAGTGTGGTCCATAGTTTCTTCTTATTTATTCCTAAATCAGATTACCAAGATAGCTCGGTAGTCGCATAACGCCTTGTACAATATTGCTGCTTTAGCTGTGACGGACGTATTGGCCGGGAGTGACGCCCATGGCTTTTTTAAAGTGTCGATGCAGATGGCTTTGATCATGGAAGCCGCATTCTTGTGCCACGTCTGAAATTTTTTGTCCCATTTTTAGTAGCTTCTTCGCCATACGTAAACGTTGCTGAATTTGATAGGCATGAGGCGGAAAGCCAAATTGCTTTTGAAACTCTCTCAGCAGATGAAAAGGGCTTAATCCAGACAGTTTGGCGAGTTCTTCTAGTGAGACGTCCGTTTGTGGAAAGTCTTCCAAAAATTCTCTGACGAGCTGCACTTGTCGCTGAGCTCTGGTTGACTCTTTCAGTGGTGCCCGATGAGTGCTGTGTTTACTGGCTAGCTTGATCAACGTGCCGTAAACCAAAGTTTCTCTCAATAAACGGTTGTCTGATTTTTCTAGTGTTTCAAATACCAATCGTAACTGACTAGCCAGCTCAGGATCGTAAACCACAGGTTGAGGGAAATAGGGCAGAGCTACATTTGGTGAACCAAGCTCTTGTCCTAAAGTTTGAAACTGCTGAGGTACAGGGTACATTGCTTTGTATTCCCAACCGCCTTCCGAGGCTGAATGCCCGTTGTGTACTTCATCTGCATTAACAAGGATGATGCTGTCCTGTGGCGCGATATGATTCCCGCCCGTCCTAAAAAATTGTTGTGCCCCTTTTTCGATGACACCAATAGTGTAACCTTCGTGGCTATGGCGTGAAAAATTCTGCTTCTCATACTTTGCATCGAGAAGTTCTAAACCGCCGAGCTCTTGAGCTATCTTGAAGGTAGCGATTTCCTTATTCTTTTCTTTCATCTTTATCCGGTCTGCTCAAGAAAATCATTTTAGAAGTGTAACGGATCCATCGTGCTTATTTTTGTACAAAATTGCTATTCGATTTTGATAAACAGGCGAATTGATTGCTACTTTTCAACTGGGCAAACTATGATTTTTATTTTTTGACTTATCTTGGCTATTTTGGGCTGGATGATGTTATTTTGTTGGTATAACATTCGCCGCCTTGTTGTAGAAAAGCGGTTCCATCATGATTGATTTATCTGTACTTCCTGTTTATCTCACCGCAGTAGTGGCTTTGTTGCTGTTACCAGGGCCCGATATGTTGCTGATAGCGAGCTCTAGTATGAGTTACGGTAAGAAGGTCGGTCTTTTTGCTAGCTTAGGCAATGCGACGTCTGGTGTTATTCTTACTTTGCTTGCTGCGATGGGCGTATCTACCCTGATTGCCATGAGCCCAATAGCCCTTAAAGTCCTTCATCTATTAGGTGGCGCTTACTTGTTAAAAATGGGTTGGGACTGCTTACGAGCTGAGGCATCTTCGGCTCCAGAGCTTGATGGTCAAAACAAAATGGCATCAACTTATTATCAGCGTGCTTTGATGAGTAATTTGCTTAACCCTAAAGCCTTGGTCTTTTTTGTGATGTTTTTGCCGCAGTTTGTCTCAAGCAATATCACTGCATCTTCCGGTGAGCAGATGCTAGCGCTAGGGTTATTGTTGAACGTTCTTGGCTTGTCATTCAATTTATTACTTGTTGGGTTAGCAGGCACATTGGGCAAAGGGCTGCTCGAGAACGAAAAATTCCGCACGTATCAACATAAACTAATGGGGTTAGTGTTTGTTATTCTGGCGTTGTGGATGCTGAGTAGTTTCGCCTTGTAAAGTTATCATATTCCATTAGAAAGCCAGCAATTGCTGGCTTTTTGTTTTAGGATATTGGTGTTTCCTAAGGAGAGGATATATGAAGCTTGAATTTTGTTTAAATCCAGATCAAACAGACCTTGATTTTGTTCGTGAAGGTATTCGATCTTATAACCGACTGCATTTACCTGAAGGGGAAGTGCATGCTGTAGGCTGTTTCGCAAAAGATGAGAATGGCAAGATCATGGGTGGCTTGACTGGCGAAATGTTTAAAAATACGGTGTTTGTTGAGTTTTTGTGGGTAGACGCTGAAAGTCGAACCTCTGGTCTCGGTAGTCAATTAATGTCGATGCTAGAACAAAAAGTAAAGCCTCATGGGGTTACCCATGTTTATTTGGATACCTACAGCTTTCAAGCTCTTGAGTTCTATCTCAAATTGGGTTTTGAGAAAGTGGGGCAGTACTCAGGCTATCCTGCAGAGGGCATCCACAAGTACTTTCTACAAAAGGAAATTGTAGGCTAGGGAAAGCACGGGTTAGCTTGACTTGTTCTAGTGAAAATCAAAAAAGAGGCGCGAATTTGCGCCTCTTGTTGTATCAAATATCTATGTTTCTCTTTGACTTACAAACTTTGCTGGTGCGCGTCGATAAGTTCGTTCATCTTCGCTTCTGCTGCTTGCTGTGCTTGTTCATAGCTCATATCCGCAGGGAAGAGGTTGATGACTTCGTAGTAACATTTTAGTTTTGGCTCAGTACCAGAAGGACGAACAATCACGCGAGATTGATCTTCTAGGTGATAAATCAATACGTCACTTGCTGGTAAGTCAATGGATTCTTCAGAGCCGTCGTCAAACATGCGAACCGATGTTTTTAGATCTTCGGTTACTGCAACTTTTTTACCAGCAATCTCTGTTGGTGGATTGGCTCGGAGTTTGTCGCCGATTGGTGGAGAGTTCGGGTCGAGAGCGATGCTGCGTTGTGCGTTGAAGTAGAAACCGTGCTCGCGGTACAGCTCTTCCAGTTTATCCCACAGTGTTTTGCCTTGCGCTTTAAGCTTGCCTGTTAGCTGTGAAAACGCGACGATTGCAGATAAACCATCTTTATCCCACACCTTGTTACCCACGGTATAACCGAGCGCTTCCTCATAAGCAAACAAGAATGGGTTGGTTTCTGTCTCTTGTTCCATGGCAACGTTAGTAAGCCATTTAAAGCCAGTTAATGTTTGATAGTATTGTGCGCCATGCGCCTTAGCGATGCTGCTCAGCATTCTTGAGGATACGATGGTGTTGCCAACCAAAGCGTTAGGTTGCTGTTCCAGCAAGTAATCGCCAAACAGTGAGCCCACCTGATCACCTGTTAGCATTTGATACTCGCCATCTGGGCGTTTAACTGCCACGGCAAAACGGTCCGCATCTGGATCGTTCGCGCAAGCGATATCGGCATCTACGGACTTACCTAATGCCATCACCATATCCATTGCACCGGCTTCTTCAGGGTTTGGGAAGTTGACGGTTGGGAAGCTTCCATCAGGTTCGCGCTGTTCCTTAACACTTGCCACTTTTTGGAAGCCTGCGTCGGCAAGTAGCGTTTCCGCCATATTCGCGCCAACGCCATGCATTGCGGTGTAAGCAATAGATATATCGGTATTGTTGTCAGGAGTAAGCAGCGCGTTTTCGTTCATTGTCTTACGGTAAGTTTGGTAGTAGTCGTCTTCCAACCAAACTAACAAACCGTGCTGTTTTGCATCATCGAGAGACATTAAAGGTAATGGCTTCGTTGTTGCGTCATCAATTTTCGCTGCGATTCCAGAGTCGTGTGGAGGAATAATCTGTGCGCCATTCTCCCAATATACTTTAAAGCCATTGTATTCTGGTGGATTGTGACTGGCAGTAACAACAACAGCGGCCGCCGCATTCAATGTACGGACACCAAACGCGACAATTGGGGTTGCTGCAACGTCATACGTTAGGTAAACCTTGATACCAAGGGCCGTCAGTACGGATGCGGTATCATGCGCGAATTGTTTTGAATCGGGACGACCGTCGTAGCCAATAACGACACCACGACTCGCGGCATCTTTGACTTGCTCAAGCAAATAGTTCCCTAAACCAGTGGCGGTCTCTTGAATCACCAAGCGGTTCATTCGGTTTGGACCTGCGCCCACTTTGCCACGTAAGCCTGCAGTACCAAAGGCAAGGCGTGAGCCAAAGCGATCAGTAAGTTCTTGTTCATTGTTCGTATCGACGAGGTGTTGTAGCTCTTCACGAGTCTTAGGATCAGGGTCTCGTTCTAGCCATTGCGTAATTAGTGCTGTCATATCAGTCATTCCTTAGTAGGGGGAGCCTACTTTCTTGGACACTTCGTTTGGTAAGTATCTCAATGTTTTCTTTTAAATCAATGTAAATGGTTCTCAATTACATTTCAAAGAGGGCAATCGATAAACCGAATTAATTTTTCTTATCCGAACAAAATTTAATCATATTTAATTTCTTGAAGAACCTTGGAACTATAACTAGCCTTTTAACATAAATATAACAAACCGTGTCGAAATCGTAGTTTTTGTGATTTTTCGTAAAGTTGTTCGATATTTGCATCGGGACGCAAGGAAGCTCGCGTAGGCGTAGCGGCTGAGCAGAGGAGAGATCTTTTGAAAAGATTAACGACTACTCTAGCCTTATCACTGAATGTGATTTTAATCACATTTTCCTCTTTTGGTTGGTCAAAGGAAAATGACTACAACATGACAAAAGGGGTCACAGAGATAAGTGGGCAAGTGTATGAATTACATATGCTGATTTTCTATATCTGCTGTGTAATTGCTTTGATTGTTTTTGGTGTGATGTTCTATTCCATCTTCCGTCATCGCAAGTCAAAAGGAGCAGTTGCAGCACATTTCCATGAAAGCACAAAAGTGGAAATTATTTGGACGGTCATACCCATCATCATTCTTGTCGCTATGGCGATTCCCGCAACAAAAACTCTAGTAGCAATGGAAGACACAAGCCAATCGGATATCACGGTCAAGATCACAGGCTCGCAATGGAAATGGCATTACAGCTATTTTGGTGAAGATGTTGAGTTCTTCAGTTTGCTTGCCACCAGCCAAAAACAAATTGATGGAATCGAAGCTAAAGGCGCGCATTACTTACTGGAAGTAGACAACCCTTTGGTGTTGCCTGTGAATCGCAAAGTGCGTTTTTTGATGACTTCTGATGATGTCATTCACTCTTGGTGGGTACCAGACTTTGCCGTCAAGAAAGACACCATTCCAGGTTTTATCAATGAAGCATGGACAAGAATTGATGAGCCAGGCGTATATCGCGGTCAGTGTGCGGAGCTATGTGGTCGTGCACACGGATTTATGCCAGTGGTGGTGCATGCAATGGAAGAAGAAAAGTTCGATGAATGGCTAGCGAGTAAGAAGGAAGAACTCGCGCTTCAAAAAGCGGCGGCACAAGAAGCGCTCTCTCAAGACTTATCTATGGACGAATTGATGTCGCAAGGCGAATCGATATACACGGCGCGTTGCGCTGTGTGTCATCAGGCAAATGGTGAGGGGATTCCGGGTGCATTTCCCGCGATTAAAGGCAGTCCTATTGCAACCGGAGATGTTACAGAGCACATAGATATTATTGTCAACGGTCGCCCGGGCACCGCAATGCAGGCTTTTTCTAATCAGTTAAGTGACAAAGAAATTGGCGCGGTTATCACATATCAACGAAATGCATGGGGCAACGATACTGGCGATACAGTGCAAGCATCCGATGTGAATGCCTTTAAGGCACAAGGCAGTGCTAAGGAGGAAATATGAGTAAGCCAATAGATAAGGCAGTGAAGTCTGCGCCAGCAGAAGCCAGTGCGAACAGTACCATTGCGATCGATGATGGTCACGAGCATCATGCACCCCAGGGCATCACTCGTTGGTTGTATTCTACAAGCCATAAAGACATAGGCACCCTCTACCTTTGGTTTAGCTTTGCGATGTTTCTAACAGGTGGTGCGATGGCAATGATCATTCGTGCCGAACTGTTCCAGCCAGGGCTACAGCTAGTCGATCCGCAGTTTTTTAATCAAATGACCACGGTACACGGTTTAGTAATGGTATTTGGTGCGGTGATGCCAGCATTTACGGGTCTTGCTAACTGGATGATCCCGATGATGATCGGCGCTCCAGATATGGCGCTACCGCGCATGAACAACTTGAGCTTTTGGATCTTACCTTTTGCATTTCTCATCTTGTTGAGCTCGTTGTTTTTACCTGGCGGCGGTCCTGATTTTGGTTGGACGTTTTATGCTCCGCTGTCCACGACTTATGGCCCGGATAGCACTGCGCTGTTTGTATTCTCTGTTCATATCATGGGTATCAGCTCCATTATGGGCGCGATCAACGTTATCGTGACGATCGTAAATATGCGAGCTCCGGGAATGACTTGGTTCAAGTTACCAATGTTTGTTTGGACTTGGCTAATCACCGCTTTCTTGTTGATCGCGGTTATGCCGGTACTAGCGGGTGCGGTGACCATGGTTCTTACTGACAAATATTTCGGGACTAGCTTCTTTGACGCAGCTGGTGGTGGTGACCCGGTAATGTTCCAACACATCTTTTGGTTCTTTGGTCACCCAGAAGTGTACATCATGATTTTACCGTCGTTTGGAATCATCTCCGCCATTCTGCCTGCTTTCAGTGGTAAGAAGCTGTTTGGTTATCATTCGATGGTTTACGCGACGTGCAGCATTGCATTGTTATCTTTCCTTGTGTGGGCGCACCACATGTTTACCACGGGGATGCCAGTTTTTGCTGAGCTCTTCTTCATGTATTGCACTATGCTGATTGCGGTACCAACGGGGGTTAAAGTCTTTAACTGGGTTGCCACCATGTGGCGTGGAGCTCTGACATTTGAAACGCCAATGTTGTTTGCCATTGCCTTTATTGTGCTGTTTACCATTGGTGGCTTCTCGGGACTGATGTTGGCGATTGTGCCGGCGGACTTCCAATATCATGACACTTACTTCGTAGTTGCCCATTTCCATTATGTGTTGGTATCTGGTGCGGTATTCTCGATCATGGCAGCGGCATACTACTGGCTACCTAAGTGGACGGGTAATATGTACGACCACAAGCTGAGTTTATGGCATTTCTGGTGCTCAATTATTTCCGTCAATGTCCTGTTTTTCCCAATGCACTTCCTAGGCTTAGCGGGCATGCCAAGACGCATACCGGATTACGCCATTCAGTTTGCTGATGTTAATCAAATAGTATCAATTGGTGGGTTTGCATTTGGGTTGTCACAACTGATCTTCTTATGGTTGGTGATCAAGTGTATTCGTGGCGGGGAAAAGGCTTCTGCAAAACCGTGGGAACGTGCGGAGGGCTTAGAGTGGACAGTGCCAAGCCCTGCGCCACATCATACGTTTACTACACCGCCTGAGATTGACTAGCAAAGAGTGGGGTGAGTGACATGAAACCGAATCCATCAAACAAGAAGCTCACAGTGAAGTTACTTTTGGCGACCCTGTTAATGTTTGGCTTCGGCTATGCACTGGTCCCACTTTATGACGTGATGTGCGACGCATTGGGAATCAATGGAAAGACAAGTGAAGTGGCCGCTATTCAACCGACAGGTATGCAGCCGGACATGAGCCGAACTATTCGCGTGGAGTTTATGGCGCATGTAAGCCCAGATATGCCTTGGGAGTTTAGACCCAAAGTGATTTCGATGGATGTTCACCCAGGTGAAGTAGTGCAAACTGAATACCTTGCATTTAATGAAAGCGGGCAGAAGTTGGTGGGGCAAGCCGTTCCTTCTGTTTCTCCCGGGACTGGAGCTGCTTACTTCAATAAGATTGAGTGTTTTTGTTTTAACCAGCAGCCTCTGGATGGTAAACAGCAAGCTCAAATGCCGTTGATTTTTTATATCGAACCGGACTTGCCTGAGTCTATACACACGTTAACGCTGTCTTACACACTCTATAAACTTCCCCCTCCTACAGGCTCTTAGCCACTCAGGGAGAGAGATACAGACCAAGGTTGGTCAGTAAGGAGAGAAATTATGAGTAACAAGCCAGGAACATATTATGTTCCCGCTCAAAGTAGCTGGCCGATCATCGGTGCATTTGCTCTGTTTTTGGTTGCTGTTGGCGCGGGCATGACCGTCCAGGGGACACAAAGTGACGGTGCAGTGGGAACCATTGGTGGCATTGTGCTAGCGGTGGGCTTCTTGTTCTTGCTTTACATGTTGGCTGGTTGGTTTAGTAATGTGATTACTGAATCACTGAGTGGAAAATACAGCTCGCAAATTACTCGTTCTTTTCGCCAAGGAATGAGCTGGTTTATCTTTTCTGAAGTGATGTTTTTTGGTGCCTTTTTTGGTGCCTTGTTCTACGCCAGAATGATTTCTGTGCCTTGGTTAGGTGGGGCAGATAATAACTTCATGACTAACGAAGTCCTGTGGCCAACCTTCGAAGCGATGTGGCCACTCACACTGACGCCGGGAGGAGAAACAACACAAGCTATGCCGTGGCAGGGCATACCCCTTACCAACACTATCTTGCTGCTATTGTCGTCTATTACGCTACATATGGCGCATATAAGCCTTGAACAAGACAAAAGAACGGCACTGATTGTTTGGTTAGAGATAACCATCGTACTTGCTGGCTTTTTCCTATATTACCAAGCGGTTGAGTATGTTCATGCTTATCAAGACATAGGGCTCACGTTGCAGTCCGGTATTTACGGTAACACGTTCTTCATGTTGACGGGGTTCCACGGTTTACACGTTTGTCTTGGGACTATCTTCTTGATCGTGCTGCTGTTCAGAATCGCTAAAGATCACTTTTCGCCAAAGAACCATTTTGCCTTTCAAGCGGGCAGTTGGTATTGGCATTTCGTGGATGTGGTTTGGTTATGTCTGTTTGTGTTTGTTTACGTACTTTAGGCGCAGTGTGAACTCTTGGTTCGACTAATAAGGGCGAGGGTTTGGTGTTAGCCAACCCGAGCTGAGCGCAATAAGCAAAAGGACGACCACCAAAGCGGAGAACATGACTCGACGGCCTAAGTAATGACTCATGGGTTTGTCTCTTTTTTCAGGATTATCTGGGTCTTCACGAACCATTTCGATAAGCGCTTTTGCGAGGTTGAAGATAATGAAAAGCAGCAAAAGGACAAGCGTCAGTTTGAATAGAAATACGGTGGACATGGCACCTCCGGTTTCATCATTGTTGTTATCAAGACAATTATGGCTATCGAAACGGTTTTGGGTTGCAGTTGGTTTAACTGTGGTTGTGTTTTCTCTTTTGGTCAAACTGGGTTTTTGGCAGTTTGAGAGAGGGCAGGAAAAACAAGCATTGGAACAAGCCATTCTCGCGCGTGCGGATAGTGCGTACCAAGCACTAAGCGTCGTTCTTGAAGACAACGACTGGCGAGAGGAAAGTATCCTCGGGAAAAAAGTGGAAGTTAATGTTGTTCCTCAGGCGTTTCCCGTAATTTTGTTAGACAACCAAACGCATAAAGGCAGTGTGGGATATTTAGCATTTCAGATTGTATTGACGAGCGATGAGCCTAGTGCCTATGCGTTATTGGAGCTTGGTTTTGTCGAGGGAAGAGCAGAACGCTCAGTGTTACCAACGGTCACCAAACTCGATAATTCGACTTTCATCACAGGACGCCTGTACCGAAAATCTACTAATCCACTGAGTTCAGAGTTAATGCCGGAAGTTGGCGATGTTATTCGCGTGCAAAACCTAAACATCGCGCAATTGAATCAGCTACTGAATATTGAACTTATGCCCGCAGTCTTGCAGCCAGACAATTTAACTCGTTGGCCCTATGACTTTCCTTGGAATCCATTGCCACTCAATAGTGCCAAACATTTTGGCTATTCGATTCAATGGTTTTCGATGGCAGGTGTTTTCTTATTACTGACTTTAATTGTTTTTGTTCGTTGGCAAAAAAAGTTGCGTCACATGGAGGTGAAGCATGACATCTAAAGTAACCAAAGGACGACTAATGTTGATTGCGCTGGTTTGTACGTTCGCGCTTCCCGCTGTCATTGCAAAAGTCATTCTCACACAAGGGTGGTATCAAAGCGGAGTGACCAATAGAGGCGAGTTAGTCGAACCATACACGACGTTAGAGCAACTTGGTCAAGAGTCACCTCTCAAAGACCATGCTTGGCAACTCGCTTATGTATTGCCTAACGAATGCACTGAAGAGTGTAAACAGCAGCTTTACCTGCTTCAGCAAAGCCATGTTGCTTTAGGTAAGTATCAAGAGCGAGTAGTGCCAGTCGTTTGGCAGACTGAGCATTCAGCTCCCATAGAAGTATCGATGTTAGCGATGCAAATGAATGAATTGGTTACCGCAAAAGTGAAACCTGGGCAAATGTTGATCGTTGATCCTCTTGGGCAACTGGTGATGTCTTACTCGCCGAAACCAAATGAGGACTTAGTCCTATTGAATAAAGGTATGTTGGCGGACTTACGCAAGCTCTTAAAACTGTCACGAGTCGGTTAGAGGAAGTGCATATGAAATTAATTCAGTTGGTTAGATTCAGTTTGCTGCTAACTCTCGTGGTGATCATGTTAGGAGCATATACTCGCCTTTCAGATGCAGGGTTAGGTTGCCCGGATTGGCCTGGTTGTTATGGGCACTTTTCTGTGCCGCATCAAGAAGAAGACGTCATACGTGCTAACCTGAACTTCCCCGAGCGGGCAGTAGAGCATGAGAAAGCATGGCTTGAGATGATTCATCGCTATTTTGCAGGAACGTTAGGTTTAGTCATTTTTGCGATGGCAGCGATATCAATAAGGTCTGAGCGTGTAAATTCAACCATTCCGATGTTGCTAAGCGTATTGGTGATTGGGCAGGCACTTTTGGGAATGTGGACAGTTACTCTTAAATTAATGCCCGTCATCGTGATGCTTCACTTGCTCGGTGGTTTTGTTTTATTGGCGTTACAGGCGATTTTTTACTGCCAATTAAAAGCGCAAAACAATCTCTATTTCTCTCCATCTTCTAGCTCTCTGAGAGGCTTTTCATTGTTGGTTTTTCTGGTTGTTTTGGTGCAAGTGCTCCTTGGAGGATGGACTTCGTCAAATTATGCTGCGCTGATGTGTACCACACTGCCGATTTGTGAGGGAGACTGGATGAGCCATCTCTCATGGAAAGAAGCGTTTTCTTTCTGGCAAACTGGATTCGAGAATTATGAATTTGGTGTTTTGGAGTATCCGGCAAGAATGACTATACACGTCACTCATCGTATAGGCGCTATTGTTACCGCCACCGTGGTATTGGCTTATAGTATTGGGCTTATGAGGCAAGATTCTCATCATTCACAGAGAATCGGAGGGTGGTTGTTATTCACTCTGGTGTGCCAAATTATGCTGGGTGTAAGCAACGTAGTATTTCAACTTCCTATCTATGTCGCGGTGGCGCACAACCTTGGTGCCGCTGTTATGTTGAGTCTCGTTTGTGTTAGCCAGTTTTACTTGTGGCAGGGTAAAACGGCTTGGAATTACACCGCGAAAGGAGTTCGCTATGAGTAAAGAAATCGCGCTGTCGTTAAATGGGCGAAAGCGACTAAGTTCCGTTTATTTGAAGTTAACGAAACCTAAAGTGGTGGCGTTAATGTTGGTGACGGCAGTAGTAGGGATGAGCTTAGCCCCGGTTGATGATTTCCCCTGGTTGCAGGCGGTAGTTGGCCTAACGGGGATTGGTCTGATGGCAGGGTCTGCGGCAGCGTTTAATCATCTAATTGACCGCCGAATTGATGCGAGAATGGCACGCACACACAAACGACCATTGCCATCGGGTGAGACTAAGCCATCATCGGTGATAGCCTTCGCTACAGTTTTAGGTGTCTTAGGGTTTGTACTTCTCTATGCGATAGTCAACCCGCTGACGGCATGGTTGACTTTGATGAGTTTGCTCGGCTATGCGATGGTATACACAATGTACCTCAAACGTGCTACGCCCCAAAATATCGTCATTGCAGGGATTGCCGGTGCGATGCCGCCTCTTCTCGGTTGGACTGCTGTAACAGGGCAATTACATGCGAATGCTTGGCTGCTCGTGATGATCATTTTTATCTGGACGCCACCACATTTTTGGGCTCTGGCTATTCATCGTGTCGAGGATTACCGCAAGGTAGATATTCCCATGCTGCCAGTGACACACGGCATTGAGTACACCAAAACTTCTATTCTGTTGTATACGGTGCTATTGACTTTGGTTTGTGTCCTACCGGTTTTGGTTGGTATGGTCGGCGTGGTGTATCTTTTTGCCTCGCTACTACTCAATGTTGGCTTTATGTACCATGCATGGAAGCTAAAATATGCACCAGAGTCAAATACCGCGATGGAGACGTTTAAATTCTCTATCTATCATCTTTTGGCGTTGTTCATTGCATTGCTTTCGGATCACTATATTGGTTTTTAACCTTTCTTAAAACAGAAAACGCCGCGTGGTTCGCGGCGTTTTCTGTTTTGATACTTTGGCTTTAAGACAAAGCTTTCTAGATTTATTGAATTTCTAGCAGCTCAACATCAAAGATCAAAACACTTGCTGGTGGAATTGGGCCAGAGCCACTCTTACCATAGCCAAGCGTGCTTGGTACGAAAAGGCGGATTTTCTCACCTTCTACCATGTATTGTAGACCTTCTTGCCAGCCTTTAATGACTTGGTTAAGACCAAATGAAATAGGCTCACCACGATTAACAGAGCTATCGAATATCGTGCCATCAATCAAGGTGCCGTGGTAGTGTACTTTTACTTTACTTGTTGCAGTTGGGTGAACCTCACCTTCGCCTTTTTCAAGAACCATGTATTGAAGGCCACTTTCTGTTGTGATAACGCCTTCTTTTTTCGCATTTTCTAGTAAGAATGCTTGGCCTTTGGCAAAGTTTTCATCTGCTACTTTATGGTTTGTCCAAGTACGGTAAATGAAAAAGCCCGCCAAAATAAAAATAATAAGAGGAAACAAAAATTTAGACACGTGATCTCCTTGTCTATTTA
This sequence comes from Vibrio sp. 1167, assembly GCF_033340375.1. NCBI lineage: Bacteria > Pseudomonadati > Pseudomonadota > Gammaproteobacteria > Vibrionales > Vibrionaceae > Vibrio > Vibrio sp. 1167. Next base: position 259,034 of record NZ_JAWOWK010000001.1, on the reverse strand, counting down.
GGTTGTTTTAGCAAAAAGTTGATGGTTTCTGCCATGGCTTCAACGCTGTCATGACCACCAGTAATCACTTGATATTTTCCGTTTACGATAAAGGCTGGAACGGAGTTAATTTGGCCGCGAGTCGTGATCGCTTCTGCCTTAGTGATGTACTCAAACAGCGTTTTTTGCTGTGCTTCATCTAAATGGTAAGGGCTGATAAGGTTGCGAGACTCAAAGGCTTTCTCTACGGCGATTTGGCGTTCCTCAGCCGTTGCATCGGCACCCATTTGCACAGCAGTAAAAAGATCCGCCATAAACGCTTTATCTGGTGTTGATTCAAGCTGCATTACGGCAGTATAGAAGATGATGGCGCTCACTTGTGCACTTTCATTGAACGTTACATGCATTTTTTCAACGCTTTGATCGGTCAATGATTCAATTTGAGGGACAAACTCTTCCATTGAGCGGCAGTGGCCACAAGTTAAAGAGAATGCTTCAGTCAGGGGAGCTAAATCATATTCTTCAAGGGATACTGGCAAAACTTCGTATTGTTTGCCTTGCTGAGGCTGACTCTTGCCGCTATCGCATGCCGACAAAGCCATTACGGCAACAACAACAGCAAAGCCTTTCGATATGGTTTTTAACATAGTAGTGCTCTAAATGAGAAATTTGCGTTAGTTTATCGGTTAACGATAGTGACTAAAACCATTAAATAACAATAAAGTGAGACCATTGGTAACAGACTTTGCCTGACGTATGGACTGTAAGGGTAGGGTATTTTAGTGTTGCGTTTTATTCGAGAGATGATTTTGCATTGACTCCAGTGGCATGAACGCTGCATAGACAAACCAATCGGTGGACAAAAGCGCTAAAGATTCGGCGTGTTTTGTCGACACAATGAACAAGAGTTTTTCTACGTTGGTAATGGTATGAAGCATTGGTTTTTAATTGTTTGTGGCATTCTGGCCGGGTGCAGCAGCCTCGATCAAGATATGGTCCCTGGTGGGAACATTTTAGATACAGCTCCTAAATCAAACACTGAGCTGAGACACCCAGAGTGGGGATACCCGAGCGCATCCAATGTGGCTTCTTCCCCTCGTTCATATCAAACGGCGAGGGCGTCAGTAAAAAAGTCGCAAAACGTGACCTCTCTGGAAATGTTCCTGAGCAGGCATAACATTCCTCACGAGACGCTCAGTGGTGGTCACCTGATGATACGTTTGAAAGAGCAAGTGCATTTTCAAACGGGTTCTGCACGGTTATCTGCTCAATCTCAAGACTGGATTCGAAACATTGGTCACTATCTGGCTGGAAGAACTGATGTTGATGTCGTGATTGATGGTCATGCGGATAGCACGGGAGCTGAAAGCTTCAATGACACGCTATCTGAAAAGCGAGCTCGTGAAGTAGAAAAACAACTATTGGCGACGAGTATTCCACGTCAACGAGTGTTTTCTAGAGGCTTCGGGGAGTATGTACCGAAGTGCAGCAATGCGACAGCGAGTGGTAAAGCTTGCAATCGGCGCGTAGAGCTAACATTGATCGTGGATGAATAACGCAGACGTTAGGCGGTAATCTTCGTTGTGTTGTTCTTGCATACCCGTTATTTGCTTAGTGGAGTTTAAGTTCGGAGTTGAGCAAGAAGACTGAATAAGGAAAGCTCGCACGGCAACATCTAGCTAGAAAAAATAGAAAAGAGGCACCGTTAGGTGCCTCTTTTACATCCGCCAATGTTCATAGGGGGAACTTAGGCAAATTCTTTTTCAACGTAAGCGACGATGTCAGATGACTCGTATAACCACTGTGTCTCGCCATCTTTTTCGATACGAAGACAAGGGACTTTAACTCGCCCACCACCTTGCTCTAGTTCAGCTCGATGAGTCGGGTTATTTTTTGCATCACGTAGCTCAATGTTCACCGATTGACGCTTCATTGCACGGCGGACCTTTACACAAAAAGGGCAGGCTTCAAATTGGTAAAGTGCGTATTGTTTCGCTTTTTCATCAATACGTTGCTGTTCTTCTGCGGTGCGCTTAATACCACGAGGTGAGAACACCGCGTTCAGCAATAAGATAACCTTGCCTAAAATCCAACGGATAAACTTCATAATGATCCCTTGATGTTCATTGGGTAATTGTCCTTTAAGAATGCAATCATGATGCTTGTTGCACTGGACGTGAAGTCTATCAGTTGTTTGAAATGGATAAAACCATGTATTTTATGCGGAAAATAGACGTTTAAACCAACCCCAAAAGCCACTTGCTGAAGCCGGACGGGCTTCTTTACCTTGATAAAAACTTTGCATGAGTTCGGTTCTAAATGCATCAACGTCCATGCGTTTCATGACAAGTTCGTGCTGCAATGTATTTTGAGTCTGCTCGGCATGATCGTGCGCCAAGCTGAAATCCATATTTAAATAGCCTTGCGTGTATAACCAAAGGTGGGTGACTAAGATTAGGTCTTCAGCAGATTGGTTAGTAAACTTATCCGCGTGCTCATTACCCAAGGAGTCAGTCAGAACTTGCTGCATACGCTGGGTAGAGTGAGCATGTTGCTCGTAGTTAGCACTTGCTTCAATATGTGATTTGGTCAAAAGGCCAAGCAGGTGAAGAGTAGGTGCTGTTGTGGGTTTGTTCTCACAAACTTTTGTAAATAGTTGTGACTGTTCTTTTAACCAACGCCGCTTTGCTGCTTTATGTTCTTTAACAAAGGGGATTTCTTCAAATCCCATCTCTTGACTCAGTTCACTAAGAGACGTCATGGTTTTTTAGTTCCTTCACCGTTACTTCGATATGTTGATCATTGATATCAACAAAAATTGAGCTGCCAGTAATCATAACAGAAAGGCTAGTACCTCGGTCAAGATGCTGACAAATCAAGTCGATAGCGTCATAGTCAAAGCTCTCTACGTTGACGGGAAGCATTGAGAACTTTCCTGACATTTTGTCCCACCAGACAGCCGCTTTGGTGTTATAAGTGTAAACTTTTACATGCTTTGCGAGGCGAGAAGCTTTCTTAATTCTGTCTGGTTCTGGTTCGCCAATTTCAATCCAGTGAGTAATGCTTTGATCATCGCCAACATGCCATAAATCAGGCTCTTCAATCGTAGAGAGTCCTTTTGTAAACTCCAGATTGCTTTGAGCATTTAAACAGTAAGCTAGAATGCGAGCCAACATTCGTTGCGGCTTTTCAGAAGGATGAAGGGCGATAGTTAGATTTTTAGAATCGTAATAGTCATTATTCATATCGGAAATGGCGATACGAAATTTGTAAATGGTTGGTTTAAGAGCCATAGATTTATATCGTTTTGTTGGCAAAATAAGTTTTAGGCAAAAAAATAGCCAGCTTTAAAAGCTGGCTATCGTATCAAATTCTTTAAGAATTAAAGTACTTTGATTTGCTCTGCTTGAGGGCCTTTTTGACCTTGAGAGATAACAAATTCTACTTTCTGGCCTTCAACTAGAGTACGGAAGCCGTCACCAGTGATTGCAGAGAAGTGAGCAAATACGTCAGGACCGTTTTCTTGTTGAATGAAACCGAAGCCTTTCGTTTCGTTGAACCACTTAACTGTGCCAGTAGCTGTGTTAGACATGTCTATTTCCTAAATATCTAAATAATGTAATCTTTCGCCTCAACGGCGCTTATAGCGTGGAAAAATAAATTGCTATTGCGTACCACAGGACGACGGGTTACAAGTAATCCAACGAAATGTGAAAACAAAGAACTTTCTTTCTAGCCGTGTTTGAGTCTAGGTTAATTCCACGAAGAGTCAACATATATTAGTGCTTTATGGACAAATATTTGTATTTAGTCACTATTTAACCAGCATGTTTTTGATTAAATTTCAAATAAATGACGGTGATGTGAAGTTTTTTAGCATAAAATTCAACTAAATCTATAAATTTGACTTATTTATATAATTATTGTCCAATCTGGTTCGACCATTAAGGAGGATTTATGGCAAAGCGTAAAATCAGTCCTCAACCGAGTGGCTCACAACATGAGACCGACTTCGGCAGAGGTGAAATCAAAGACAACGCGTTAAAAGCGGTTGTTACCAGTCAGCTGTTCCAAACACGAGTCGTTAAAGCGAAAAAAGGTAAAGGTAGCTTCAGCCGTAAAATGAAGCATAGAGGCAAAGAGCCCTATTCAAAGTTCTCCCCAAGGTGGATTTTGAATAGGGCTTTTTTGTTGGTACTAGGTGTTTGCAAAACTGATGATATTCAATTTTTAGTACCAGATAAGTTTTCCTAATTTATCATGTACTGCTTCAACTGCTTCAACTGCTTCAACTGCTTCAACTGCTTCAACTGCTTCAGCGAACTAGGCGTTGAAAGTACCAATTAAGTACTAAAACTTACTAAGTTAGATTCATATCAATAAGCGTCACTTCCTGTCTTATGCAACTCTACTATATCTTTAGTCTAATCAAACAGCCGAGATTATGGTTTAAAAAGACTGGTGAGAAGTAGGTATGTCATCGACGAGTTATGGTACTTATGGTTGCAAATGTAAAAAAGCGTGTGCTTCTTTATTACTACTGTGGCTGTCCATTTGTCCGATGGCGCATGCACACAAGTCAGAGTCTCATTCTTTAATTGTTGCTAACTCCAAAGCGTGGAAGCCGTTCTCTTACCTTAGCCCAGATGGTGAACCTAAAGGTGTTTTAATCGACTTTTGGAAAGAGTACGCGGCGAACAACCAAATCGACGTTCAGTTTCTCCTTTTGGATTGGGATGCTTCTTTACAAGCCGTAAAAGAGGGTAAGGCTGACTTTCACGGAGGACTTGTCTACTCGCCCGAAAGAGCGAAGTATATGGACTTTGGCGCAGTCATAATGCCTATCCAAACCAAATTGTACGTAAATAAAGATGTACTTTCGGTTGATATCAGGAGTGTTTTAACTGGCGAAATGACGCTGCCAATTGGCGTTGTTAAAGGAAGTTACGAGTCTGAGTTTGTTCAGACGAATTATCCGAATGCACCTATCGCAGAATACATTAACAATGATTCGATGATACAAGCCGCCGTCGATAAAAAGGTGCTGTACTTTGTTGCAGACCTGCAAGTTGCTAACTTTTATATGGCAACCACGCCGGGAGCGGGTATGTTTGTCCCGACAATTAGCTTATATAGTGAAGATCTTCGGATTGCAGCAGGAATGCACAGTGCAACTTCCATTTTAGAGGTATCAAGAGCGTTTGAAAAAGTCATCGATACGGATCGTGAGCGGATCCTCACCCGTTGGAGTGTGGTGAAAACGGTTTATCCACTTTATCTTTTCCCTATTGCTATTTTCATTATGGCGATTGCAACGCTTTATCATATTTTTGCCCTCAAACGTATGGTTGCTCTTCGGACAAGGCAATTAACGATTGCCAATCAGCAATTGCTGGAGATGACGTTGACGGATTCTCTCACAAAGCTATACAACCGTAGACACCTGATTGAGCAATTGGCGCTACTGAATCATTTGAAGCGAAACTTAACGGTGATGGTGTTTGATATTGATGATTTTAAATCAATCAATGATCGATATGGCCACCTTGCTGGAGACCGAGCAATAGTTGCCATCGCAGAAGCCGCTAAGTCGATGATTGATGACCGAATGACATTGGCGAGAATTGGAGGAGAAGAGTTCGCACTCGTTACGTCGTCTCTGTCAGAGCGAGAAGCACTCAATTTTGCCAATATGCTTTGTAAAGCCGTTTACGATCAGCCTGTTATACTGGGTGGACAAGCAATTCATTTGAGTATCAGTTTGGGCTGTGCTTACTATCCTGAGTTTACCCACATCGTGAGCTTGCAAGATGCTGACGAGTTGATGTATCAAGGTAAGTCTGAAGGAAAGAATCGTGCAGTTTTCCAAGTTATAACAGACTGTCAGCTTCAACCTGCGCTTCGTCAAGTGAATTAGGTCTCGCTAATTCAACTGATACTTCAAACCATCCTCAAGCCTCAAAGGTTTAGTCAGAGTAACGTGGTAAGCGTTGACGATTACGTTGCGTTGTTTTCTTTGAGGCCAATTTGCGTACAAATATTCGCACTTTCATATATATAACCCCCCACCTGCTCACGTTTTTATCATAGAAGCAGTAATTGTTTTAAAGTGATAAGCGATTTCTTGGTAAAGATCAGAACCCCTGTCTACACTCAGTGTAAAGTAATGCATATAAAGCATGATGCATACGGTGTTGTACAAAAACAATTAAAGAAGATAAGAAATAAGTTGGCTTGAGAAGGACGGGGAATGAACAACGAATGCTTTGCTAGGTTCCGAGCTGTCACGGATGAACTGTCAATGAAAGAATCGTTGTCAGTTGGGAAAGACCCTTATGCTCACTATCTCAAAGATATTGTGGGGATTGATTTGTTGTCTCGTGAAGAGGAGTTGCATTACGCCAAACTTAATCGAGCTGGTGATGAAGAAGCGCGCGAAATGTTGATTGAGTCTAATCTTCGACTTGTTGTGAAAATCGCAAAAGGCTACCTCAAACGGCCAGGCAATAACTTTACTCTGCTCGATTTAATAGAAGAAGGTAACATTGGTTTGATAAAAGCGGTCGATAAGTTCGATCCTGAGCCAGGCTACCGTTTTTCTACTTATGCGGTATGGTGGATTCGCGAGAATATAGAAGCGGCATTAATGAACAATGGCCGCACGGTACGTTTACCTGCTCATGTGTGCAAAGAGATAAATAGCCTGGCTTTAAAAAAGCTCGATGCGTCAAAAAGTGAGAGCAAGGAGTTGTCTATTTCTGAACTCTCACGCTGCTCAGGGGTGAAAGCAGAGCGTATAGATGAACTTGTTGCTCTTAGTGGTTTTATTGATGTATCGACCACTGCGGACCTTCATCGTGTTCCATTTGTTCTTGAACTGTGTGAAAGTGAGTATACGCCAGATCCACAACAAGACTGTGAAAACCAGTGCTTTACTCAAGCTATTGAAAATATTATTAAAACCTTGCCAACTAAGTTGCAGAAAGTCTTAATCCATCGATTCGGATTATTTGACCAGAGAGTGAAAACCTTGTCGGAAATAGGCCTGTTATTAAACGTATCTAACGAGCGTGTTCGTCAGATGCAGATAGAGGCGGTTGAACGCGTGCAGAAACGTCTCCGATTCGATGGTTGGGTTTAAGATTTTTAGCCCCTTATCCTAGCTGATTAATTTACTGGCTTGCTACTCTGTTCTTCCGTAAGTAACAGCAGCTCAAGCTGTGCTTTAGCTGCTGCCTCCAATCTCCATACACTCAATAATCGGTTAAGTGCTGCGCGATAAGTACGACTTTTGAGTAAAAAAGCGAGCGTACTTGTGTAGTTGTTTACGACTTGCGCTTGTGTCTCGACCAAAGCAGTTTTGTTTTCGATGTCGATGTGTTGAAGGTTAAAGTCAGGAAGAAACGCACACTCATACCATACCTCTACAATTTCACGAATTTCGAGTTCTTCTTCAGGCACGTCGAAGTCTTGTAACTGGTAGTTTTCTGGTATCGTTGATAAATAAACCACATCCAATTTGTCTGCAACAAATGTATACATCGGATTCCTTAGTGTACGCGCTTACAGAGTAAATAGTCTCATCGTTTACATTTTTGTCAATGACCGTGCTCAAGTATGAATGATGAACCACACCACATTCCGAACTTAACTTAGACTTTTTAAGTACTTATCGGTTAACCCGAAATACTTCAGGTTGCCATCTGGCTCCAAGACTAAGCTCATATTGGATGTAGAGATCATGCCCGGATCATTCGTTGAGAAAATAACGGTCTTATTGAGTAGTTTGTCGCTAAATAACCGCTTGAAGTAGTGGGAATTTTCTTGCTCTGCACCATTAAATGGCTCGTCAATGATAATCAAAGATTGTTCGCAGTTGCCTAGCCCTAATGCGAGCCGCAGTCTTTGTTGAATACCATTTGGTAAACTTTTACAGATATCAACGCTCAATTGAGTGTCCAGGCCTTGTGGCAACCATGTATCGAGCTCAAAGAAACTCACCATTTCACGCATTTTTTCTGTTGGGATTAACCCATTATGCAAGATGAAGTTAGTCTCCAAGGAGCCTTCAAAAATATGCAGGTTAAACGGGATGTAGTTAATCGAGGTTCGATAGCGGTAACTGTTGAATTGTTTGATGTTATAACCGTCCACCGAAACTGAGCCTTGATAGCGTTCCTCTAGCCCAGCGATAATAGAAATGAGCGTCGTTTTACCGCAACCTGTTGGTCCACAAATCACAACTTTTGCGCCCGGTGGAATTTTAAAACCAAGATTAGTTAAGCCTGTTGCCGCACCACTATAACGATGGCTCACACCAGAGCCGACGATACTACCTTGAAAGAGGCGAATAGGGGGGCTTTTCTCTAACGTTAGCTTATCGTCATTCATCGCCATAAGGTTGTTGATTTGCGCAGAAGACGCCTTAATGGATTGGAACTTAGAAATAGAGTTGTAGATGCCCATAATAGGCCCCAACGCCTTCCAGACTAAAATTACGGTAGCAAGCATTGCACCTGCATCGGAGGTGCCGTCCATCACGCCGATAACGGCCGCGACGATACTTGCGGTACCAATAACCTGAATCAAACTCCCGCCTGCTGCCTGAACCCTGCTATTAGTCACTGAAACATGTTCTGCATCGCTGGTGCTTTGTAAATGCGATGCGCTAAAGCGGGACTGGATAACACGCAATAATGGCAAGCCTTGGATGGTTTTTATACCACGAAGAATCTCATTCCATTGGTAAGAAACCATGGCGTTGGCGCGAGAGCTCTTGGACGTGGCTTGCGAGTAGATGTAACGAGAATAAACACAGAACACCAACATTAGAATCAACCCCGCCATAACGACTAGCGCTGCGGTACCAGACATAAGAGCAATGGCAATAATGAATACGATAACAAACGGCATGTCGAAGTAGCTTAATGTTGACTCTGCGGTTACCAAACGGCGGAAAGTGTCGATGTCCTTCAATCGTGCTAACTGAGAAGAGACACCAGCGGTAGATGTCATCGAATAAGGAAGCCACAACAGTTTGGATATTACGTTTTGAGAAATATGCACCGCCAAATCCTTTCCTGATGTGGCGATGATGTTGACCCGCATTTTCTTGAAAAAGTATTCCGAGAACCCAACAATCACAGCAAATAACGTGAGCCAATAAAGCGTGGCTTGCGAGCTAGAGGTTAAGGCGAAGTTGTACACACTCATAATAAAAAAGGGCTGGAGTGCGCCGAGAATGCTGACCACGAAGCTGAGAATAATCAGGCTTTTGAGTTCATTGTTGTAGCGATAAAACGCGTATTTAATCCAGTTACTGCGGTCTTGAGATTCAGGTGGCGGTTCTCGGAATAAGCGGGAGTATTCGCTGATCGAGACCAACAAGCACGGCTTCTTGCAGAGCGGGTATTCAATGGTGTTGTTATTTGTGTAATCAAACAGGATCAGTTTGCCGTCTTTAGTGCCCAAGAAAATCGCAGTGATGTTTTCTATCTCGATAAAACAAGGATGAGGATGCCCCTCGATGTGCTCCAACGTTTTTAGTTTGGTGACGTCACAACGGTAACCAAGGCGTTCAATCGTAGCGATAAAACTGTCGCTGTCTTTTGGTTTAGGGATAAACGCGTCGCTGAGGATAGAAGGTGTGCCTTCCCATTCAAGCGCTATGAGGGTGTAAGCTAAACCACGAATCAAAGGTGACTCATTGTATCGCTCGTCATAACTGCGAGCCTCAAAGTCCAACAAGCGCTGAGGGACATTATTAAAATCAACCAAAATACTCATTGGTCACCTCCGGTAAGTTTGACGCGTTTGAGGCGATGATTGAGTTTGTCCATCTTGTTGCTGACGATGATGAGGATTTTGTCGTTGGCGCGATAGGCGGTGCTGGTCAAAACCAATCGAGCAAAGTCGTCATCATAAACACAGTCGATGTCGTCGAAGATCAACACACGTTTGTTCGCGAGTAAGGCACGCACTAACAACAAGGCATAAGCGACTTGGCGCGAGAATGGGTTGCGTAAATGTCCTTTAAGCTCGGTGTAAAAACCAGCGGGAAGGGCATCGATTTGTGCCTTGATGTTCATGGTTTCGCAAAGCGCAAATGCCGTGTTGTTTAAGCTCGGGCGGAAACAAGTCAAGTTGTCGATGATGGTGCCTTCGACGAACGAACTGGTTTTGTCGACCATGAGCACGCTATTACGCCAGACGTTGTAGTTGACGTCATCGAGCGGTGTCTCGTTGATTTGGATATCGAGCTTGCTGTCGGTGTTTTGCCGCGTAATGCAATTGGCGAGGTGGGTTTTACCTGCGCCGCTTTTCCCCGTCAGCAAGTAAGCCTGACCGCGTTCAAACTCAATGCGTTGTTTTTCCGAATACTTCACCGAGATGCGCTCGACTTCCGTCGTGTCGTTTTGTTGTTCTATAGATGCAGCAAGCTCAAGCAGCTCGGCGATACGTTGAATATGAAGCTTGTTCAACTCCCATCGACTCACCGTGCGCATTACTTGCTGGTATGGCGCGAAGTAGCGGTTGGTAAGCATGATGATGGCAGCCATGATGCCTTGGCTCGATTGCATGTTGATAACTGCCGTTGCCAAAACCACCACCACACAAGCGATGGAGAGCTGTTGTATGAGCGACAAGATAAGGTTGAAGTTTGATTCAATTTGCTCGTATTTGATGTTCTCGACTTCACGTTCTTCCACCATTTGTGTCATGAGGCTCTCAACGCGATATTCCATATTGCGCGCTTTGATATCGAGTGGGCTAGAGATGATCTCGATGATTTTCGACGTGGTTAAGCCTTCGATGTCGGATTTGTTTTCTAGACTGTTGATTTTTTGCTTGGAAAGACTGAGTGCGAACACCGCCAAAATGATGGAGGCGAGCAAGATGGTCACTCCCGCCCAAATGTTGATCACACCGATAATCAGAATGGTCAGTATGCTGACGGCAAGGTTGATCAATGCCCGTACAGATTCTCCGCCAAAGAAGGATTTAATCTCTGGAATGGTCGCAATACGCTCTAGGTATTCACCGGGTTCTAGACGACGAAACTTCGATATCTCAGCCAAACAGATTGATTGAAACACCTTGTTGGTTAAGTTGGTTTCGAATTGCTTCATGATCACCGACGAAATCTTCTCTTCCTGATTCTTTAAGTGATAGTCGAGGAAGATGGTGATCAAGATAATGGCAAACAGAAGAAACAGCGTGTCTTTGGCTTGGTTAGGTAAAACACGGTCAAAGATAATCAGAATCGAAAAGGGCAGTACTAAACCAAACAGCGTCGAGATGACCGTTGAGAAAGTCAGGTAACATTTGTCAGCAAAGTTAATCTTTTGGGAAAAATACTCAGTTTGCATTGCGACCTCCTTTCTTAATCGATGGTTTGGAGAGAAGGTGTTTTGGAACTAAGTCTTGATTGCTTCTGCCTTCGATATCGCTCATTAATTGCATGATGCTTTCGATGGATTGCACCGACAGCATGCCTTTGATTTGCTCAAGATTGATCGATTCAATGATGTAGTCATAACGCGCGCTCTCGTAATCACGTAGCGCGCTAAACAGTTTACTTTCCGCGGCCAGTAAGTCGGTAATGGTTCGCGTGCCAAGTTGGTAGGCGCGTTGAATGCCTTTGTAGGAAGCGTAGTTGGCACGGATGATGTTCTCGTAACTGCTAATAGCGCGGGAGAAGTCATTAATGTTGAGTACCGAGGTGTTAACGCTATTGCGTGTCGCGAACAATGAATCTTGGTACAGCAGCTCGGTTCGCTCGATGGCAGTCGACGATTTTTGATAACCGTAGTAATCCGAACCGCCGGAGAAAATTGGCACATTCAAGTTCAACCCGACGCTGGTCGAGTTACTGTCCCCTGTTGCGGTTGGGTCGGTTCGGTCATAGTTGTTCGCATCGTCGTAACGGTAACTGGCAGAGAGCGATACGGTCGGCACAAAGTTTGAACCGCTTTCTTTCAAGCCTCTTCGGCTGCGCTCGACGGTTTTCTTCGCAACCAATAAGTCGTTATTGAGCTTCAAAGCTTGTTCAAGAATCTCACGTTGTTCGGATTCGCTGATTTCCGCCAAGGGCACGCTTTCGTAGATGTCCTGTGATGGGGTGACTGGGTATTGAACTTGAATCTCTAAACCGTTCAAAATTACGCGCCGGTCTTTCTCTAAGGTTCTTAAGCGATTGGCAATGCCTTCTTTCTGGGCAATTACCTCATACAACTCGCTCGCCGCAGTGTTGCCAAGTTCCACGTTGCGACGCATTTGGCGCTCACGTGTTTCAGACGATTTAAGTTCTACTTGGGTGGCTTTGATTTGCGCGTTGTTTTTGAGGTATTCGAAATATTGCGTCGCGATTTCAGAAATGGTGCTCTGGATTTTGTTCTCGTGTTTGATTTCTTCAATGTTGAAATCAAGCTTCGCGGTGCCGTATTTAAAGATGTCACCAAGGTTAAACACCGATTGGGATAAAGACACACTGTAGCTGTTCGAGTTGTAGCTAGAACGTGTATCCGGTGTTCCCGTTAATATGGTTTCGTTTTCATTCCATGTGGTATCAGCAGCACCGTTTAAGGAGGGTAGAAACTTAGAACGGCTAATGTCGATGTTGTATTCGTTTTCTTCCACGCCTTTGTCACTAGCGCGCAGAGATAAATTGTTTTCCAAGCCGAGTTTGACCGCCTCAAGCAAGGTGGTCGCCATTGCCGAAGGAGCGTTGCTCAATGTAAGCGCTGCCAATACACAGCTAGTTAAGTTTCTGTACCGCCACATACTTGTTGATCACCTTGATGATTTCGTCGTTTTTATAAGGTTTGCTGATCACGTAATCCATTCCAGCTTCGATACAAGCTTGGTGTTCATTACTGCTGGTCAATGCTGTCGCACCTATAATGGTGCAAGGGTTCTGTCCGCTCTCTTGTTCGTATTGTCGAATGCGTTTGGTCGCTTCAATGCCGCCCATGCCCGGCATGATGCAGTCCATAAAAATGATGTCTGAGCGCTGATTCATGAAATGCTGAACGGCGTCTGCGCCATCGCCAACGGTGTCGGCTTCGTATTCTTGCTTGCTCAAAATACGTTTGAGTAGAATCTGTTGAACACGGTCATCCTCCACAATCAGGAATGAGCTGTTCTCCATCTGTTCTTCAGAGGCTTCCGCTTCCATGATTGCTAATAGGTTAGGGATGAACTCATACGGAATCGCGGGGGAGTTCAGAATCTTGTCGACAAAGGTATGACTCTCTTGTGCTTGCTGAGTGCTAGTGACTGAAAGCAACAACTTCGTGTTCGGGTGATTGCGCAGTTGCGATTTCACCGTTTTGCTCAGTGAGGGCAGCTTGTTTGGCTCGAACGTGTCGGTCAGCATGATGGCATCGTATTCGCCAAAGGTTTTTACCGCAGAGAAGAGTTCGTTCGGCGTTCGAATTGGCGTAATCTCTAAGCCCAAGTTGACTAACATTTTGCTCATCACATCAATGCGCAGCTGAGAGTTGGCACACAGTAATAGGCGCTTATTGTCGAAGCGAGTTTTCTCGGTGTGGAAGCTTTTGGCTTTCAAATCGAGCTGAATTTGAAAACGTTCCTGATTGCCCGATTGATACCAATGGCTCTCGTAATAGCCATAATCTTTCAACACGCTTTTCGCCAAATCGTCTTTGGTTGCAGTGTGCTGTTTATGGTCGCTCCAGTGTAGGGTATTGAGCTTGGCAAGCGGCACATCCAGCGTGGTTAAGAAGTTTAGATTGATGGTCAGGCGGGTATTTTCAATGTCTGACGCCGCACCTGATTCAATGGTGACAAACAGTTTCTTGTCGGCTTTGAGTTGGATGGCATTTGATAGCTGTAGGAACAACACCCAGAATAAGCTGGTGGATTGTCCTTCAACACGGTTTGGTAAGTTATCTGAGATAAAGCAGTCTAGCTCACCTTCATTTCGCTGCACTTTTGAACTGATGTGAATCATCAATTCAGACAGTACATTCAGCAGTGAAAACTCTTTCGATTTGCTCTCGGTCCCTTGTGAAATGAGTCGGTTGTAGTTCTCTGCCAATTCAGACAGGGTATTGGCAGCCGAGGTTATATCTTGCGCCATCAACACGCCGCTCTCATCGGTCTCTTGAACGAGATATTGCACGCCGCCGTTAATGGTGTTGGTGATGCCACGAATCTCGTAACCAATCAGAGCATAGAGCTGCTTGTAGAGATCGTTATTGCGTTTTTGTTCTTCGAGTTTGCTGAAAATCAGTTTTAGGTGAGAGTAGATCTGACGCTGCTTCGGATTGATGCTCACTTCATTCAGCAACTCTTCCAACCTTTGTAAATCCAGTTGTTTGAGCTCTTGATAAAGCTCATCGAATTCTTGGTCAATGTCACGCTCATTCGAGCTGGATTTTTTCAGCTTAAGGATTGCCACCAAGTTCGATAGCACTGCGATACCAACCAGTACGACAACGACCACAAACAACCAAATGAAGAACTCGTTTTTCTCCATCATTAGGTCGCTCGCATGGTTGTTAAATATGGTCCGGTAGTTGTCGTCCATTTGTAGGTAGTTATTGGTGAGCGAGAGGTACAGTGCCAACACATCGTCGCGTGTTTTTTGGCTGTCTGAGAAGCGATTGATTGCCAGTTCAAGCTGCGTGTATTCGGTCGCGCCCACCAAGCTAAACTCGGTTTTGTTGAGTGACGCGAGCGACTTAAATTGGTCAATTTCGTCTTTCAGAACCTCAAAATCAAGCTCTGTTGTACTGCAATAACGTGCGCTTAAACAGCGTTGAAGCGTTTGAATATCAAACTCGATAGTTTGGTTGAGCTGTTGAGCTTGAACCAAAAGAGGCGCGTTTTGCACTTTCTCGACTGAATCCACTTTTTCCCAAGAGATATACAAATAAAAGGCGAGGGCAGCCAGCATCAAGCTGAAAGCAATGCTTAGGCGCATAACAGGAACGGAAATATTGTAAGAAGGCTTGCTACTCATCCATCACCTCTCATCGAATGCGTCTTCGATAGCCGACATAACCGGCTTCGCTGCGTATTCGATAACCCGGCGTGAACCTGTTTTCACGTCTGCGGTAAACTCCATATAAGGGGACAGCTTGTATTGTGTGCCTCCGCGCTCTAGATAGTTTTGACTGATTTGGATTTCCGCGAGGTAGAATTCAGCGTCTTCTTCTTCATAAGAAGAACGGCTGATCGATGCAATTCGACCTTCCAAAAATCCGTATTTGGCAAAGTTGTAGGTATCCATCTTCACTTTGACCGCTTGTCCGATTTCTACAAAACCCATGTCTTTACGCGGGATCTTCGCCTCTCCATGAAGGGCGTTATTGATCGGTGCAATGTCCGCGATGCTTTCACCTGGCGGTATCACAGCGGAGCGGAAGTTGAAGTGCACTTTATCTACTACACCGTCAATAGGGGCGTAAACCACGAGGCGATCCACTTTATCTGAGTGTTGAGGACGTAATATACGTTTCAACTTTAAGTCCTTGTTTGCTTGAATGATTTGTGCTTGATACTCGGCATTACGATTCTCCACCAAGTCTCGGTACTGCTTCTCTAGTTTGTCGAGTTGGAAGCGCTCATTCATGACCGACTCATCGAGATTTTCAATCTCACGCACCATGTTTGACTCTTGAACCTGCATATTCAGAACATCGACATAAGATGCCATTTCTTCTTTGTACAAGGTGTTCTTGATATTGAGCTGCTTGCGAATCAAAGAAAGTTGATTCTCGGAGCTTTTACGGCGCTTGAGCATTGAATCAATAAGCGAATTCTTATGTTGGATATCGTGAGTGATCAACTCTTCATTGGAACGGTTTTTAGAAAATTCTTGCTGCCAGGTATTCATGTTGACTTGCACTAATTCTGGGTACTTTTCGATGTAGGCAGAAAAATCGGGTTCCACCATATCGCGCAGGCTTTCGTAACGAATCTTGTCTAGCTCAAGCTGAATGATCTCTGTGTTTACCGTATCAAGTTGAGTGTTTCTATCCAGAGAGCGAAGGCGTGCAATAGGCTGACCTTCGTAAACTACTTCGCCTTTGCGCACTAGCATTTCTTCTAGAATACCGCCTTCAAGGTGTTGCACTTTTTCGATGTCAGATTCGAGCAATAGCTCACCGCGCACCGACACCACAATGTCGATACGAGCCTGAGATGCCACGGCGATAGCCACCATGGAAAGCAAAAAGATAACCAGCAAGGTTTTGTGTACGCTGGTCATTGCACTGGCTAGCACGATTGTATCGTCTGTTGTTACCTTCGAAGCTTCGTTGTTCGAAACGAGCGCCTTTTTGAGGTGATGTTCTATTTGCTTATTGCTCATGAGCCACCCCTACGATTCACTACCTGTGCGGCTATCGATTGAATTTTCGATTTTTAACAGCTGGCTAATTTGTTTGTTTACGTTGTTAAGCTCGGTTTTAACATCCTCGATCAATTCATTAGGAGCAGGGAAATGGTGTTTGTTTAAGTGTTCAAGCTTTGCCAATTTTGGTGGTAAGTCGTCATCACATAACAAGACGAGAATGGTCTTTAGTCTTTTTGAATAACATCTGAGTGCTTCAAAACGGTTTTGTTTATGCAGCATCTCAATATCAATCCCTGCGTCACTGAAATCTTGGTAAAAATCGCCTAATAGCAATTGCAGCCCTTTATGGCTGTTGTCGACTGAGCGCAACAGATTTGTCATATTTATCATTATCCCACCGCACTAATTGCTTTAATGACAACAAGTAAGGATCTTTATACTGGGTTTTCAAATTTTTTTGTTTTTATGGAACTCGAAAGGTATGAAAAAAGTTGTATAAAAAAGTTGGTTTCTAAAAATGGTGTCCTTTACTGCCTCTAAATACGATCAGTTAGCTAAAAGCAACGGAGGCTGTAATGGCAGGCGACACTAATCAAGAAAAAGACAATGAAAAGCTTAACGATGCGGTAGAGCAAACAGAAACGAAGGATACGGGGACAAAAGAAGAAAAACAGCAGTCGACCGTCTCTTCGACTGTAGCGACCGGTGCTGAAAGTGCAGATGCTGTTGATGAAGCCAATCGTGCGATGGAAGAAAATCCTAGTGGCGCGGGTACGGAAGAAGAAGCAGTGAGCTCGGGTGGCGCAGTTCAAGAAGAGGATACTGAAAGTAGCAGCGACTCTGACGCTGCACAATCCAATGTTGTTGATAGTGTAGCTTCTAGCGGAGAATCAGGTGACGAGGCTCTGGGCAGCGGTGGTTCGGATTCTGGGGCGGGTGCCCAAGCGGTCGGTGGTGGTGATGCCTCTGGCTCTGAAGGTGGTTCGGACGCAGAAGGCAATGAAGCGCAAGGACAAGCGGTACAAACTTCATCTGCGCCAAGTGCTTCTTCAGACTCTGAAGGTTCTCAAGGTGGTGACGAGCTAGATTCAGAAACCACTGAAGAGAGCTTCGCGGTGGATGTACAAGACACCAGCGAAGAAACTACGACGCAAGTAGAAGACGATTTCGACTCCGAAACTACGAGCGAAACGTTCCAGATTAAAGTCGAAGGTGAAAATGACGCGCCAGAAGTAGGGCAAGATCTGGCATACATCATGGATGAAGATGGCACTATTACCTTCACTCAAGAACAACTTCTCGGATACGCGAGTGATGTTGATGGCGATGATCTTGCCGCATTCAACGTGCAAGTGGGTGCTAATGCATCGGTTGTGGATAATGGTGATGGCACTTATACCGTCACACCTGATACTGATTTTAATGGTGAACTCGGCTTAACGTTTGATATCAGTGATGGTCAAGAAACCATTTCTAGCTCGATTGATTTAACTGTTCGTCCAATCAATGACGCACCAGTGCCTGAAGATAAAACCTTTGAGGTGGAAGAAGACGGCACCCTGATCTTCACCGATGCTGACCTGCTTGCTGGCGCTACCGATATTGAAGGCGATAACCTAACCGTTGAAGGCGTGAGTTACGATGGTGGCGACGGCATCCTGACCGACAACGGCAATGGGACTTATACTTTTGCGCCAAATGAAAACTTCAATGGTGATGTGAACTTCAGCTTTGATGTGTCCGACGGCACAGATACGGTTTCTGCCAACATTGATGTCAGTGTTACGCCTGTCGATGATGCGCCAGTGTCGGGCAATCTTGCTTACTCGGTGGATGAAGATGGCTCGATTCGTTTGAGCCAAGAGCAGTTGTTGTCGCAAGCTTCCGATGTGGAAGGCGATGCACTGACGGCATCTAATCTTTCGGTAGATGGCAATGCGACGGTGACTCAAAATGACGATGGTAGCTTCACCATCACGCCGGACGCAGATTTCAACGGTGATATCGACATCAGCTTCGATATCTCAGATGGCACGAACACCGTTCAAGCAACCGCTGATCTAACCGTTAACCCAATCAACGATTTGCCGGTTCCTCAAGACCAGCAGTTCAACGTGGAAGAAGATGGCACGCTGATCTTTACGGACGCTGACCTGCTTACTGGCGCAACGGATATTGAAGGCGATAACCTAACAGTTGAAGGTGTGATCTACGATGGTGGCGACGGCATCCTGACCGACAACGGTAATGGGACTTACACTTTTGCGCCAAATGAAAACTTCAATGGTGATGTGAACTTCAGCTTTGATGTGTCCGATGGCACAGATACGGTTTCTGCTAACATTGATGTAAGCGTCACGCCTGTCGATGATGCGCCAGTGTCTGGCAATCTTGCTTACTCAGTGGATGAAGATGGCTCGATTCGTCTGAGCCAAGAGCAGTTGTTGTCGCAAGCTTCTGATGTGGAAGGCGATGCACTGACGGCTACTAACCTTTCGGTAGATGGCAACGCGACGGTGACTCAAAATGACGATGGTAGCTTCACCATCACGCCGAACGCAGATTTCAACGGTGATATCGACATTAGCTTTGATATCTCAGATGGTACGAATACCGTTCAAGCAACCGCTGACCTAACCGTTAATCCAATCAACGATCTGCCTGTTCCTCAAGACCAACAATTCAGTGTGGAAGAGGACGGCACACTGCAATTTACTGATGCGGATCTGCTTGCTGGTGCGACCGACATTGAAGGCGATGACCTTTCTGTAACGGGAATCAGCTATGAAGGCACCGACGGCGTTCTAACTGACAATGGCGATGGCACGTATAGCTTTGCGCCAAATGAGAACTTCAATGGCGATGTAAACTTCAGCTTCGACGTATCTGATGGCACAGATACGGTTTCAGCGAATGTAGATGTGAGTGTCACGCCGGTGAATGATCCTCCGGTGGCTGGTTCAACGTCTTACACGGTTCACGAAGACAACTCTATTACCATTTCTGACGCGCAACTGTTGGCAAATTCTTCGGATTTAGAAGGGGATGTCTCGATTGATAGCGTGAGCTACTCTGGCAGCGATGGTGTGTTGCAAATCAATGGTGACGGTACGTACACCTTCTCTCCAAATGAAAACTTTAATGGTGAAGTGACGCTTGATGTTGTCGTCGCTGATGAAGAAGGCGCAACGGATGCCACCACTGCTGGCATTACGGTGCTGGAAGTGAACGATCCACCAGTCGCAGGACCAACTTCTTACACCATTGATGAAGATTCAGTTCTGACGTTTAGTGAGTCGCAAGTGCTGTTGAATGCCTCTGATGTGGAAGGCGATGTAGAGCTTGTTGGCATTAGTTACGATGGTCCGGATGGCATTTTCACCGTTAACGATGATGGAACGTGCAGCTTCGCGCCAAACGAGAACTTTAACGGACAAGTTCAGCTTGATGTCACCATTCGAGATGAAGATGGAGCAGAAGTTGATACCGTCATCAATGTGAATGTATTGCCAATCAATGATGCGCCAGTATCGGGTGATTTGGCTTACAGTGTTGATGAAGACGGTGCGATTACACTCAGCCAAGAGCAGCTTCTTTCTCAAGCGTCTGATATTGAAGGCGATGACCTGACTGCTAGCGATTTGACTGTCGATGGAAACGCAACCGTTACAGCGAACGATGATGGCAGCTTCACGATTACACCAGATGCGGACTTTAATGGTGACATTGATATCCAATTCAACATTACAGATGGCACAGACACTATCCAAGCAACGGCGGATCTAACGGTTAATCCAGTTAACGATCTTCCTGTCCCTCAAGACCAGCAGTTCAGTGTTGAAGAAGACGGCACGCTTCAGTTTACCGACGCAGACCTACTTGCTGGCGCGACCGATATCGATGGCGATAACTTAACGGTTGACGGCATTAGCTATACAGGCAGCGATGGTGTGCTGACTGACCACGGTGATGGTACTTACACCTTTGCACCAAATGAAAACTTCAACGGTGATGTCAGCTTTAGCTTTGGTGTTTCTGACGGCACTGAGACCGTACCAGCAAATGTGGACGTGAGCGTCACTCCAGTGAACGATCCTCCGGTTGCGGGTTCTACGTCTTACACGGTTGATGAAGACAACGCAATTACCATTTCTGACGAGCAGCTTCTGGCTAACTCTTCGGATGTGGAAGGCGCAGTGTCCATCGATAGCGTGACCTATTCAGGCACCGATGGCGTATTCCAAGACAACGGTGACGGCACTTATACCTTCATGCCGAATGAGAACTTCAGCGGTGATATCAGCCTTGATGTGATTGTTGCGGATGAGCAAGGTGCGATTGACGAAACGACCGCAGGCATTACCGTCATTGAAGTGAATGACCCTCCAGTTGCCGGTCCAACGTCTTACACGATTGATGAAGATTCAGTTCTGACATTCAGTGAGTCACAAATTCTTGCCAACGCATCTGATATCGAGGGCGATGTAGAGCTTGTTGGTATCAGCTATGAAGGCTCGGATGGTATCTTTACCGTTAATGGCGATGGTACTTGTAGCTTTGCGCCAAACGAGAACTTCAATGGCCAAGTTCAGTTGGATGTGACCATTCAAGATGAGAATGGGGCAACCGTTGATACGCACATCAATGTCGATGTATTACCAATCAACGATCCACCAGTATCGGGCGATTTGGCTTACACCATCAACGAAGACAGCTCAATTACGCTAAGCCAAGAGCAGTTGCTTGCCAAAGCGGGCGATATTGATAGCGAGAACCTTGAAGCCATCAATCTATCGACAGATGACAACGCGACAATTCAATACAACGATGATGGCAGTTACACCATCACACCGGATGAAAACTACAACGGCGACCTAGATCTGACCTTCGATATCATTGATAACGATGGCGGCTCGGTACAAGTTGGTCTGGATATTACGGTTAATCCTGTGAATGACTTGCCACAAGCGCAAGATCAACAGTTCACGATAGAAGAAGATGGCACCTTGCTGTTCACGGATGCAGACCTATTGGAAGGTGCATCGGATATTGATGGCGATGATCTGTCTATCGAAAACGTTCTCTACACAGGTGCGGATGGTGTACTTACCGACAATGGCGATGGTACTTACAGCTTTGCGCCGAATGAGAACTTCAACGGTGACGTCCAGTTCACATTCGATGTGTCTGACGGCACAGGTTCAACACCTGCATTCATTGATGTCAGCGTGACACCAGTGAACGATCCACCGGTTGCAGGTTCAACGTCGTACACGGTTCAAGAAGATGGTCAAATTACCATTAGTGACGAGCAGTTGTTAGCCAACTCTTCTGATGTGGAAGGCGATGTAGCCTTGGCGAATGTTAGCTACTCTGGTAACGACGGCAGCTTCGTGGACAACGGCGACGGCACATATACTTTCACACCAAATGAGAACTTTGACGGTAACATTTCGCTCGACGTTACGGTCATCGACCAAGATGGTGCAACGGATACGACAACCGCAGGCATCGATGTTATCGCGGTGAATGACGCACCTGAAACGTCAGGCATTCAAGCGGAGGTGGATGAAGATAACGCCATCACCATTACACAAGAACAGTTGCTTGCGAATGCGACAGATATTGAAGGTGATGTCCTTGTTGCCAGCAATCTACAAACCAATGACCCAGATGCGACGATCGTAGCCAACGATGATGGTTCATTCACGATTACACATACGGAAAACTTTAACGGTGAGTTGGACTTCACTTATAACATCAGCGATGGCGAAAATGATGTTCTGACCACGTTGGATCTGACCGTTAATCCTGTCAACGATGCGCCAGAAGCGGGCGACGAGATCTTTATTCAAGCAGAAGAAGACCAAACAGTGGGTGTTTCTCTGCGTGAAGAGCCTGCGTTACGTCTCGACCAAGCCCCTGAAAACGGCATCATTGAAGCAAATCTAAATGACGAATGGGTACAGCTAGAAGTCGGGCAGGAGGTGCCTGCAGACACGGAAGTGCGCTTCATTCCAAACGATGATGCATTGGCGAACGGTACGCATACGAGTAAAATTGGTACCTTTGATGACAACGCTAGCCTCGATGATTGGGGGACTGCTGTTGACCCTTACACACGTGAGTTTGTTGATGGTGATTTGAAAGTTACCGTTCAAAGTAATGACGACCCACTCGGTGCGTGGAATGGTAAAACACACATCGGTCACGGTATTGGCGATACTGACCGCCAAGGCTTGAGCGGTGATGAAAAACTGACTGTGACCGTTGAAGGCCAAGACATCAACGAAATCAGCTTCCACCTAGATGGTCTAGGCGGCTGGTTTATGGAAGAGTCTCGCCACTTTACGGAAGTCGAAATTCGCGCCTTTAACTCTGATGGTGACTTGATCGACTCGATGACTTACCACAAAGAAGATCGTGGTAGCTATGAGACGGATTACACCCTAACGGTGAACGAACCGGTATCTTACTTTGAGCTAGGTACGATTCAAGGTAACGGTACTTACGTGGTTCAAAACATGACGGTTTCGCAAACTTGTCATGATGAAGCGGTGTTCACATCTATTGGCGTGGACGGCACGGAAATCACGGAAACGGTAGAACTGAATATCCGTGAAGGTGACAGTGAAATCGAACTGACGGCTGATCTGCCAAATGTGACCATCGATACCGAAGGTTCTACGCAGTTTGCCTCTGTGGTTATCACTGAAGAGCAGCTTCTCGCACAAGCGAGTGATATCGATAGTGACGTTCTTGATATTCAAAACCTAGAGCTGGTGGGGGATAACGCGGAGCACGCTACGTTAACCGACAACGGCGATGGTACATGGACAGTCACACCGGATGAGAACTTCTATGGTGAGATTGAGCTTGGTTACCAAGTTACGGATGGTGAACTCACCGACGACAACATCATCAACATCAACTTCGAAGCAGTAAATGATGCGCCAATTGTTTCTGGTCCGATTGTGTTGTCGACAGATGAGGATGTGGGCATTACGTTTAGCGCGGACGATCTGCTTGCGAATACAAGTGATGTGGAAGGCGATGCACTGTCTATCTCTGATATCTCTTACAGCGGTGATAACGGTGAGCTCGTCGACAATGGCGACGGCACTTACACCTTTATGCCGAATGAAAACTTCAATGGTGAAGTCGACATCGATTACAAAGTCTTCGATGGTACCGATGAAGTCGATACCCATCTAGATCTGACCGTTATTCCGGTCAACGATGTGCCAGTTCCTGGTGCACCGCTGCATACTCAAATGCTAGAAAACGGCACCATCATCATCGAAGCAAAAGACCTGTTATCAGGTGCGACCGATGTGGATGGCGACATTCTGCATATCGAGAATCTGCTGCTTGTTGACCAGTCACAAGGTACGTTGACAGACAACGGCGACAACACCTTTACCTTCGAGCCTACTTCGAACTTCTATGGTGAAGTGAACTTGACCTTCGATATCAGCGATGGTCAAGCAAGTGCACCAAGCACAGCGAAGATCGATGTTGAGATCGTCAACGAAGGTCCAGAGGTTAGCGGTCCAGTTGATGCGGTCGTCGATGAAGATGGCTCAATTACCATCACTCAAGAAGAATTATTAGCGAACGCGATCGACGTGGATGGTGACAACCTTGAAGCGGTGAACCTGTCGACCAACGATCCTAATGCAACCATCGTTGAGAACGCTGATGGTAGCTTTACGATTACACCGAGCGAAAACTTCTTTGGTGAAATCGAATTTACTTATGACGTAACTGACGCGATTGAAACCGTCGCTGCGGATCTAAACCTCACCGTTAACCCAGTGAACGACCTGCCAGATGTGCCTGATTTGTCCTTCACCACAGAAGACGGTGAAGCGATCACTATTACTGAAGCAGAGCTGCTGGCTCAAGCGACGGACATCGAAGGCGATGACCTGTCTGTTGTTAACGTGACGAGTTTAAGCGACACGGTTCAAGTGACAGACAATGGCGATGGCACTTACACATTAACGCCAGAGCAGGGCTTCTTTGGTAATGTTGACCTCACGTTTGATGTGAGCGATGGCACCGATGTGGTGGCGGCAAACATCGACTTGAAAGTTGAGTTCGTCAACGACGCACCAGAAGCAGCGCCAATCGTGGCAGACGTGGACGAGGATGGAGCTATCCTCGTGACACAAGAAATGCTGCTTGAAAACGCCAGCGATCAAGATGGTGATGACCTGTACGCAACGGCATTAGAAACCAATGATCCTAATGCCTCTATCGTGGATAACGGTGACGGCACCTTCACGGTGACACCGTCGGAAAACTTCAATGGTGACATTGCATTCACTTATGAAGTGAGTGACGGTGAACTAAGTGTTGCTAATGAAATGACATTGACGGTGAATCCAGTCAATGACATTCCAATTGTTGCGCCTGGCATGTACCACATTGAAGAGGATGGCAGCATCCTGTTCACGCAAGAAGATCTGCTAAGTGGTGCGATTGATATTGATGGTGATGACCGCACTGTTACCAGCATTAATTACTCGGGTGATGAAGGTACTGTAACGGACAACGGTGACGGTACATTTAGCTTCGTACCAGAAGAGCACTTCAGTGGTGACTTGCAGTTCAGCTTTACGGTTTCTGACGGTACGGATGAAGTTGAGCAAGACATTAATGTCCATATCGAAGCCGTGGCAGATGCGCCAGACCTAGTCATCACTGATGGCGATGGTCGAAACGTGGATGATCAAGCAATCTTGGTTGAGCCAGGCGGTATTGTTGAAGTGAACATCGCCGCTGCATTGGTTGACCAAGACTTGTCAGAAACGCTGACGGTGACCGTGGATGGTGTCCCAGAAGGTTCGGTGATCAGCTACGACAACGAAGGGGTACTTAACGATCAAGACAACGGTATCACCAGTTTTAACGATACTGAAATCACGGTTACCTTTGAAGGTGAAACCGCGGGTTACCAAAACGCAGCTGGCTATTACAAAGTTGATGAAGACGGCAATATCACGGGCGTTGAAGTGGTGTACGAAAACGCCTCTCAAGTTGGCGGAGGCGGTGAACTCATTCCGGGACAAGATCAGTTCAGCTTCCAAATCTCGGAAGGGGAAAGCTTCAACCTATTCTTGATTCCTAACGGTCATAACTTCAATGACTTTGCGTCCATGCAAGATGGTCAGTATGAGTTCCGTGCGGCAGATGGCTCTCCTGCGAACATGGATACGGTCGACCCACAACTCGTGTTTGTGGGTGCTGATGGTTCTGAAACCGTGATTCAAAGCCAATTTGGTGATGCAGTCTTCCATGGCGGCACAAGCTCAGAGCTCAACCAAGATGGCATTGAACATACTCGAACTACTGTGAACGAAGACGGTGAACTGGTTTACGGCTTTGAAGATCTCTACGGTGGCGGCGATGCCGATTATAGTGACTTCAACTTCACCATTGATGTAGGTGAAGTGAACAGCCAGATCTACAGCGGTGAAGTAACAGTCGGTCCAGATGGTTCTGTAACGCTTCCAACCACAGCAATTGAACAAGAGCTACAGATTCAATTGCCAGAAGACTTTAACCAACAGCTAGAAATCAATGTAACGGCAACGGCGACAGAGCTATCAAATAATGATTCTGAAACCGTTTCTCAAACCATCTACGTCAATGCAACGGGTGCTCACATTGAACATACGCCTGAAGCATTGCCTGTTTCTGCTGTGGTTGAAGAAGATGGTTCAATCCTAATCACGCAAGAAGATTTGCTCGCTAATGCGCGTGACTTGGATGGAGACCAACTGACAGCACTGAACTTGGCAACGGATGATGAAAACATCACCATCACAGACAATGGTGACGGTACTTACACCTTAACACCAGATGCGGACTTTAATGGTGATATCACCTTTACGTTCGATGTGTCTGACGGCGATGATGTTGTCTCAACCAACCTTGAGTTATTGGTGTCACCAGTTAACGATGCGCCTGAACCACAAGATCAAGCGCTCACCATTGGTGAAGATGGTGTGCTGACCTTTACTGATGCGGATCTCCTAACAGGCGCTACCGATATTGAAGGGGATGACTTATCTGTTGAGGGCGTCACTTACACAGGCGCAGACGGTGTTCTTACTGACAATGGTGATGGCACCTACAGCTTCGCACCAAACGAGAACTTCAATGGCGACGTGAATTTCACTTTCGATGTTTCCGATGGCACGGATACCGTGACGGCAAATATCGATGTAACAGTGACGCCAGAGAACGATCCACCGGTTGCAGGCAGCACGGCTTACACCGTTCATGAAGACAATTCGATTACCATTAGTAACGAACAGCTGTTGGCTAACTCGTCTGATATAGAAGGCGAAGTGGCGATTGATAGCGTGAGCTACAGCGGTAACGATGGCGTGCTGGAAATCAACGGTGATGGTACGTACACCTTCTCACCAAACGAAAATTTCAGCGGCGAGGTGAGCCTAGATGTTGTCGTGGTAGATGAAGACGGTGCGACGGACTCAACCACCGCTGGCATTACTGTTCTTGAGGTAAATGACCCACCAATCGCAGGTCCTACCGCATACACTATCGATGAAGACCAAGTTCTAACCTTCAGTGAATCGCAAGTGCTACTGAATGCTTCGGATGTTGAAGGGGATGTTGAGCTAGTAGGCATCAGCTACGACGGTCCAGATGGCATCTTCTCAGTAAACGGTGATGGTACTTGTAGCTTTGCACCGAATGAAAACTTCAACGGTCAAGTACAGTTGGATGTGACCATTCGCGATGAAGATGGCGCAGAGGTTGATACTTACATCACAGTCGATGTCTTACCAATCAATGATGCACCTGTATCTGGTAACTTGGCGTACAGCGTTGATGAAGACAATTCAATTACGCTAAGCCAAGAGCAGCTACTTGCTCAAGCATCGGATGTAGAAGGTGATGCGCTGACTGCGTCTAACCTAGTGGTTGACGGTGATGCAACGGTTACGGCAAACGACGATGGTAGCTTCACTATCACGCCAGATGCGAACTTCAATGGCGACATTGATATCACGTTCGATATCAACGACGGCAGCGACACTATTGTTGCAACGGCGGACCTAACCGTTAACCCAGTTAATGACTTGCCGCAGCCGGAAGATCAAGCGTTCACCATTGGTGAAGATGGTGTGTTGACCTTCACTGTTCAAGACCTGTTGGATGGTGCAACGGACATCGATGGCGATGATCTATCGGTAGAAGGTGTCACTTACACAGGCGCGGACGGTGTCCTAACTGACAATGGCGATGGTACATATAGCTTCGCACCGAATGAGAACTTCAATGGTGATGTGAACTTCACCTTCGATGTTTCCGATGGCACGGACACCGTGACTGCGAATATCGATGTGACAGTCACACCAGAGAACGATCCACCAGTGGCAGGTAGCACATCTTACACAGTGCATGAAGACAACTCGATCACCATCAGTAACGAACAGCTGTTGGCTAACTCGTCTGATATAGAAGGCGAAGTGGCGATTGATAGCGTGAGCTACAGCGGTAACGATGGTGTGTTAGAAATCAACGGTGATGGTACTTACATCTTCTCACCAAACGAAAATTTCAGCGGCGAGGTGAGCCTAGATGTTGTCGTTGTCGATGAAGAGGGTGCAACGGACTCTACCACTGCTGGCATTACTGTGATTGAGGTAAATGACCCACCAATCGCAGGTCCTACTGCATACACTATCGATGAAGACCAAGTTCTGACCTTTAGTGAGTCGCAAGTGCTACTGAATGCTTCGGATGTTGAAGGGGATGTCGAGCTAGTAGGCATCAGCTACGACGGTCCAGATGGCATCTTCTCAGTAAATGGCGATGGCACATGTAGCTTTGCACCGAATGAAAACTTCAACGGTCAAGTGCAGTTGGATGTAACCATTCGCGATGAAGACGGCGCAGAGGTCGATACTTACATCACGGTCGATGTCTTACCAATCAATGATGCACCAGTTTCGGGCAACTTGGCTTACAGTGTTGATGAAGACAATTCAATTACGCTTAGCCAAGAGCAGCTTCTTGCTCAAGCATCGGATGTAGAAGGGGACGCGCTAACCGCCACTAACCTAGTGGTTGACGGTGATGCAACGGTTACGGCAAACGATGATGGCAGCTTTACCATTACACCTGATGCGAACTTTAATGGTGACATTGATATCACGTTCGACATCAACGACGGCACAGACACTATTGTTGCAACGGCTGACCTGACAGTTAATCCAGTTAACGACCTACCACAGCCAGAAGATCAAGCGTTCACCATTGGTGAAGATGGCGTCTTGTTGTTCACTGATGAAGATCTGCTTGATGGCGCAACAGATATCGATGGCGATGACCTATCGGTAGAAGGCGTGAGTTACACAGGTGCTGATGGTGTCCTAACCGACAATGGTGATGGCACTTACAGCTTCGCACCGAATGAGAACTTCAATGGCGACGTGAACTTTACCTTCGATGTTTCCGATGGCACGGATACCGTGACGGCGAATATCGACGTAAGCGTGACGCCAGAGAACGATCCACCGGTAGCAGGCAGCACGTCTTACACGGTGCATGAAGACAATTCGATCACCATCAGTAACGAGCAGTTATTGGCTAACTCATCTGACGTCGAAGGCGAAGTCGCGATTGATCGTGTCGGCTACAGCGGCGCAGATGGCGTGTTCCAAGACAATGGTGACGGCACTTACACCTTCTCGCCAAACGAGAACTTCAATGGTGAAGTGAGCCTTGACGTTGTGGTTGTCGATGAAGACGGTGCGACGGATTCAACCACCGCAGGTATTACGGTACTTGAGGTGAACGATCCACCAATCGCAGGCGCGACCAGCTACTCCGTTAATGAAGACGAAGTCATCACCATTAGCTCTGAGCAGCTATTGGCGAATGCTTCTGACGTTGAAGGTGAGGTGGCGATTGATAGCGTAAGCTACAGCGGCTCCGACGGTATCTTTACTGACAATGGCGACGGTACATTCAGCTTCGCACCAAACGAAAACTTCAACGGTGATGTCAGCCTAGATGTTGTCGTGACCGATGAAGATGGTGCAACTGCGACAACCAATGCAAACATTGATGTATTGCCAGTCAACGATGCTCCAGTATCAGGTGATTTGGCTTACAGCGTGGATGAAGATGGTTCTATCACCCTCAGCCAAGAGCAGCTTCTTGCACAAGCGGGCGATGTGGATGGTGATGATCTAACTGCATCAAACTTGACTGTTGATGGCAATGCGACTGTTGTTGCGAACGACGATGGTAGCTTCACTATCACACCGGATGCAGACTTCAATGGCGACATTGATCTGAGCTTCAACATTACGGACGGTGATGCAACCATTCAAGCCACTGCCGATCTGACTGTAAACCCAGTGAACGACCTACCAACGGTTGGTCAGCCACAGTTTGTTACGCAAGAAGACACCAGCTTCACCTTTACCGAAGAGCAACTGCTGCAAAATGCAGGTGATATCGATGGTGATAACTTAACGGTTGAAAACGTTGCCTCTGACAGCGGTACCTTGGTTGATAACGGTGACGGCACTTACACCTTCGCACCAAACGAAAACTTCGACGGCAACGTGAACGTGACGTTTGATGTCAACGATGGCACCGCAACCGTACCAGCAGAAGCGAACATTGATGTTCAATCTGTGGTTGATATGCCAGAGCTGTCGATTGCTTCAGACTTGGTGATTGCCTCTGATAACTTCGAGTCTGGCTCGAATGGTTGGAACGCAAACACAGAAAGTTCACAAGGCTTCGAAACGGGCGACATGTTGGGTCGTATTGGTGGCACTGGCGGTGATGAAGCGGTCAGCAAAACCTACGAGATCCCAAGCGATGTCAACGAAGTGAATATCTCGTTTAGCTTCTACGAAATCGATTCTTGGGATGGCGAGTCGTTCCAAATCTTTGTCGGTGGTGAACAGCTAACCACCTTGGAGAACTCCGCGTTCCGTACTCAAGATGGTACGACAACGCTTTACGACTCTGACGGTAATGAAGTGGGTGAAGTGATTCACGGAGCCTCTCAACGTGAAGGCTTCAGTGGTTGGAATGACCAAGCTCACCAAGTTAACTTAACCGTTCCGGTGGAAGACGGTCAGCTTCAGTTAGGCTTTGGTTCTACGCTAAACCAAAGTATTCCTGACGAGTCATTCGGCATCGACAACATCGAAATCACGGTAGCGGACGCGGATTACCAAATCATTGGTACCGAAGATACGCCAGTGCCGCTTGATATCGATGCCGCATTGACCGATACCGATGGTTCAGAAAACCTCGCTATCTTGATTGAGGATGTGCCAGAAGGTAGCGCACTATCAGCAGGTGTTGATAATGGCGACGGCACTTGGTCACTACAACCAGGCGAGCTAGAAGGACTAGAGTTTATTCCTTCTGCGGACTTCAATGGCGATGTGACGCTAACCGTGAATGCAACCTCTACGGATGTAGATACCGGAACCACGGCGACAGCGACGCAAGATGTGACGATTCATATCTCGCCAACCAATGATGCACCAGAAGTGACGGGTGATATCAGCGCAGTCACTGCCGAAGACAATAGCATTACGCTAACTCAAGAGCAGTTACTGGAGCACGCTGTTGATATCGATGGCGATGACTTAAGTGCAATCAACCTGAGCACCAATGATGAAAATGCAACGGTTGAAATGAACGAGGATGGCAGCTTCACCATTACCCCGAGCGAGAACTTCTACGGTGATATCGAATTCACCTACGATGTGACTGACGGAGAAGAAGTGGTTGCGGCTGGTCTCGACTTAACAGTAACACCAGTCAATGACGCGCCAGAGCCACAAGATCAAGCGTTCACCGTGGGTGAGGACGGTCTTCTTACCTTCACCGATGCTGACCTGTTAACAGGCGCGACGGATGTAGAAGGTGACAACCTAACTGTTGAAGGCGTGACTTACACAGGTGCCGATGGTGTTCTTACTGACAATGGTGACGGCACTTACAGCTTCGCACCGAATGAGAACTTCAATGGCGATGTGAACTTCACTTTCGATGTGTCAGACGGTACGGATACGACCTCTGCCAACATTGATGTGAGTGTGACGCCAGAGAACGATCCTCCGGTTGCGGGCAGCACGTCTTACACAGTACATGAAGATAACTCGATCACCATCAGTGACGAGCAACTACTGGCTAATTCGTCTGATATCGAGGGTGATGTTGCGATCAGCAGCGTGAGTTACAGCGGTAACGACGGTGTGCTAGAAATTAATGGCGATGGTACTTACACCTTCTCTCCAAACGAAAACTTTACAGGCGATGTTAGCCTTGATGTTGTCGTGGTTGACGAGGACGGCGCGGTTGATACAACAACAGCGGGTATTACCGTTCTTGAGGTGAACGATCCACCAATCGCAGGCACAACCAGTTACACCATTGATGAAGATGAAGTCATCACCATCAGTGCAGAACAGTTGTTGGCAAACTCTTCCGATATTGAAGGTGAGGTAGCACTAGATAGCGTGAGCTACAGTGGCAGCGAAGGTATCTTTACCGACAATGGTGATGGTACGTTCAGCTTTGCACCAAACCAAAACTTCAATGGTGAAGTGAATCTTGATGTTGTAGTCGTGGACGAAGATGGTGCGACCGCTTCGACGACGGCAAACATTGATGTTCTGCCAATCAATGATGCTCCAGTATCGGGTGACTTGGCTTACAGTGTCGATGAAGACAACTCAATCACGCTAAGCCAAGAACAATTGTTGGCACAAGCAACGGATGTAGAAGGTGATGCACTAACTGCATCTAACCTAGTGGTTGACGGTGATGCAACGGTTACGGCTAATGACGATGGCAGCTTTACCATTACGCCTGACGCGAACTTCAATGGCGACATTGATATCACGTTCGATATCAACGATGGCACCGATACTATCGTTGCAACGGCTGACCTAACGGTTAACCCAGTTAATGACTTACCGCAGCCGGAAGATCAAGCGTTCACCATTGGTGAAGATGGCGTGTTGACCTTCACTGATCAAGACCTGCTTGATGGTGCAACCGATATCGATGGCGATGACCTATCGGTAGAAGGTGTCACATACACTGGCGCGGACGGTGTCCTAACTGACAATGGCGATGGTACGTATAGCTTCGCTCCAAACGAAAACTTCAATGGCGACGTAAACTTTACCTTCGATGTTTCCGATGGCACGGATACCGTGACCGCGAATATCGATGTGAGTGTGACGCCAGAGAACGATCCACCGGTGGCAGGCAGCACGTCTTACACAGTGCATGAAGATAACTCGATCACCATCAGTGACGAGCAACTACTGGCTAATTCGTCTGATATCGAGGGTGATGTTGCGATCAGCAGCGTGAGTTACAGCGGTAACGACGGTGTGCTAGAAATTAATGGCGATGGTACTTACACCTTCTCTCCAAACGAAAACTTTACAGGCGATGTTAGCCTTGATGTTGTCGTGGTTGACGAGGACGGCGCGGTTGATACAACAACAGCGGGTATTACCGTTCTTGAGGTGAACGATCCACCAATCGCAGGCACAACCAGTTACACCATTGATGAAGATGAAGTCATCACCATCAGTGCAGAACAGTTGTTGGCAAACTCTTCCGATATTGAAGGTGAGGTAGCACTAGATAGCGTGAGCTACAGTGGCAGCGAAGGTATCTTTACCGACAATGGTGATGGTACGTTCAGCTTTGCACCAAACCAAAACTTCAATGGTGAAGTGAATCTTGATGTTGTAGTCGTGGACGAAGATGGTGCGACCGCTTCGACGACGGCAAACATTGATGTTCTGCCAATCAATGATGCTCCAGTATCGGGTGACTTGGCTTACAGTGTCGACGAAGACAACTCAATCACGCTAAGCCAAGAACAATTGTTGGCACAAGCAACGGATGTAGAAGGTGATGCACTAACCGCTTCCAACCTAGTGGTTGACGGTGATGCGACGGTTACGGCTAATGACGATGGTAGCTTTACTATCACGCCTGACGCGAACTTCAATGGCGACATTGATATCACGTTCGAT
Source organism: Vibrio sp. 1167 (assembly GCF_033340375.1). Classification (NCBI taxonomy): domain Bacteria; kingdom Pseudomonadati; phylum Pseudomonadota; class Gammaproteobacteria; order Vibrionales; family Vibrionaceae; genus Vibrio; species Vibrio sp. 1167. Next base: position 225,644 of record NZ_JAWOWK010000001.1, on the reverse strand, counting down.
ATCAATGATGGCAGCGATACTATCGTTGCAACGGCTGACCTAACGGTTAACCCAGTCAATGACTTGCCGCAGCCGGAAGATCAAGCGTTCACCATTGGTGAAGATGGCGTGTTGACCTTCACTGACCAGGATCTGCTTGATGGCGCAACGGATATCGATGGTGATGACCTATCGGTAGAAGGTGTCAATTACACTGGTGCCGATGGTGTCCTAACCGATAACGGTGATGGTACCTACAGCTTTGCTCCAAACGAGAACTTCAATGGTGATGTGAACTTTACCTTCGATGTTTCTGATGGCACGGATACCGTGACCGCAAATATCGACGTAAGCGTGACGCCAGAGAACGATCCACCGGTTGCAGGCAGCACGTCTTACACGGTGCATGAAGACAATTCGATCACCATTAGTGACGAGCAGTTATTGGCTAACTCATCTGACGTCGAAGGCGAAGTCGCGATTGATAGTGTCAGCTACAGCGGCGCAGATGGCGTGTTCCAAGACAATGGTGATGGTACGTACACCTTCTCTCCAAACGAGAACTTCAATGGCGAGGTCAGCCTAGACGTTGTAGTTGTCGATGAAGAGGGTGCGACAGACTCAACCACTGCGGGTATCACAGTACTTGAGGTGAACGATCCACCAATCGCAGGTGCGACAAGTTACTCTGTTAATGAAGACGAAGTCATTATCTTCACGAAAGAGCAACTGCTAGCGCAATCAAGCGATGTGGAAGGTGACGTGAGCCTAGAAAGCGTCTCTTACAGTGGTAGCGACGGTATTCTAACGGCGAATGACGATGGCACTTACAGCTTCGCGCCAAATGAAAACTTCAACGGTGGCGTAAGTCTTGACGTAGTAGTGGCTGATGAAGACGGTGCAACTGCGACAACCAACGCGAACATTGATGTATTGCCAGTCAACGATGCTCCGGTATCTGGCGATTTGGCTTACAGCGTCGATGAAGACGGTTCAATCACATTGAGTCAAGAGCAGTTACTGGCTCAAGCGGGTGACGTCGACAGCGATAATCTAGAAGCGGTGAACTTAACCGCGGTAGCCAATGCAACCGTTGTTGAGAACCAAGATGGTAGCTTTACGATTACGCCTGACGCGAACTTCAATGGCGATATCGACCTAAGTTTCGACTTGATTGATAACGATGGTGCGAGCGTGGAAGTGGGCGTCGACCTAACGGTGAACCCAATTAACGATGCGCCGCAATCAACGCCAGTGAATATTGCTGGCACCGAAGATACCACCATTCTAATCACGCAGGACATGTTGCTTGCTAACGCAACAGACATCGACAACACCTACGACGAACTGTCTGCTGTCGACCTAGTGATTGATGAGCAATACGGTGACTTGCTAGACAACGGTGATGGCACTTGGTCATTCACTCCGGCAGAGAACTTCAATGGTGATGTGCCAATGTCGTTCGGTGTCAGCGATGGTGATTTAGTGACGCCAGTTGAAGGCAATCTAAACATCGAAGCGGTTAACGATGCACCAGAAGCACCAACCATCCAGATGCAGGGCGAAGAAGATGTGGTCATGGTGATTGACCCAGCTTACATCGCTGATCAAGTTACGGATCTTGATGGTGACGAAATCAGCGTAGAAAGCATCACGGTTCGTGCTCCTGCAAATGCGACATTAACCCAGCAACCAGATGGTATGTACCACTTGGTGACCACTCAAGACTTCAATGGTTTGGTGGAACTGGGCTACACCGCGACGGATGGTGAAGAAGTGGTTGAAGGCTCGTTGAATGTGGATGTCATTCCAGTCAACGATGCTCCATTCAATGTGGGTAATGCCTTTATGGCAACCGACGAGGATGGCGCATTCACCTTCGACGCTGGCGACCTGATGAACTTGTTCGGCGATATCGACACTGAAAACCTAGTCGTATCACGCATTATCACCGCAGAAGGTGAAGATGGTGGTGAGGTAACGGACAACGGTGACGGTACTTGGACATTCACACCGACTGGCGATTTTGCAGGGGTTTCTGACTTGCAAGTTGTGGTAAGTGACGGTGAGTTTGAAACAGTACTTGATGTACCAGTGTTTGTTCGCCCTGTTGCGGATGGTGCGGTCATTACAACCGACCATGATGGTCCGTTAGTCTTCGGTGAGGACGAAACAGGTCACCTAGGCTTGAATGTCGGTCTAATCGACGATTCAGAAACGCTAAGTAACCTAGTGATGACTGGTTTCCCTGTTGGCTTCGAAGTTACGGATGGTGTGAACACCATTACCATTACGGAACCGGGTCAATACATCGATTTGAACGAGTGGGATATTTCAGACCTGCAAATGACGCCTCCGGCTGACTTTAATGGCGAGTTCTTCGTAACCGTGACCGCAACAACGGTGGATTACGGTGACGAGCCAGAAGAGTTCGAAGATGGCATCGATTCAGGTGACTTCGAAACCCTAGCGGGTGAGCCAGTTATCCTAACCGCTGATGACCTAATCGGATTGGCAGAAAACGTAGACGCTGACGCGGGTGATGAAGTGAAATTCGTTCACCTAGCTGATCGCAGCCAAGGTGAGATTGTCGATAACGGTGATGGCACATGGACATTCAATCCAGCACCGGGCTTTACTGGTGAAGCGGATATCGCTTATGTGATTGATAAAGACGGTGTGCTTCATGATGAGCAAACAGGCGTGGTCGTGAAAGAAGACGCACCACAAGAGAATGCTTCTCCAGAAATCGACAGCATTTCTACCACAGAAATGGCAGCGGATGGCACCTTGTCGTTCACCAATGACGACATGCTATCGACATTGAGCGATGCAGAAGGCGACAGCTTGAGCATTGAATCAGTGAGCCTAATGGAAGGTCAAGGTGTGATAGAGACCGATAACCAAGGTAACTACCAATTCACACCAGCAGAAGGCTACACCGGAGATGTTCAAGTTGGCTTTATTGCAACTGACGGTGAAAATCGCATTGAGAGCTTCTTCAATGTCGACATCCAAGGTGAAGGTGAAACCACAACCAGTGAAGGCTACGCACTGGCTGATGATGGTTCACTAACACTAACGGAAGCGCAGTTGATTGATGAGCTTGGCATTAGCCCTTCTGCAGAAGTGTTGGATGTCGCCGATGCAAACGATGCTGGTTTCTTTGCGAAATCAGGTGATGAAGAGTGGACATACTGGCCGAACGATGACTTCGATGGCAATTTGGCTATGGATGTTCAGGTCAACGACAATGGTGAAGTATCGACTCAGAATCTGAGCATCCAAGTTGCGGACGATTCAGCGCAAAGCGACGAGCCACAAATCCAAACTGCTCAAGCATCAGCAGAGCAGCAAGTTGGCGAAGCGCAACAGCCTGAAGAGCAAGCAGCAAACGGTGCAGACAGTGAAGAGGAGAGCGCAGCTGATGTGACTGCAGCACCAGGCGATACCATTTCTATCTCGGTTCCAGATGAGGTCAGTGGTAACGAATCGGTGGATTATGCAGAAATGTCCGGTCTACCTGATGGTGCATCAGTAAGCAACGCACTGGATAATGGCGATGGCAGCTTCACATTAAGTGGCAACCTGAACCAACCAGTATCGGTTGACCTACCAGAAGGTTACGAAGGTACGAGCGAAATCCAATTCCAAGGTTACGACGAATTGGGCAGCGCGGTAGAAGGTGCGAGTGGCACAGTTGAAGTTGAAGTCGATGATCAATACACCATGCAAGGTTCTGCTCAAGATCAGCAACCAGACATGGCGGGTATGGAATCTGGCGGCAGCGACTGGACAAGTGCAGGAGGTCAAGATCAAGGTGTTGACTTCACGGATGACTCTGGCAGCTTCGACTCGGATACTCAAACGGGTACTGACCAAGGCAACGATTTCGATCAAAGCTCAATGTAACCAGTCCTAGACGAGGGCAGTGTCATTGCTGCCCAAACCAAAGCCATGCAGAGTCTACTTTGCATGGCTTTTTTGTTGGTCTTCTTTCTATGAGCTGTAGAAAAAAACTTGGAAATTGAAAAAAGTATTCTTAGCTAGTTTATACCCAAGTAACCTCGAGATGTTAGGTTCAGCGAGAATGGCTTGGTTTGTAGACGCGGCGGCGATTTAAAGGTCTAGTGGGTCTAAATCAAGAATCGACAACAAAGTATACAAACCAAGACAGCTCGCCCTTCGGGAGCGTGTCATTGACTCGGTTTCTGTGTCAAACAACTTGGAAAGAGCTGACTATTACGCTGCGTTGTTTTCCTTGACCCCGAATCAATGGCAACGCTCTGAATCCTGCATCTTGAAGTCACTTGGGTATAAGAGTCATTTACAAGGAGGAGCGACATGTACCGTTATGTCAGTTCGCCAAAAGCATCGAAGTACATAGTGCCACCACCACAGCATCGAGAGTTGTCGAGTATCGATGTGCCGGAGTCAGAACTAGAAATGCGTGAAATTCTGAACAATTGGTTTGCCGATGGATTGGCGCCCATCATTGAAAATGAGGATAATGACATCTCTGCTAATGAGCAACAGCGCTTTGAGCAGCTCAGCCGCACGGTGGGCGTGCTATTGCGTAATAAAGATTACTACTTTGCCACCAAGCGGATTCTTTCATTGTGGGAGCAAGACTGCTTAGAAACGACTTACGTTAATTATCTGATTTTACGTAGTGAGCGCATACCATACTTCGAATAAGCCCTATTTATAGGCTTAAAATAGTGGTTTACATGGTTTTCTTAGTAACTTTTGACACCTGTATTTAACATTTTTGTAAACATCGTTATATTTAAGGCTCATCGTTGTCAGGAGTTTATGGATGAACCTTACGATATCAGGGAAGTTGCAGCTCAGTTTTGTGCTGCTAGCCGTACTTTTTATGGCATCAGCGGTATTCACGTATCGCAACGTCACCACCGTAGAGCAATACGCCTCTTCGTTACTTAAATCCGATTTACCGACCGTCGACACCAGTCGCGGTATACAACAGTCCGTTCAAGCGTCACTGTCTTCTATTCGAGCCTACATGTTGCTAGGTGGCGATGAAGAGGCGAGCGCACGTCTGAGTGAGGACGTTCGCAATATCATGGCATCTACAGACGAGTCGCTTCCGACTTTGCAGGCTTTGATCTCTGAACAGGATTTTCAAGCGATCCAAAGCCAGTGGGACGCGGTAAAAGTTTCTCTAAACAAGCTGATTGAACTTAGCCACAGTGATGAGAACTTACCCGCACACAACCTCTTTATTAACGAAGCGGCACCCATTGCAGAAGTGGCACTTGACCAGCTTCAAAGCTTAATCAACGAAGAGTCAGGAAACCCATTCGGTGGAGACAGAAAACGTCTGTTCAAAGTTTATGCCGACAGCTATACCTCGCTCGCCAATGCACTGTCTGCACTGCGAGATTTCCTGTTGTACGGTCAGCAAGATCATCTGGACAAATACCACGACTTGATTAAGTACCACAATCAGTCTGTGGCGGAAATCGACAGCAAACTCGACAGGCTTACTGATAACGACCGATCATTGTGGTCACTGTTTAAGGAAATGCAGCAACTGTACTTTCCTTTAGCAGAGCAGGTAATTGCATTGCGTCAGTCGCCAGAGTGGAACGAATCAAACTTGCTGATGGCGAACGAACTGTTGCCAGCAGCGGATGCACTAGACCAAAGCTTAGAAACGATCGTATTGGCTCAGCAAAGTCGTGCTGATCAAAGTGGACAGGGTATTAATCAGTCGATCAAGAACGTACTCACCACTATGTTGATTGCTGCGGCATTGGTTTTGATTGCCGCAGTAGCGATTTCAAAATACATGGGCAATACCATTGGTCGCCGAGTGAAAAACTTATCGGAGCGAGCCAAGACGATCGCTTCAGGAGATGTTTCTCAGCCTCCGTTAACTGTTGTTGGGAAAGATGAATTGGCAGACCTTACCAATTCGATTAACCGCATGAACCAATCGTTAGCGAGCATCGTGGCAGGGGTGAGTGAGAAAGCGCACCAAGTGGATACCAGCATGGGGGCTTTATTGGAATCGGCGCAAGTCACTTCATCGAATGTTGAACAGCAACAGACCAGCATTGTTGAAATGGGAAGCCAACTGGATGAAATCGCTTTAGCCGCGCGTAACACTCTAGATCAAGCCAATCAATCGGTGCAGAAGCTTTCTGATTCAAAAGGTGAGATTGAACAAGGTCGTGATGCTTTAGAGCAAAACAAAGTCACCATGGAAAGCTTGCACGGCAGCATTGAAACCGCGAGTACACAAGTGACGCAGTTAAGCAAAGAGAGCGAAGCCATTGGTCGAGTGACGGAAGTAATTGAAGGTTTGGCAGAACAAACTAACTTACTGGCACTGAATGCCGCGATAGAAGCAGCGCGTGCGGGTGACCAAGGACGAGGCTTTGCAGTTGTGGCGGATGAAGTACGTATGTTAGCGACTCGCACTACTCAATCGACGACAGAAATCAACGGCATTATCAACGCGATTCAACGCTCGACCAATTCGGTGGTTGAGGAGATTGAACACAGCCAATCACTTGCGGAGCAGGGCGCTGAGCACATTGAAAAAGCGGTAACTCGTTTGCTCGTCACTACTGAACAAATTGGTTCTTTGAATGAACAAATGGCAGAGCTTGCGGCAGCGGCAGAGCAGCAATCTCATGCGACCAACTCGATCACTGGATTGATGTCCGATATAACTCAATCAGTGGATGAGGTTTCGAATAACAGCCAACGTGCATCAGAGACATCATTGCAAGTAAAAGAGCAAGTTACTGAGCTGAATCAACAGATGGCAACTTTCAAAACGGCATAGATAAGGTTTACGTCTGTTCATCTACTTTTGAACGTTAACCAAATAGTAAAAAAGCCCCAATTCTTTTTACACAAAAAAGATTGGGGCTTTTTGTTGGATGATACGCCGATATTCGTCTGCTTGCTCATTGGATTTGGCTATTTAAATCATAGCTAAAACCAAATTTTCTTCACCGAGTCAGAGTCGTAATATGACTCCATCGGCAGCAAATACTGCAAAAGAATTTTTAAACTTTATACCAATCCCGGTAAGAGAATAGTTCGTTACTACGATTGGTATCATCCTTCTAGGAGCAACATTATGAACAAACAAGTAAGCCTAATTGGTCTAGACAGCGAACAATCAGCACAACTAGCTCAACAGTTAAATCAACTGCTAGCGCATTACCAAGTGTTGTACATGAACTCTCGCGGTTACCACTGGAACATTAAAGGTGCGCAATTCTTCGAACTGCACGTAAAATTTGAAGAGATTTACACTGATCTACAAACAAAAATCGATGAGCTTGCAGAGCGTATTCTAACTTTGGGTCATACGCCAGCGCACTCATTCAGCAACTACTTGGAAGCAAGTGAAATTAAAGAACATCAAAACGCGACTTCTGGTGAGGAGTGTGTACAAGGTCTGGTTCAAGGCTTTAGCGTTCTACTTCTAAAACAGCGTGAGATTCTACAAAACGCGGGTGAAGCAGATGACGAAGGTACAGCGGCATTGATGGGTGACTACATCCGTGAGCAAGAAAAATTAATGTGGATGCTTAACGCTTACCTACAAGGCTAAGCAGCGCATCACCCAAGCAATCCTTGGGAACGCATGAAACAATCGGGAATAAGTCATAAGGGGCACGTTGGTGCCCCTTTTTTTGTTTGCGTATTTTATATGTGTGCTTTATTTGCGTGGTAAGGATTGGAAATGGCTCAATAAATCGCTGAGTTCATTAAGCGCCAACGAGGCTGAATCATTGAAAGTTTCTTGATTACCGTGATGAACAAGGCAAGAGGGCATCTGTGCGTTATACGCTGCCTGTAAGTCGTAAAGGTAATCGCCGACATAAAGCACTTCATCAGGCATCAAACGCCACTCTTTCGCCAATACCTGAAGAGACAAAGGGTCTGGCTTGGGCGGGAAGCATTCACGAGTGATGACTCGTTCCACTGAGATTTGGTTGTGTTCTAGTTTGCGCTGCGTGGCGATTTGACAGTTGCGCGTCACGATAGCGGTTTTGATTTCATTTTGATGCAAGTGGGCGAGTAATTCATGGCAGCCAATCATTGGAGCAGACTGCTCAGCATCAGAAATCTCGTAATCAAATATCACGTTATGAGCGTGCTCTCTATGGTGAGGATGCTCAAGTGCGTCGACAAAATCCAATAGATCTTCACTCTGCGGACAACCTAGCTGTTGTCGCAATTCGCCGAAGTTCATATCAGAACTCACCAAGGTGTTGTCTAAATCAAACACCACGGCTTTAATTTTATCGAGCTGTAAAGGGAATGGAATCATAATGACCTCGTACAACTTAACCGAACTATCGTTTTAAAAAACAAAAGGTTATTGTTAAGTTTAGATTCTTCTGCTTAGATTGTACGAAAATAAATCACTAGTACGTCACAAATTAAATAGTCTTAACGATTTTAGTGTTTGATTACCTTTCCTCAAGACGAAAGATTTTGCCGCTGTCGGTAGAAAAGTAGATATAGCCATCGGGGCTGATGGTTATATCTCTTACTCGCTCTCCAAGACTCTCCATCAATCTTTTTGATTCGGTGAGCTTGCCATTATCAATAGAAACCACGTTGATGTGCGCCAGTTTCAATGCGCCTGCGAGGATTTTCCCGTCCAATTCTGGGTATTTATCACCACGGTACAAAATCATATTACTGGGCGCGATAGAAGGGACGTATACCAGCGTGGGATCTTCCATTCCCGGTAACGACTTAGCTTCCCCAACGTCCAACGGTCCCCAATATTCTTTACCATGAGAGACTTTTGCCCAGCCGTAGTTCGCGCCTTTCTTGATTAGATTAATTTCATCGCCACCGCGTGGTCCATGTTCAATCGACCACAGCTGTTTTGTTGCTTCGTCGTAAAACATACCTTGTGGGTTGCGGTGCCCGTAACTCCATATCTCAGGACGAGCTTGGGAAGGTTTGAATGGGTTGTCTTGCGGAACCGAACCATCAAGGTTAAGGCGCACAATACTGCCAGCATGGGTTTGAGTGTCTTGGCCATTATCGCGTTCGCCACGGTCACCGATTGAGAAGTAAACTTTATCGTCTACAAATGAAATTCGACTGCCGTAGTGGCGACCCGTGTCGGTGATGGCATCAGCAACAAAGAGATCGTTCCAACCCACAAGTTGATTGTTTTGCAATTGCGCCGTCGCTAACGCCACCGTATTGCCTTTACTCGTGCGCTTGCTGTAGGTAAAGAAGAGTTGCGGGTTTTGCTTATCGGCATTCGGTGCGAGTGCAACATCCAATAAACCAGCTTGTCCACTGGTGTTCACATTGGGGACGTTAAACAGCTTTTGAGGTTTGCCTGTGGTGATATCCAGCAACGAAACCGTACCGTTCTTTTGATTGACGATAACGCGTTGATTATCTAAGAACTCGATCCCCCAAGGGATCTGAAATCCACTCGCCACTTCGTTGGCGTGGTATTCGGCAGTGTTGGCAGAAAAGGATAAACAAGCGAGTAGGGTAGCAGCAATCGTTCTCATGGTTCCTTCCAATATGAATCGTGTTAATACTTAAAAGCTAACACTAAAAGACTATGTTTGGCAGAGATTCACTTGTATATGAATGTAAAAAATCCCCGATACGAGATCGGGGATTGAATTAAGGCTAGAGAATTGTTTATGTAGCGAGATTACATCGCTTCTTCGAAGATCTTAGAGATTTCTTCGTGAGTTGCTTGTTTAGGGTTAGTGAAACCACAAGCGTCTTTCAGTGCGTTGTCTGCTAGTGTTGGGATGTCTTCTAGTTTCGCACCAAGCTCTTTAATACCTGCTGGGATACCCACATCTTTCGCTAGAATAACGATAGCGTCGATTGCTGCCGCTGCACCTTCTTCAGCAGACATGCCTTCTACGTTTACGCCCATTGCTTTTGCTACGTCACGTAGACGCTCAGGACATACTTGCGCGTTGTAACGCTGTACGTGAGGTAGAAGAATCGCGTTACAAACACCGTGTGGAAGGTCGTAGAAACCACCTAGCTGGTGTGCCATTGCGTGTACGTAACCTAGAGAAGCGTTGTTGAACGCCATACCCGCCATGAACTGTGCGTATGCCATTTGTTCACGAGCTTCTAGATCTTCACCGTTTTTCACTGCTGTGCGTAGGTAAGCTTGGATAAGCTCAATCGCTTTGATTGCTACTGCATCAGTGATTGGTGTTGCCGCGATAGATACGTAAGCTTCAATCGCGTGAGTTAGGGCATCCATACCTGTTGCCGCAGTTAGCGAAGCAGGTTTAGCGAGCATTAGCTCTGGATCGTTTACCGAGATAAGCGGTGTTGTGTGCTTATCAACGATAGCCATCTTAATGTGACGCTCTTCGTCAGTGATGATGCAGAAACGCGTCATTTCAGATGCAGTACCCGCCGTCGTGTTGATCGCGATAAGTGGCATCATTGGTTTTGCAGATTGGTCTACGCCTTCGTAATCTGCGATTTTGCCGCCGTTAGAAGCAACAAGCGCGATACCTTTCGCACAGTCGTGTGGTGAACCGCCGCCTAGAGAGATAACGAAGTCACATTCGTTATCAGTAAGAAGTGCTAAGCCGTCGTTAACGTTGCTGATAGTTGGATTTGGTTGAGTGCCATCAAACACAACGGTTGCTACATCGCGCTCAGTGAGAAGGTCTTGAACTTGTTTGACTACACCGATTTGGTTAAGGATCTTATCCGTAACGATCAAACCTTTTTTAAAGCCTTGAGATTGGATGCTGTCTGCTGCGTCTTTCAAACAACCAGCGCCCATTAGGTTTACCGTAGGGATAAAAAATGCACTTGTCATATTGGATAGCTCCGTCGTTATTTTTAATAATCTTTCTTAATTTGCCATTTACTGTCGCACATTCGTTTCCAGATTGAAGTTGATCTAAAGCAAGTTTACCCACTTAGAGGTACTTGCAAGAGAAAAACTGTGACAGTGATCTTGTTGCACTGCGTATAAGTGCAACACTGATATAAAGTAGAACAAATATGAAACTATGGACGCAAACGATTGGCAGAAATTGACTTCTGACGCGGATATATCTCTAAATTCGACTAAAGTATAAAAAATCCCCATTAATAACTTAGTTATCAATGGGGATAGGGAAGTGTTTTATAAGCTAACTACTAATAATTAAGCTATTTTAATCAGTTTTGATACTAACTTTTCGATACCTGAAGCCGCTTGAGAGATATTCTCTGCCAACATGTAAGCAGGGGTTGAAAGTACGAGGTGTTTTTCATCAAAAACGATGTCTTCGACAGGGCACGTGGTGTGTTCACCGCCCATTTGATTAAATGCTATTGAGACTGCCTCATCGTTGCCTACCGTTCCTTTCACGCCTTGCTCATAAATCATCGGAATAATGACAGGAGAAATACACAGATAGCCAGCTGGTTTTTTCGCATTAGCAAACGCGCGACAAGCTTGAGCTACGTGTGTGTTAATGGAGCACTCCGCACCCGAAACAGCGAAGTCGGTTAAGTTTTTCGCGGCACCAAACCCACCTGGAAGCAGTAGGGCATCGTATTCATCGACGTTAAGTTTGGCGACATCGTCAATATTTCCGCGTGCAATACGAGCTGATTCGATCAATACGTTACGTGTTTCATCCATTTCGTCACCAGTTAGGTGATTGATGACGTGGAGTTGGTCAATGTTAGGTGCAAAGCAGTGCCAAGTTGCACCTGCCTTCTCGATGGCGTAGAGCGCCAACACTGCTTCGTGGATCTCAGAACCGTCGTAAACGCCTGAACCACTTAAAATGACTGCGACTTTTTTCATGTTTTGATTCCTTTACTCTGAACGTTCCTTAGATTGCTCTTCGCTATCTAGACCATGCGTTTCCGAATGTGTTTTAACGTTTTCACTCTCGTTGTCATCTTCATCATAGTAGCGCACAACAAAGGGTGTAAGCATAACACTAGAGGGCAGAAAATGTTTCATATCAACTCCAACGGCTTAATAGAATGATTTTTATACTGATTTTTATAAAACAGTACGTTGAACCTGATCATTTTTGAGTTAAGCTGACGTTTCCTTTGGCATTCGTGAGTGGTAGGTCACATGAAATCAGTGCAATTTCGTTTCACACTTTATGGTTGTATCGCAATTCTCTCTTGGAGTTGTCTGCTTGGCATCGCGAGGTTGGTTACGGAGAGTTTAGGTCCTGTAGGCGGGGCAGCCATGTTGTACTCTCTTAGCTCTGTTTTCCTTCTTATCGTGGTCGGTATTCCAAAGTTGTCTTACTTTTCTCCCAAGTATCTTGTGCTTGGTGGTGCGATGTTCGTCTGCTATGAAATATTTCTCGCTCTATCTTTGGGATATTCCAACTCGCGCGCGCAGGCAATTGAGGTGTCGATTGTCAACTACCTTTGGCCCGCACTGACGGTTTTATTTGCGGTCCTTGGCAGCAATAAAAAAACAAACTGGTTGCTTTATCCCGCAGTTACGCTGGCGTTTGTTGGGGTTGCTTGGACTGTGAGCGGTGAGAATGGCTTATCCATAACTCAGATCATGTCCAATGTTAGTAGTAACCCTCTGGTGTATTTTATGGCTTTCGCTGGCGCGGTTATATGGGCTTTTTATTGCAACTTAACCCAAAGGCAGCAATCTAAACATAATGCGATTACCCTGTTTTTCATTGCAACAGCTGTTTCGCTTTGGGTCAAATATGCGTTTACGGATGAGCCACCAATGACATTCAGTTGGGAAGCGATGGGGTACTTAGTGGCTTCTGCGGCTTTAATGGCTGGTGGTTATGGTTTATGGAATATCGCGATCGTTGGCGGCAATATGGTTTTTCTCGCCACCTTGTCTTACTTCACGCCCATTTTTTCCGCTTTATTTTCTTCCATTATTCTTGGCGTAACTCTGAGCCATAGTTTTTGGCAGGGCGTTGTGATGGTAACGGTGGGCTCGCTGATGTGTTGGTTAGTCACCAAAGAGAAGCGCGAAGCGGCTGGGTAAGTTACCAACGAGATCAGAGAATTTAAGTGAGCAACGAACAGATCTCCCTTGCGAGCTGTATTCGAATACGAAGCAACTAAATCGAAAAAATTAAAAAAGCTCCCGAGATTGGGAGCTTTTTATTGAGTTTTAACGGCTCTTTGGTGGCGCTCTAATAAGCGACGTTCAAGTGTAGTTGAAGCTTGAATCTGTGCTTCGACAGTCGCTTGATAAGCTGCTTACGAGTGTGCTCTAGTGTATCAAGCTCCAATGTGTCGTCATCAATATGTACGTCCACATTTACTCGTAGCTCTTGGCCCACCTTCGTTACGCCAGCCAGTTTCAATTGATGCTCAGTCACTTTTTCAATCTCAAGAACATCTTTGCCAACGCTCTGACACAGCTCTTTGCTTGGTGTCATCATTAGTAGTTCACGTAGGGCACCTACTAGCATATCGAACGGTACTTTGAGGAAGTAAAAGCCCATTAAAACCATCATCATGGGGTCGGCATATACTGCATACTCAGAAAATGGCGTTAGTGAAACAGCCCAAGCCGAGATAAATCCTACGGTCACCGCCACACTCAACAAAGTATCCATTTGCCACTGTTTTTTCTCCGCTTCAATCAAGCCTGATGAGAAGCGGCGGCTGCGTTTCGCCATAAACCACCAAGCGTAACCACAGCCGATAACATTCACGATGCCGAATAAGGTCGCAATAGAAGCATCGACCTCGCGACCTCCAGACATCAATGCTGATATCGCAGAGTAGAGAGAGAAGCTTACAACCACTAAAATGACGGCTGCTTTTATCGCAATAACGATTGGTTCTAAGACCGCTTTTCCAAATGGGAATACAGATTTTGAAGGTTTGTTAATATAGTAAGAAGCGGCCAGTGACAATAAAGTTAACAGTAAGCTGACCAAAGAGTAAACACCGTCAAACACGATGACAATTGAGCCTACAAGCAAGCCAAGTACCATACCACCAGCAGCGAACCCAGATGCCAAAAGGGCTGAAATGGTTAGAATACGGTTTTCGTTTTTGCTTGTCCTGTCACACATAAAAGATGCCTTTGAATTTTAATACCTTACTATTCTTCGCTCATAAGGTAATTTAGGCAACCACAAAGTGACCAGTAACTAATCTAAAAAATTGCGCTTTTATTTATATTCTTATAAAACAACGGCTTACTGTGGTTTTTTGGTGTCAGTAAAATTGACGCTCACTGATAAAATGTTTAGAAGTCAAATAAATACTCGCTCAATTTATCTGCTAACCACGTCATTGCAGGATGCTCAGTATGGCCGTTAGGTGAAAACATACAGTAGTCTTCTTGCGTCAATCCGTATGTGTGTTTGATAACGGCGAGCTTCTGCTGACGAAGGTAATGGCGGATTAATGGTTCAGGAAGCACGCCCCAAGCGTCTTCTTCTAAGATGGTGTTCAGCATGTAGTCAAAACTCGAAAAACCAATATATCGAGTCGAGAAAGGTTGCAGTTCAGGGTTGTCTTTCTCATTTAGGTACACCATTAGTGCTTGCATCTGACTACGTAGATCTTCGTCTGAGACACGGCGCATCTTACTTAGGCGGTGTTCTACACTGCATACTGACATCATACGTATCTTACCTAAAGGGTTATATACGATACGAGGATCGTCTACTCGCTCATAATCAACGCCGAAAGCAAAATCTACTTGGTGGGTACTGACCAAGTTGGCTAAGTCGCCACTGGATGCCAAGATTAAGTTGAAGGTTGTTGAAGGAAAGCGGTTATTCAATGTATGAGATAATTCTTGCCAGAGATCATCAGGTAAGGAGTCGTCACGTGCTACCCAAACTTCCGCGTTAAACCCTTCCGAGATTTGAGCGCAGGTCTTTCTGACCCGTTGTGCGATGATAAGTAGGTGTTCGCAATCTTTGTAAATGGCTTTCCCAGCTTCAGAGAGGGTGAGCTGGTTGCCAGTTCGGTTAAACAATTCAACGTCGAGATCTTTCTCTAATGCCTTAATCGACATGCTGAGTTTGGTGCGATTGCAGTCGAGTTGCCTTGCCGCTTCAGAAACAGAACCACACTCAGCGATGGTGCAGAAGGCTTCTACTTGAGTTAAGTTCATGATTTGACACAACCAATAAATGAATTCAAATAATTTGGGTATTATGCAGATGCGCTCCCAAAGCCATGAAAGATTATCGAAAAAAACGCGAATCCGCCAGATAAGTCTATGGTCTTTTAACGGTTTTGCGGTAATCTATGTGGGTTACAAAAAGTGAACATGGAGGCCACGATGGCACAAGATTGGGACGGCTTAGCAAAAAACTGGGAATCAAATCCAGCAACAGAGCAATTTGCGCAGTCGGTGTTTGAGCAGTTACAACAGCTAACTCAGCTTGATGGCATTAAAGTACTAGATTTTGGATGCGGAACAGGGCAGTTAAGTCAACGATTGTCACCGATGGTTAAAGACATCGTAGCATTAGACGCATCGGAAGCCATGATTGAGGAACTCGATAAAAAAGAGCTCGTCAACGTAGAACCTGTGGTAGATGCATTATCTCGCGGCTTGGTTGCTCAGCACCCTGCGTTTCGTGGACAGTTCGACTTGGTGGTTGCATCATCAGTTTTAGCGTTCGTGGAAGACTTAGACGCGTCATTAACGATCTCGCATTCTCTACTTAACCACGGCGGCTATTTTGTTCATTTTGATTGGATTGCAGAATGTGAACAAGACGGTTTTACCCTTGCGAAGTCTGAGCGTGCACTGAAAGAAGCGGGTTTTACTGAAGTTGAATCGCAACACGTTTTTGACATTACATCTGATGGTAAAACAATGTCGGTATTAATGGGGCTTGGTCGTCGCTAATACCGCTGAATAAAGAACAAAAATTGACAAAAGCGAGCTAACAAGCTCGCTTTTTTCTTATCTGCTGAGGGTATGTGTAACTTCACTTGCTCTAAACAAGTCGTCGTGGTGCAGGCAAGGACATACTCGAACAACTAAGTCTTCGGAGGTTATTTTTAGACGATTATTCTGCGTATCTCCTCCAGCACTTCAGGGTTGGCTATTGCGCCTAAATTTTCGACGCTTCGTTTGTTAACGACTTGCTTAACGGCTAACTCGACCAGCTTTCCTGAGCGTGTCTTAGGTATATCGCTTATTGCGTAAATTGCACTAGGTACATGCCTTGGAGAACATGCAGACTTTAGCTGTGCTTTGATGGAAGCGATCATCTCGTCATTGAGCTCTACCCCTTTGACTAATTGGACAAACAGCCATATTTGTTCGTTGCGATCGACTTCTTTTCCTACTGCGATCGAATCTAGAATACCGTCTATACAGTTCACTTGCTGATAGATTTCGGCCGTGCCGATTCTTACGCCACCGGGATTCAACGTGGCATCACTTCGACCATAAAACACGTATCCCCCAACGCTGGTCTGTTCAACATCATCGCCGTGGTGCCAAATATTGTCGAATTTATCCCAATAAGCGCGATGATATCTCTCACCGGTGTCGTTCCAAAAGCCAGCAGGGAAGTTGGGTAAGGAATTGGCACAAACCAACTCACCGCGCTCTCCCATTACGCTATTACCTTGTGGGTTAAAGACTCGGACATCGACCCCTAACCCTGCTGATTGGCACTCTCCCCGATAAACGGGAGAAATAGGGTTGCCTAATACAAAGCAGCCACAAATGTCTGTTCCGCCAGAAATCGAGGCGAGGTGTACATCTTCTTTAATGTGCTGATAGACATAATCAAACTGTTCTGGATACAGAACAGAGCCAGTCGAACAAATGGTTTTCAGACTTGAAAATGCATCACTTTTCTGCGGAGAAAAAGATGCTTTTTCCAGCGCCTCTAGGTATTTTGCTGAGGTTCCAAATAGCGTCACTTCGGCTTGTTCTGCGAGGTCCCAGAGCACATTATGAGTGGGGTAAACAGGGCTACCATCAAAAATCACCAAACATGCACCGCTCGCGAGTGAAGAAACGTGCCAGTTCCACATCATCCAGCCGCAGGTTGTGTAGTAAAACACTCGGTCGTTCGGTTGAATATCGCAATGCAGTTGATGCTCTTTCAAGTGATTAAGCACCGTTCCGCCGACGGAATGAACGATGCATTTCGGTTTGCCTGTTGTGCCTGAAGAATAAAGCACAAATAGCGGATCGTTAAAATTCACACGAGTAAAAGTCAGCGCTTCGGGGGTGTATTGATTCAGGACGTTTTGCCAATCTTGGGTGCAGACATCGCATTCAAAAATGTGTGGTTTAAGGTAGCTAATTTGGCAAACTTGTTTAAGACCATCAAGATGATCCGCAATATGCTGGTTTTTCTCAGACATATCGAAAGTTTTGCCATTGAATGTATAGCCATCACAAGTAAACAGGATTTTGGGTTTCACTTGACCAAAGCGCTCCAAAACGCTTTCGACGCCAAAATCAGGTGAGGTGGAAGTCCAGGTCGCCCCTAAACTGGTGGTTGCTAGCATAGCTATCACCGTTTGAGGTAGGTGAGGTAAATAACCAGCGACGACATCACCTTGCTTAATTCCACATTCTTTCAACCATTGCTGCACACTCGAAACTTCTTCGCACAATTGTTTCCATGTGTAGGTCTGTTTTTCTTCACGTTCATTTTCAAACCAAATCGCGAGATCATCGGGTTGGTGACACGCGTAGGTTAGCAAATTTTCGGCGTAGTTAATTTGCGCGTTTGGGAACCATTTTATATCCCTATTTTCAACAGGTTGCTGCCAGCGACTTTCTGCTCGCTCTTTTATGGTCTCTCCCTGAGTGCCAATGACGTCGCAGAATAGCCAAACTTCCTGCCAAAATTTCTCTACATGATCGAGTGACCATTGATGCAGATCAGCGAAGCTTTCAAGGGTATTTCCTTGTCGATTAATGTGTTCAATAAACTGTGTAATGTTGGCTTCTTCGATACGACTTTCGCTCGGTTGCCATACTTTGCTGCTCTCGCGCATAGGTCCCTCTATAACAAAGTGATAACAGGTTTTAGTTTGAGAGGAATACACGATAAAGTCAAACAAGCCAGATATTATATCGTGTCATAAAAATCATGCAGTTACGATGGGTTGTAAACAATATGTTACATCAGGATAATGCTGAGAAAATCGCGCAGGGATTGGAAGCTCTTAAGACTACAGATAGGCTTAATGTAAAGGATTTGTTAATGGAGATGGGCCATGACCCAGTATCGTTCTAAACCCGTAAACCAGGAAGGCAGGGTTGAATGGAGCCGTGAAGAAGACGCCATTTGGCGAGATTTGGTAACACGACAAATGGGTGTGATCCAAAACAGAGCTTGTGAGGCTTATTTACACGGTTTGACGCTGCTTGATTTACCTGAAGACCGCGTTCCTCAGTTGCCAGAAATTAATCGTGTCTTGATGGAGACAACAGGTTGGCAAGTGGAGCCCGTTCCCGCGCTTATTGATTTCGACCGATTTTTTAATCTACTCGGTAATAAGCGCTTTCCAGTCGCCACATTCTTGCGTACAAGAGATGAGTTCGATTACTTACAGGAGCCAGATTTCTTCCACGAAATATTTGGTCATTGCGCGATGTTAACCAACCCAGACTTTGCTGCATTTACCGAGCATTATGGTCAACTAGGGCAAGCCGCTACCCCAAAACAAAGAGCCTATCTCGCTCGTCTCTACTGGTTTACCGTAGAGTTTGGTTTGGTGAAAGAAGGGGACAAAACCAAAATTTACGGTGGTGGTATTCTTTCATCTCCTGGCGAAACCCTCTACGCATTAGAGAGTGATGCAGCAATTCGCGACCCATTTGAATTACAAACTGTGCTGAGAACGCCTTATCGTATCGACATCATGCAACCGAAGTACTACGTGATTGACGACTTTTCTCAACTTTTTAAAATCAGTCAGTTAAATTTATTGAAACAAGCCGATCTAGCGATTGAAGCTGGACTGCTTCCTCCACTTTTTGAACCAAAGGAACCTGCTCATGTTGAATGAACAAAAATGCGAAGCTTGTAGTATCGATGCCATTGCACTAAGCAAAGAAGAACAACAGTCTCTGCTTCTGCAATTGTCTGATTGGCAGATCATTGAAAGAGAAGATATACCTCAACTAGAAAAGGTGTATAAATTTAAGAACTTCAAACAAGCATGGGCTTTCAGTAACAAAATCGCGGAACTGGCAGAAGATGAGTTCCACCATCCTTCTATTTTGTTGGAATGGGGTAAGGTTACCGTAACGTGGTGGAGTCACTCTATCAAAGGTCTGCATAAAAACGATTTTATCTGCGCATCAAAGTGTGACGCGCTAGTATCGGCAGAGTAGGACATTACCTCATACAAAAAAACGCCCGGCTTACGTCGGGCGTTTTGGTTCTAAATGACTTTTACATTACTTTATAGATTGATTCGGAAGACGGATGTCGTGCCCGATACCTCATTGCCAACGGCGATAAAATGACCACCATTACGGGTAAAGTAATTAATGGATTCTGGACCTAAATCGCCTGCTTTTGGATTGTATGTGTCGTTCATGCATTCGCCATCTTCGACTTCTGTACACACTGGTTGATTGTAATCACGGCGGTTTATGTAATGCAGAAACTGCGCTTGTTTCGGGTCTGTGATGTCATAAATCATGATACCGCCTTGACGCTCCAAGCCGATAAACGCGTAATGACGATCGTTAATTTGTGCTACTTCAATCGCCTCTGGCTCAATACCTTTATCATCACTTCGGTCATCGCCACTATTATTGTTATCGTTGGTGCTGTTGAAGTTCTTACCTTCATTCAGCAGCGCGATAGTCGCGAAATCGTCACCACTATCGAAGACCAATTTGCCGTTTTTATCCCAAATCGAGAATGAACGCGCGCCAAATGATTGAACATTCTCTTGTGCAGAAAGCGTTTGTTCCGGCTTAATCACTTTTAAACGCGCGAGTTGTTTGTTGTCTTTTAGTGCCTCTGCCAATGGGTGTTCTGCTGCTACTTTCAGCTTCTTACCGCGCACTTCATCAATATGGCTTAAACAGCTCCCTTGCTCAGATGTGTATTCATCTGTACCAAGGTAATCGTCTTCATCCCACATAAAGCCAGCTTTGTCGCACAGTTCTTGAGTGGTTTTGAATCCGTACTCACGCCCGTCGCCTTCATTTGCAGATACGATGTAAGTACTCCCATTCACTGAGTAGCTGTCGATGGTGTCAGGCATAAATAAGCCAACCAGTTTTGGGTAGCTTTTCAAGTTCCCAATGATTTTGTCTTTGTTGGATGCATCGAGTTTAGCGCCCGACCAAGACTTCTCACCTAAGCCAACAATTTTTTCTACCGATTTGCTCTCTGGATTGACGATTGCCATGGCGTTATTTTCTTGTAGCGCGACATAGATTTTACCGTTATCTGCAAAAGTGAGGTATTCAGGCTCTAGATCTTGTGCGACGGTGGCGTTTGGCCCCGAAATACGCACATTCATTGGGAGCTCTGCTTTTCGTGAACCATCAAATTCGTTAAAGCCAATTTGTGTCACTTCTGCTTGAGTAACACCAAGGCTCAGATCGATCAAAGTGATACTACCTTCAGGGTCAATGCTGTAATCGCTGTTTGGTTCTCCTTCATTAGCGGTTGCGATGTATCGGCCATCTTTTGAGAAGCCAACCATGTCTGGCAATGCGCCTGTTGGAAACGTCATGACTAATGACAAATCGTCGGAGCGGTACAAGCCAACAATACCATTCGCTTGTTTATTACTGTTTTCAATCGCAACTGCTACCAAACCATTGAATACAGCGACACTGTTTGCTGCGCCAATTTCAATGCCCGCTGCTTCGCCAGCGCTGTTGAGATCAATGAATGCGCTTTGCGTTGGTACGCCGTTGTCATCCATAGAAAGTACATCGACACGTTTTGCTTGAGCATTAACCACATAGAGCTTATCCGTACAAGCGTCATAACTGACGATTTCAGCTGCCGATGTGTCGAATGGAGCATCAGCAACGGATGTTCCGATAAACGTTAAACCTTGAATTGACGTTTCCCCAGTAACGGGTGCAGTGGTAGGTTTGCATTGTGTAGCGAATGAAGCCACGGTATCTTCGGGTTGTGATGAACACGCGATGGCAAGTGATGACAATGCGAGTACACCGATTGCCTTTAAAGGGGTGATCATGATATCTCCTTATCAATCCGATAGGTTGTCAATCAGCACGGGTTTTATGCTGCTGTCCATTTCCGCAACTGGAATGATAGAGCGCTGAATGACGTTTGATTTGGTAAGGCTCTGAATATATGTATGATTGATGACTCTTATATTGGCTTTTTATGAAACTAATGTGTCATCAATATGATGAAGTAGGGATAGAGGAATAATGGAATTAAAATCGTTTTTAGATTTATTGGCAGCGTCACCAGAGCAGGTCGAATTTGAAGCAACGATGGCGGTGATCGAAGATAACTATACGTTTGAGCCAACCGCTTTTGTAAATGGTGAGACACAAAACAATGCAGGCGAGAACAACGGTTCGTGTAAGATCTTCGCTTTCGGTTTGCTAAACAACCTAGACAAAGAAGCGACGCTAGCCTGCTTTGGCCGTTTTTATCGTGAAGATGTATTGCAGCATCCAGAGAACAGCGATCACCAGAATATTCGTAATTTTATGGTGACAGGGTGGGAAGGCATTAAGTTTGAAGCGTCCGCTTTAACCGTTAAATAAACACCAGTCAGAAAACGATGATCAGTAAGCCAGTCGTACTACGCGACTGGCTGTTTTTCTAGACATTTTCGGCACAAACACAGCTGGTTGGCACTTGGCTTGGGTAAATCACGGGTTTCAATAGTAAAGCACCAGCATGTCTCTTTGCCTGCGGCGATATCACAATGGGCTTGAGTCCCGCATTCAGGACAACTGTGTGTTGAATCTTCTCCTGCGATTTGTTCGATAATCGCATCTCGTTGGAGATCGGTTTTGTCTTTCCATTGGATGATTTCATCCATCGTTCGGTGACAACCAGAGCATATTCCGGCGTTATTTTTACATGCTGCTCGACAAGGTGACTTCATTGCTTTCTCGTTCTCATTTTTTATGCCGCGTACTCTAGCATAAAGCGAGTCAAGGCCGCCAAAAATAAACGTGACTGCGATTTGCTGGTGAGGAGGGAGAACCAGTGTTACCCTTGGGCGAGTTACCTTAACTCTCTGTCACTTATGTTAGAAAAAGAAAACCTCATTAAACTCGCTAGAATGCAAATGCCATTTGGGAAATATGCAGGGCGAGTGTTAATCGACCTGCCTGAAGAATACTTACTGTGGTTTGATAAAAAGGGCTGGCCAAGCGGTGAGCTAGGGGATTTGCTCAAGTTATGTTTAGCGCTCAAAATTGAAGGCTTAGATAGTGTCGTGAAGCCTTTGAAGCGTATGTAACTAGCCACAGAAACTCCCACTCTTAATGAAAAGACTTATTATGAATTTTGATATCGATGCACTGAAACACCACCAATTGGTCGAAGATGGTAAATTAGAGGGATGTTACATTCATCAGCCAACTCAAGGTAGCCAGCAAGATGACAAAGCTGTTTTGGCAGAGCGCCAAGCGTTGGAAAAGTTGGGATATAAGGTAATACAGGTTAAAGCTAAAGGCGGGACAACAACGTTTGCCGAGGCGATGCAAAAGCTTGCGAAGGAAACTGGTCACCTGCCTAAGGAGTAAGTAAGTGAGTGTAACCTGCCACAGCCTTACAAGTTCTCCCACCAGACTATTTTTTCATTCAAAAGAGCCAGACCGTTAGGCTAACTCTTTATTGCCCCAAAAAAGAACTGGAATAAATACTCTACAAAATTTGGTTCGTACGTTTTACCCTACGAAAAGTTATCCGATTGAATGTAACTCAACACTATTGAGCCTTCATTGTGCTTGTTTGATTAGTCAAACTGCCTATTTAATTGGTTAAATCATCATGCAATCTTGTTGGGGATGATAAATCACTGAAAATATTGTTATTATCCTTTTTATTTATCAGTAAAACCGACTCCCATGAGATATGAATCCTCTCCTGTAGCCCCAGAAGAAAGACAAGAAACCACTAGAGAACGAGCAGCACGTCAACGCTGAGAACGTCAGGAAGAGCTGAGATCTACCGCGAGCGATGAGAAACGATGGGCTGAAAATAGAGAGCGCGTTCTTGCTGAACGCAAAGCGGTCCAACAAGCTTACGACCTAACAGAAAAAGAATGGAACGATGATTTACAAAAGCAAGCTAAAGAATATCAGTGGGACACCTCTCAACAAGAGAACGTGAGTATTGCGGTACTGACTGTTGAAGAAGGTAACGAGTATTTAGACTTGCTCATCAAAGACTCGCATGGACAACTTTCGAACGGCAAGGACTACACTGGCGTAGGCATGGGGCTTAAAGGCGCTTATGAGGTCGCTAAAGCTGTCAATATCAATGGTGTAATGAATATTGTGGTTGAGAACTACAAGCCTAAATATTTAGACCTAGGTATCCGTTGGCAAGAAGCAACACCACAAATGCTTAAAATTGGTCATGCTCTAAATACTGTTCAAGGCAATGTCAGTTTCTTGAAAGGCAACATCTATGTTGAACTTGTGTTTAGTGGTGCGGTTAATGCGGTTGACTACATTCTACATGATGAAAAAACGCTAGGTGAAGTGGTCGGCCAATTTACAGCGGATATATCTAAGGGCATTGCCGCAGGAGTTATCGCTCAAGGAATAACTATTCTGGGAGTCGCAACATTAAGTACGGTACTTGTTGTGCCAACCGCTCTAACACTTGGTATTTTCGCTGTTACTGCGTTTATTGTAGGAAAGGAAATATCTAAACTAGATGACCAATTTAAATTCACGGAACCGATGAAGAATCAAGTAGAGAAAACTATTAATGATTTCTAATGAAAAATTTAACCGAAGACTAAAGATAAAGCGTTGGCTTAAAGTGATGGCTAGTTGGCCTCTTATGGTTTTTATGGTGTGGTTGAGCTACAGCTCAATTAATGAGTTAATTAGCATTAACAACTCAATCGGTATCATTCCTAAAGTAAAACTAGCAGGTTTAGTGAACAATGTTGCTTCTTTTGTAGGCCTTCTAATATTTGGTTTTATAGCGATCATTCCCATAGCTATGCTACACAGGTCAACAGAACTATTACTAAAAGTACCATTTTCGACAAAAACAGGGCTATATTCTATAGCGATAATAGTATTAAGTTCTATTGCCTCTGCCATATGGTTAGATAACAACACGAGAGAAAAAATAAAGCAATATGACTATATTGAATGTACTTCTGAACAAGAACTTACATTAAAATCCTCAAGTCGGACGTATGTTTTAGACCCTAGTTCGTGCGATTAAATCATCTTTCAAGCTCTTGGCACAAGCACCCTGCTAGCGTATGTACATGTCATGCGCTAGCTCTCAATACTTGAAGTTATCCATTAGTTGCTAATATTCTATTTGTCGTAACGCATTTTTGTCCAATTATAAGCTATAGGGTTTTCTCAAGCTGTATTTTGCTTTACAGGAGTCAGAGTGCCTGGCTCCTTTTCCCTTTGCTTGTCGCGAACGCTACCATCTTGGTAGTAGAGTATTGGTTATCGAAACCATTAACTCATGTTAGTGAAAGGAAATTCCTGAACTCTATCGTGCTTCTTTCACCAATCTTCTGTTTGGGCCATTATCTCTAACATCCAGACGCGAAATAGCATAAGATACACGGCCTTTACTAGCACTGAGCCACTCATCGTAATGACAGATAAAACACAGCAAGCGACATTTGCCGATCTTGGCCTGATTCCAACCTTAGTCGAGCGGCTAGAAGCGTTAGAATACAGCCAACCGACGCCCATTCAATCCCGTGCTATTCCTGATATCCTTGAAGGGAAAGATATTATTGGTGGTGCCAATACGGGTTCTGGTAAAACCGCTGCTTTTTCGCTGCCAATCCTGCAAAAAATTGTTCAGCAAGACGGATCAAACAATCGCCGTGGTAACTTCGTTTCTCACCTGATTTTAGTTCCAACTCGTGAGTTGGCATCACAGGTGGCATACAACGTCAAATCTTACTCGTACCATCTTAGAGATAAGATCAAAACGGTTGCCGTATTTGGTGGTGTATCGGTGAACCCACAAATGCTAGCGCTTCGCGGTGGCTGTGACATTATCGTAGCTACGCCGGGTCGATTACTTGATCTGGTATCCAGTAACGCGATTAAGTTGAACCAAGTAGAAACGCTCGTCCTTGACGAAGCCGACCGAATGTTGAGCCTCGGATTTACCGAAGAACTCAATAAGATTCTTGCGTTACTGCCAGAGAAGAAACAGACGCTGTTATTTTCTGCAACTTTCCCTGATAAAGTCACGACGCTGGCTCAGCAGTTGCTCCGCGACCCTGTTGAAGTTCAGTTGCAGAGCGCAGAAGCTAGCACTTTGGTGCAGCGCGTGTTTAGTGTAAATAAAGGTGAGAAGACGGCGGTACTCGCGCACTTAATCAAACAGCATCAGTGGCGACAGACTCTGATTTTTGTGAACGCTAAGAATGCCTGTAACCATTTAGCTCAAAAGTTGTCAAAACGCGGTATTACCGCTGAAGTTTTCCATGGTGATAAAGGGCAGGGCGCTCGTACTCGTGTCCTTGACGGTTTTAAGTCTGGCGAGATTCAAGTTCTTATTGCCACCGATATCGCAGCACGCGGCCTTGATATTGAAAAACTTCCAGTGGTGATTAACTTCGATCTTCCGCGTAGCCCTGCTGATTATATGCATCGAATCGGTCGTAGTGGTCGTGCTGGTGAAGTAGGTTTAGGATTATCTCTTATCGATTACGACGACTACCACCATTTCAAAGTGATAGAAAAGAAAAATAAGTTCCAACTTGAACGCGAGCAGGTAGTCGGTTTTGAAGTGGAAGACGATCAGAGTGAAGCCTACTTTTTACCAATGAAGCCGCGAGCGAAGCCGGCAGGTACGGGTAAAAAGAAGAAAAAGCGTAATCAATAGAAAACGTAAACTACATGTGAGTTTACTTACGGGAGTTGTTAGAGAAAGGGAATGCTCACTAGCTTGAGTCTTCGCTTCTAGCCATTCCTTTAAAGAACAATAGAGCCCTGCTGGAGCTACCAGTAGGGCTCTATTGCTTTTCAAGATAGTGTTATTGGCGACGAGCAGGGCGTCCGCGAGGTGAACGCTTTTTAAATGCAGACGCTGCTTTAGCTTGTGACTTAAGAATAGAGTCAACGGTTAGTGGCATAGGTTCTTTAGGTTCAAGGCCATGAGGGAACGTACGAGCTCTTGGCGGTAAGTTGTATTCTTCTTCGCTCGCGCGTGGCATGCGCTTAAAACGATAAAGGTAAAAGTTTTCTAATTTTTCTCTCGCCCATTCGGTTTTCTTTAAATACTTCACGCTACTTGCAATCGAAGGCTTAGTGTTAAAGCAATTAAAACGCATTGCTGTATCTAGAATGTCCCAGCCGTAAAAATCTACTAACTCTTGCAACATAGTCTCTAGCTTTAACCCGTGCAGTGGATTGTTCTGTTGCAGCTCGATTCTCTCTTCGTCAGTCATCATTTTTAAGGGCCTTACTCATTAAAGGGCGGAGTTTAACAAAGTATACAATGCAGAGATATCTATAGTTACTTTGCGGTGGATGCGAGCACAGTGCTCTCTACCTTGAAAGTATAAATCGGAATTAGCCGTTCTACTTGGCTCTCTGCTCAAAAATGACTCATAAAAGTTCAAGCGTCCTAGCTCGATGTTAAATCATTGTGTAATAAGTGAGATTTTTGTTGTTCTTTTACTAATGTCTAATATTCCTACCCATAGCAACACATGCTTAATAAGCTCAAAATCAAAATTGGTTCATGCCGCTTTCTTAGTATGGCCTAGAAGTTTGATGTGGGTGTTGTCTCGTATTGGTCGAAGGCCTGTCTACCAAGCGAAACTCTAGTTGACGTAGTTCAACGTTGAAACATAAAAGGATGACTCAATGTCTGACAAAAGTAAGACTTTTTACAGGGATGTGCGCAAAAAACCGCATGAATTTGAAAACCGAGAAGACTTTCTAAATCATGATTTAACCGTCATGAGTTTCCGTCGCTGGGGAATTCATTTGCCCTCACGTGATTACAGTATTGAAATCGAAGACTGGGTACCGGCATTAGCAGCAACCATTGGTAAAGTGGTTATGGTCACTGCCATGGTTTCCGCTTTTGCTGCTCAGTTTGGTTTATCTCCGGAATTCATTGCAGAAAACGTGCGTTACGAATTACTTATCGCTGGAGCCCTGTTCGTCATCCTGTTTTCTGCCATCCTAAACCCGAATGCAAACTTAGCGGGAACCCATGGCCCAATGATACCGCTGATTCCTATGATTGCAGCTGCAGGAGGGCACCCTCTCGCGCTAGGTTTGATGGTATGTGTTTTTGGGTTAATTCTCGCCTTAACCAAAGGTGGCTCTAAACTCATGACTCTGACTGGTATCGGGGTTCGAGGAGGGTTGTTGATCTACCTTGGTGCCGTTGGGTTGCTCGGGCAAATTAATAAGACGGAAGCGTGGGCTGCAAGTACGGACCAAGGTTACATTTCGTTTGTGGTCATAGGCCTAACCGTTATGGTTTACGCTTACTTAGCCAAGATCAATAAACGTTGGCTCGCTATCCCATTGTGCTCTGCACTCGCGGGTATTGTTGCTTATTTGATGGGCGCTGAGTTTGCCTTTACCACAGAACCGGGCCTGCCTAATTTCAGTCCATTCTACTGGTGGGGTGAAGATACAGGCTGGCAGCTAGGCTGGCCAACCCTAGAGCACTTTATTGCCGTGACTCCATTTGCTCTACTGGCAGTCGCTATGTGGTCCCCTGATTATCTCGGCCATCGTGTGTTTCAAGAACTTAACTACCCAAAAGAAGCGAAAGGTGTACTCATGGATGTCGACGACACGATGGTCGGAGCATCTGTTCGTCAGGGGGTTGGTTCACTCTTAGGGGGCGGAAACCTAGCTTCTTCTTGGGGAACGTACATGATTCCTGCCGCAATTGCCAAGCGTCCTATTCCAGGTGGCGCTCTGTTGACGGGTTTCATGTGTATTGCGGCGGCGGTAATTGGCTACCCAATGGATCTAGCAATGTGGGAACCTGTTCTGCGCGTTGCTTTGATTGTGGGTGTATTCTTACCACTCCTTGAAGCGGGTATGCAGATGATCCATAAGCATAAAGATTCACTCAGTGCAGGTATCTGTATTTTTGCCTGTGCATTCGTTAATCCAGTCTTCGGTTGGGCAATCACGATGCTGTTGGATAACCTCGGGCTTATCGGCGACCATGAGCGTGCTAACGAACTATCGCGCAAAGATAAATATCTGATTCCTGGCACTGCGTTTATCGTTTGTGCAGGCTCCCTTGCTATTGTTGGTCAGCTTCCAGGCATTCCAGCTCTTATCGGTTAATCGAATTATGCTCTAAAGGTATAGTGAGAGCAGTGAGTAAAGGGACTTGCTTCTTAAAATAGTAGACAAAAACAAAAAGCTACCTAGTACCAGGTAGCTTTTTGCATGTAGGGTTAGGCTACGGAGTTAGGCTATATGAGTGATTCAATGCCGTATTTTGCGCCGTAGTGTTCAACGACAAAATCAATGTCTTTGTCACCACGGCCTGATAAGTTGATCAAAATCGAGCCGGTTTCTCCTTGCTGTGCGAGTTTAATTGCGTAAGCGACAGCGTGTGAGGATTCAATAGCAGGGATTATTCCCTCTTCACGAGACAGCTCAAAGAAGGCATCAATCGCTTCGTCATCACTGATTGAGCCGTAATTGACACGGCCAATGTCTTTTAAGTAACTATGCTGAGGCCCAACCGATGGGTAATCCAAGCCACTTGCTACAGAGTACACTTCCTGAGGTTCGCCTTGCGCATCTTTAAGCATGTAAGACTTAAATCCGTGCATGATACCTGGCTCACCGAGTGTGAGTGTTGCAGCATGCTCGCCAACCTTTTGCAAAGAGCGGCCCGCAGGTTCAACGCCGTGAATGGCGACTTGTTCATCCTCTAAGAAAGCAGTAAATAGCCCCATCGCGTTAGAACCACCTCCAACGCATGCGACGAGATTATTGGGTAACTTGCCGGTCATTTCTTTGAATTGAACTCGTGCTTCGTTACCGATAATTGATTGGAAATCTCGTACCATTTTAGGGAATGGGTGAGGGCCAACGACAGAGCCTATCGCATAAAGTTGTGTATCAGGATCTTTCAGATAAGCTTCGAATGCAGAATCTACCGCTTCTTTGAGGGTTTTGCGCCCATGAGTGGCAGGAATGACATTAGCACCAAGGATTCTCATGCGGACGACATTCGGATGCTCTTTGGCGATATCAACTTCACCCATGTAAATATCGCATTTCAAGCCAACCAATGCCGCGGCTGTAGCAAGCGCAACACCGTGTTGTCCTGCGCCAGTTTCAGCAATCAGTTTCTTCTTACCCATCTTTTTAGCGAGAATGGCTTCCCCTAAGCAGTGGTTAATTTTATGTGCGCCTGTATGGTTTAAGTCTTCGCGCTTTAGGTAGATGTCTGCTCCGTATTTTTTAGACAAGTTTTCCGCATGGAAGATTGGGCTAGGTCGTCCAACAAAGTGCTTATACAGACGAGCGAGTTCCGCTTTAAATTCAGGATCTTTGCAGCATTCCTCATAAGCTGCGTTGATGTCATGCATGATTTGTTCAAGCTCAGGTGGAACAAAGCTACCACCGTATTCACCAAAGTATCCTTCTTCGTTGGGCATAGTGAGATCAAACGAGTTTTTCATTATTTACATCCTAGTTAACGAAAGTATTGATACTTTTATACCCAAAATTTGGAAGAGGTTGTGTGATCAGTTGCTTAAATAACAATTGTCGATCTAGTGAACTAGTTAAAAAGTACAGCTTGTGTAGGGGATAATAGCTGGGATGTAGAATCAGGTGGTTTGAATAGGTGCAAAAAAGCCTCGAGAGATCCTAGGCTGTCATAAGAACCTCTCGAGGCAAACAGAGTGCTGGAAATACACTCTGCGATGGTGTCTGGAAACAAAAATTAGATTCGTTTCCTTTGTCAGATATTAGGGTTTTAGAATGAGTCGATGTCAGCGAAATGTCACAAGTTAATTGCGGTATTAAAAGCTTATTTTTTATTTTTGATTAATGGATTAGAAAGTAACCTAAAACAGGCTAACCTACCGCGTGTTCCGCGTCTTTTAAGTTGAACATGATCTTTCTTTGTTTCGAATCGGCGTATTTAAACAACACGTGCACTTTAGCTCCTAGAGTAAACGTGGTGCTCTGGCTGGAAATTTTTTGTTTGACTGCATCAAATTCGAATTCACCATTTTGGAAACTTGATAAAGGAATGAGACCTTCGATTCGGTTTTCCTCTAACTCAACAAATGCTCCGAAGTGTGTGAATCCAGACGCTGTCCCTATGAAGTGTTGTCCGATAAATGGCTTCATGTAATGACATTTCAGTGTTGACTCAACCTCTCAGCTAGGGATTATGTGCTCGTAGTTATTAGAATTTATTGATTGAGCAGATATATTTAATTTCATTTTTTCTCTTATATTCGCCAATCGCTTTTATTTTATAAACTTTATTTTTATGAGCAAAGCATGAGGCGAAGTGATTCAGATATGAATGAGATTAATTTAGTTCCAAACTGGAATTGCAAGGTAGACCGTGTGATTACCTAAAGATGTATACCAAAGTGACTTTATTGAAAGTGATTAATGATGGTGTGGGAGAGGTAAGTGATTTGGGTATATAAACTTAGATAGAGAATAGTAAGGGCAGTAATAAGTGGAAGGGGATTGTGGCACCAACAACATTGATGCCACACAAAGAATTACAGTGCAGTTACTTCAGCTGCTTGTAGACCTTTGTTACCTTGTTCAACAACGAACGATACTTTTTGGCCTTCAGTAAGAGTTTTGAAGCCTTCAGAAACAATAGAACGGAAGTGAACGAATACGTCATCACCGCCATTGTCTTGAGAAATAAAACCAAAACCTTTAGTTTCGTTGAACCATTTTACTGAACCAGTTAATTTATTAGACATAGATACCTCTATATTTGATTGTTTTAAATATTGAATTTTTAGCTAATATCAAGTGCTACTATATGATTTTAGAGATAACTATTTTGTCGCAGGAACGTAAACGAGGAATTCGATGTGGAACTGAGAGAAACTTTGATCTTTAATTACATTAATAGCTCTTTCCGTAAGAGCTGATGTGCAGTATACCGACAAAATTAATAAAGGCTAGCCTTTTCTTTTTTATTTTTTGAGTACACCAAGCGCATTGCTTTCAAAGCATACGCTTGGTGTATAAGACGGCGTGATGTTATAGGTGGCGTCGAGCGCTTAGTGTTTTCTGGTTGGGCCGTTACGAACGATGTCTTTACCATTGTCATATACGTGCTGCGAAACCCAGCGACCGAGGAGTAATTGGTGCTTTTCTCCTAATACGGCAACAAATGGACGACCATCGGTATTAGAGGTGGCTAGCGCAACGCCAGTGACACCCTCAAGGCCGAGAGCGCCGCTCTCTACTAAATGCAGAAATGCCTCTAACTCTTCAATCGTTTCGATTACATGGTTATCAATATTCATTGTATTCAATCTCTTCGAATTGCATTGCGGTCGCGTACTCTACCTAAGTTAAGCGTGGAAACCAAGTTTCTGCGCGAGTCATGTAATGATAGAGCCTCGTCCTGCCACTAATCATCGATAGTTAGTCTCGATAGTCCGGAACTTGCCTAGATTCAATGAGGCAGAAAACACTCTCTGGTTAGACATGAGTCACACAATGTTGTCTGGCTTATGTCAACAATACTTTTGCTATTGGATGGGGTGAAGGGGAGTGCAATAATTTGTAAAACTCTTTTCCTAAAGGCTGTTATGAAGAAAGTCCTGATTACCGGTTTTGAACCTTTTGGTGGTGACGCCATTAACCCCGCCTTAGAAGCGGTCAAGCAATTAGAGGCTGCGGCCATAAAAGGCGGTGTGATAGTTACTTGCCCAGTCCCCGTAGTTCGATATGACTCGGTGAAAGTCGTTATTGAAGCAATAGAAGCGCACCAGCCAGACTGTGTGATTACTGTAGGGCAAGCGGCCGGGCGTAGCGCGATAACCCCAGAGCGTGTCGCAATTAATGTCGATGATTTTCGTATTCCAGATAACGCTGGTCATCAGCCGATTGATGAACCCGTGGTGGCCGATGGTCCTGATGCTTACTTCTCGACACTACCGATAAAGCGTGTTGTGCAAACGTTGCAAACGCAGGGTATACCTAGCCAGATTTCCAACAGTGCTGGAACATTTGTATGTAACCATCTCTTTTATGGGATCCAACATTACTTGATAGACAATCCGATTCGTCACGGGTTTGTTCATATTCCATTATTGCCAGAACAAGCAGCAAATGGCAGTCAGCCTTCTATGTCTTTGGACATGATAGTCGAAGGGCTGAGGCTGGTGGCGCAAGTTTGTATTGCCAATGATAGCGATATCCTGGTAAGCGGTGGAACGATTTGCTAGTAAGTGTTTTAAAACCCAGTAAGTATCTGAAAGATAATAATAAGCTCGTCGTTTGATGTTGTAGTAAATGTTAGCTTTGTCAAATTTCACAAGTAGCGAAAGGAGTAGCATTGAATAGTCAGGTTGGATGTTGTTCAAACTGACATTCCTCTAGTACAGGAGGTGTTAGGGGGCTAACTTTACGAAAGGCGAGTTATTATGAAAAGCAACAAAAGTAAGTCAATCGCACTTATCTCTGTCGTTGTTTTCGCGTTGGCTATTGCTGCGCTTAAATTCGAAAACACGCTCGGAGTTCTTCCCATCGTAGTCGCTATTATCGCGTTTTTTACTTGCGTTATTTATACCAGTAGATACCTGTCTGATATGAAGCGTTCAGAGTTGATAAGTCAACCCAAACAAGCTCGAAAAATGTGTTCCAACGCATCACGCAATGAGCTTGATGCGTGCGATAAAAAGCGTTGAAGCGAGTCACATTCTCCGTATACTTTGCTGGAGCATTAATGCACTAACGTGTCGGAGATAAGCATGTCAAATCGAGTACCAACCAACATACTGACCGGATTTTTGGGTGTCGGTAAAACGACCACGATTTTAAATCTACTGAAGAACAAACCGGAAAAAGAAAACTGGGCGGTTTTGGTCAATGAATTTGGTGAGATTGGCATCGACGGTGCATTGATGACCGACCAAGGCGCGTTGATTAAAGAAGTGCCGGGTGGTTGTATGTGCTGCACTGCGGGTGTGCCGATGTCGGTAGGTATCACCGCATTATTGCGTCAAAAACCGGACCGTTTATTGATTGAGCCGACAGGCCTTGGTCATCCAAAACAGGTTATCGCGACGCTTACCTCACAGCAGTATGAACCTTACGTTGATCTTAAAGCGACGATTGCCTTGGTTGATCCGCGTAACTTAAGTGATGAAAAGTATCTTTCTAACCAAAACTTCGTGGACCAGTTAAACAGTGCAGATGTGGTTATTGGTAGTAAGGTTGACCTATGTTCCAGCCACGACCTTGATGTGTTTAATGACTGGGTGACGGACCAATCCCCTTCAAAAGTATTCAGTAAGCTTATTCATGACGGTGAGTTGCCGATAGAAGTCTTGGATATTGAGCGGGTTTACGGCAGCGCTTCTTCCCATATCGAGTCACATCATCATGACCACGCTCACCAAGAGCCTCAATTCCAGTTGGCGCCTGGTGAAGCCTTTGTGCGCAAAGAGAACAAAGGGCAGGGTTATTTTAGTTGTGGGTGGTTGTTTGGGGCAGAGTATAAGCTTGATTTTGAAAAGCTTTTCTCTATGCTGTCGGACTTGACCGCAGAGCGTGTTAAAGCAGTGGTCAATACGGATCAAGGTTGTTACGCGTTTAATGTTGCCAACCGAGTCGTGTCGGTGAATGAAATCAGCTTAGAAGGCTTTGAATCACGATTAGAAGTGATAGATTCTCAGCTGTTGCCATGGGATGAGCTTGAGCGAATTCTCCTTCAGTTATCTGGCATCAAACATTAAATCGCGCAAAGGTTAAACGAAAACGGTGAACCACTAATATATCTGTGCTCACCGTTTTTTCTTTTGTAGGATTTCAATGAGAAAAGTGAGATAAATCACTCAAATTCGGGTATAGTGCACGGCTAAATTTTTAAAGCTATTTTTAGTGGTTTGTTTAAGGAATACGCTCAATGTCATTTTCATCTCAAGGTTTTGCGCCAGAAGTGGTTAAAGCACTGGCAGAATGCGGTTATGAAAAGTTAACGCCAATTCAACAGAAGGCGATTCCAATGGCTCGCAAAGGCCATGATATTTTCGCTACAGCACAAACAGGTACTGGTAAAACGGCTGCGTTTTCTCTGCCTATGATTCAGCAGTTGCTAGACAGTAACCGTAGCGCTTCTCGTAAGACTGCTCGCGCACTTATCTTGGCTCCAACTCGTGAGCTTGCTGAACAAATTGCTGACAACATCAAAGCTTACACGAAGTACACGAACCTGTCGGTGGCTGCGATTTTCGGTGGCCGTAAAATGTCTTCTCAAGTAACGGCATTAGAAAACGGTGTAGATATCCTAGTGGCTACACCTGGTCGATTGGAAGAGCACATTGAACAAGGTAATGTCTCGGTCGCACACTTAGAGTTTTTAGTGTTTGATGAAGCAGACCGTATCTTGGACATGGGCTTTATTCACGCAGTACGTAAGATCATGCTGGATGTGGATACTGATCCGCAAATTATGATGTTTTCTGCAACGACTTCGAGCCAACTAAATCTGCTAGCAAAAGATATCCTGCGTAAGCCTAAGCGTATTGAAGTTGAGCGAGCGAATACGACAGCACAGACAGTTGCTCACGTGTTATATCCAGTTGATCAAGAGCGAAAAACGGAACTGCTTTCGGAACTGATTGGTCGTAAGAACTGGAAACAAGTGTTGGTATTTGTGAACTACAAAGAGACCGCAAACGACGTTGTAAAAGAGCTGAAACTTGATGGTATCAAAGCGGTGGTTTGTCATGGTGACAGAGCTCAAAGTGCTCGTCGTCGTGCGTTAGAAGAGTTCAAGTCCGGTAAAGCACGTGTCATGGTGGCTACCGATGTCGCTGCTCGAGGTCTAGATATTGAAGACTTACCTCATGTTGTGAACTATGACATGCCTTTCTTAGCGGAAGATTACGTTCACCGAATTGGTCGTACAGGCCGTGCAGGTAAACAAGGTCATGCCGTTTCATTTGTAAACCGAGATGAAGAGCTCACGGTTGTTCAGGTTGAAAATCTGATCCAGCAACGCATTCGCCGTATTGAGCTTGCAGGCTATGAACCAAAACAGCGTGAATCTTACATTGAAAAGCTGCACTCAAAACCAGCATTCAAGAATCGTCAAGGTCGTCGTAATAATCCGAACCAGTCGGCAACAGACCAAGGGTCGGCAGAGCGTCGTCTTGCTATGGTGAAGCGCCTGAAAGCGCGTCGTGGCGCAAAGTAAATTACATCAGTTTGTGATGAAAAGAGCCCCTCAATTGAGGGGCTCTTTTTGTTTGCCGTTTCGCGTTAATTTAGGCCAAGCATATTGGGTTCACCACGATAAATAATGCGATCGTTTCCTCGGTGAATACCAAACGTAACAATGACGGGTGGGTTTTCCTCTTCACTTGTAGAGCTATCCCAGTCGTATTTCAGCCAAGGGATGCGATTGCCTGAGCCGTCTAAATCCAGGTGGAATTGTATTTGCTCGCGTGCTGAGTCAATTTGGCTTGCAACAATATCGGTCATCCTGCCAACATGCATTGTCCCAACTCCAGAAAGCATGGCGTTGTTTGCAGGCGCATTCGACCAAATTGGCGTGCTGAAGTAATATTCACCATTCGCCGTCGTTGAACTGTCATCGAAGTTAGTCGTAAATCGACCGTTTTGCCAAGTTTCTACAGCAAGTGGCACTTTGAACACCATGCCTTGGTTGCCACCTACATCTTGAAAGTTCAAACGACCGAATCGAATGTCTGGTTGTTTTGTGAGCACTTCGCTATCGCCGAAGAAGTTTACCTCATCAACGGCTTTTACTGAGACTAAACCTATTTGGCTGATATCACTATTAGTCCCTTTATTAAATGGGCCATCAGGGTATTGTTTATCTGTCGTGTTCTTTTTCCAACATGGGCTATTGTTACAAGTCGCATTGGTCGAGGGCTTCTCGATCACAAACGTTCCAACACTCGCGCTACCCAGTAGTTTCCAGTCTGCCTTCTTAGGCTTAGGCGGCAAAAACCGTTCGGAGTATGAGCTTAGCTCGCCTAAGTCGAAATGTTGTTGAAGGTTAGATGAAAAGTGGACGTAGTTCTTCACGTTTTCCTTATTCGCATTGAGTGCGACAACATCGTAAGTGACTTTCTCAAAAGGTTGATTCATGTAAGCAAAAGTTTGGCCATGT
The DNA here is from genome assembly GCF_033340375.1 of Vibrio sp. 1167. Lineage (NCBI taxonomy): Bacteria > Pseudomonadati > Pseudomonadota > Gammaproteobacteria > Vibrionales > Vibrionaceae > Vibrio > Vibrio sp. 1167. The sequence goes on along the minus strand of NZ_JAWOWK010000001.1, from coordinate 189,174 downwards.
GGGTAGTGCCATTCTTGGTCTTGCACTTGAAAATATTTTGGGTAAAAACGACCAACGTAACGATAGCCTTCGTTCACAGTCATACCTAGATATTTACTTTCTAGGTTTGCTTTTACTCTCAAGCTCCCGACTTCTTCCCAATATAATCCATTAAAGAGGAATTGATCATTCTTGGCTGAATTATGCGCCTGAGCCAGTGAGTAACTACTTTTTAGCAATTTCGAGGTTTGGTTCGCTGTCTCTGATGGCGTATGTTGCTCACTCGACAAGACAACGGATGCTGCTGGAGCGTCATCAAGCATAAAATTACGGGTGATAGAGGCATCACAATAACGTGCTGATTCAACAGAACCACTTACAGAGCCGTCAGGTTGCCAAATGATTGGTTTCACCGTTAGAGAGAAAAGTTCTCCGGCAGCAAGAAACCCTTCTCCTTGTTCAGAGGTGCCAGAAGGCAAAGCACGTTGGTTGTCACAAATTGCGAGTGTCCATGGTCGCGAGTGCACATTAAATGTTCCTCTCACTTCCACTTTGCCTTTTTCTGGGCACTCTTCAAATCCCTCACATTCAAAATGATCGGACAATGTCACTTCAAATATGCCGGATTCGTTCGTGATAAGGCCATGTTCAGACAAGCCATCTTCAAATTCTGCTGAATAGCTAAAGTTTCCTTCACTTCCTCCTAATGGTTGAACCAATGGATGAAAAACTTTAGGCGTACCATTGTAGTTGCTTGCTACTACAGGTTCGCCGGTGGTGGCACAAGCAAGTAATCGCGTATGCACGTTTTCTGGCTTACCTGCAATAACGCGTATTTCATTTAAAGCGGTGCTTTTTGTCTTTGAGTAGGCCTCAAACATAAATGGCGTAAACATAAAGCTAACAGTTTGATGCTTGCTCGTGTCTTTCGCCATAGTGAAAGTTAGTGTGTAGTTGGTATCTAACGAGATCGTATCAATATTATTCGGAACCACTCGAACAACAAGTTCACCATTATCGTCAGATATAAATTGGTTGGCTCCTAATGTCTGATGACCTTTAACCACCTCTAAAGTGAATAAGTCAGGGTGTGATAGGACGGCACTGACTTCTGCGCTTACAACTTCTCCATTATTGGTTGTTGTAGCTGTAAATTGCGGAAGATCGTCGCCGCACATCAGTGCCATGTCGTCCGATGGTGTGACGCTGAGGTCGAAGTCGTTCTCTGATGGAGGCGTAATTTTACATTCAGGGATATAAGAAGGAATAGGGCAAGTTGTTGGTGTTTGATTTGCGTAACTACAATTGGGTTCATCAATGCCACAATAGTGGTTGAAATTTGAACTTGATTCTAGGGTGGCTGTCACACTACCACAAATAGAAGTATTGGAGTTATTAATTGAAAAATGCATTGCCGAAATAGCTTGCTTATTCGCATATATTTTGGTCGTGCCAAAACCTGTATCTACAGTATGTCCCTGAGATGTCAAAGAACCAAAAACTGTCGTATTATTAAGATTTATCCCCGATAGAGCATTAATGTTGCCCACAACTATTGGTGTATTAGAAAGCGACGATTCCAGTTGATTAATTTCTACTTTTGTTCCTTTTGATTTGATATCACCGCAGAACATACCAGATTCGATGTACACGTCACTTTGAGCAATGATGTTGCCATTAAGGACGTTGTGCTCTCCGTAAAACTCGACAGAACGGCCATTTCCACCAACACCATTGGTTTCTATATCTCCTTCGATTTCACTATCAGTTATTTTTATAGAACCTAAAGCAGAGACATTACCTAGTACGTAGCTATTACCATTAATTTTTAACCAAGTTCCTTTAGCTTTGATGTTTATAGGGCTTTCCTTTGAGCCTATGACATTCTGCCCACGGAGTGTTATGGAACCATGAGCGGTTAAAGACGATGAGCTTTGACTACTATTTATAATTTGATCGCCTTTCGGGAGAACAATATTTGTAGTGCAATCGTAAGTAGAACCCGTTACATGAATGGTTCCGTTTTTACAAAAGGCAACATTAGTGTTTGACTTGATATCTGCTAAGTCATAAGTGGTGGCGTGTGAGGTTAGCGGTAAAAAAAGAACCGCAGTGAAAATACTGCAAAGACGCATCATCAAATGTCCTAATGAGTGGAACAAGATGGCATCAAGCGAGCGTGAGCAAATGCTCACTGAAATTGGAATAGCTGCGGTACTTTTTGTTTTGAAGCCGCTTAGTTATTGAACTTTGGTTGTTTTTTATTTCGTATGTCATACCAAAGTTTAGCGGCCTTATTACAACGTAAGTGTCAGGTTAGTTCAAGAGGCAAGTGTGATGTGTGTCGATTTATATGTGTAACTATTTGTTAGTTAAGGATAATAAGTAAGCATGTTGGTTCAGAATCAGGAAGGACGCGATCCTGATTCTGAATGTTTATAACGCTAGGCAGCGTGAACGATGAGTGGAGCCATCTGATATAACTCTTCTAGTATGGCTTTCGTTTGTCTCGAATAGACCAGGCAATCTCGATCGCCAACGAGCTGAATTGCTCTCACTTTACCTGCAACCAGACATTGCCTAATCGTGCGTAGAACCATTTGGATATCAATTTCTGACGCGCCATCAAGGCTGTTTTTGGTTTTTAGAGATCCAAGGTCGATACTAATGATTATTTGGTCGCAGTGGTCTAGGTAATTGCCGATCTGTTGCTTAACGTTATTACGATGACGAAAAGAAAACTCTTTCTCGGTCACCCAATCACAACCTTGATCTTCCGCGTATTCCCACGTTTCCTGCTTCGTCTCTTGTTCACTGACGCCAGCAAAAAACAATCGTACGTTTTGATAGCGAGAAAAAGCAAAATGGAATGCAGAGCCTAAACGTGGTTCAAGTGTTGGTTTCAAGTTCATGTCATGTCCAATATTTACCACACCCACTTCGTCTCGATAGGACACGACCACAGGTAACATGGACAAGATTGCCTCGGTACAGTTAGTTACTAAAACAGGAATTGAGTGGCGAGAAAGCGAAAGGCTTAATGCTTCCTGAAACTCGCCATTTTCCAGCTTGTCGTGGTTGAAGTGACCAAAGTTTTCAGCGGTTTCATGATCATGCTGTTGGTATAGCCAATCACTAGCATTTTCCAAACTTTGATCAGCTAATTCAAACGCGCCCTTAGACATGGGTGGCAAATACTCACACACTGTCATAAAAGAAAAAGGGTAATGCTGCGGCTGTTTCACGGTGTGGTGGAGTTTATAGCGTTTGAAAAAGCTTAACATGATGAATTACCTTTCTGGTGGTAGTGCCCTTGCCGCTTGCAGTACATGTAAAATAATGCGCTGCTTATCCTTTTCGACTCGGTGGGCCGGAGCCATCACCGAGACTGCGCCAATCAGTTTGCTTCCTTTCATTACCGGTGCGCTAATACCTGAAACACCAGGGTCAATCTCAGAAGTACTGACGGCATATCCGTGTTTACGGATGGTTGTGAGCTCTTTTTCCCACTCGTCACGTCGGTGATCTTGATTAAAATATCTCAAGATTTTCTCGCATCGACTTTGAGGCATAAAAGCAAGCATCACTTTAGATGAGGCACCGCGCAGCAGAGGTTGACTTTGACCCTGGACGAAGCTGCAACGCAGCGCCTGCATACTTTCTTTCTGTCTGACACAAAGCGCACGATAACCCGCTGGTACCATATAAGCGGCCATTTCCCCGGTTTGTTGTACCAACCTAGCCAGTATGGTTTCGACCATGTCGAGCCCATGTTGCGCGGTCTCATAGCTGTGCATGAGTAATAATGCCGCCGGACCAACTACAAATGTCTTGTCGTGAACGCTTTCTTCGATCAAGTTCCACTCTTTAAGCAGTTTTAAGTGTCGGTAAAGGCTGCTTAAAGGAACGTTCAATTGCTCGCTTAGCGTTTTCGCAGAAACTGGGAACGGACTAACTGCAACTTGCATTAACAACTGCAGTGATTTTTCGTTTACCTGGTTAGCATTAGCTTTGTTTGTCGTCATGAGAGTGTTGTAACGTGTTGTAGGAGTTACGACAAATATAATTCTTAATCACTGAGAAAAGAAAAATAATTTTAATGGGTAATTCTTACATGATGAGAAACAGACAGGTAAAGACTTTCGCAAGTACCGATAGACATAACATGGTGTCGAATTAAAGTCTCAGGTTTGAGGCGCTTGATACTAAATTGGAACAGGAGTGAATAAGACATTGTTTAGTTTGCGGTATTACTCAGCGTTTCGCATACTGAGTTAATCCAAACAAATAATGTTAAAAAACGTGAGTTGCTAGCGGGTATCGGAATCGAGGTACCATCTCAGTAAATCGGTTTTATAAAAGGTTACTTTTATATGCTGAATAAGGCGATTTTTAAAAAAGCCATCATTTTTCTTCTGCCTATTCCCTTGGTTATTGGAGAGGTTTTGTATTTAGCTCGTGAAAGCGTGCAAAACAATCTCAATCATTTATTAGAAAAAAATGTGCAAATTGCAGATGAAATTTTATTCCAAATAGAGACAGAAAACCGCACGGCGTTGCTACACCCTGAACGATGTGAAGAGCTCCAGCAAAGCTTAATGTTTGAACGAGATATTGAAGAAATGCTCATTGTGAAAGAGGGAGTCATTACTTGTTCTTCGAAATTGGGAAGTATCTCTAAACCGTTAGCTGAGCACATCACCTTTCCTAAGGGACAAACGCTAGCGTTTGGTAGTGTTGATAGCTTGTACGATCAGTTCTTGCTTGTGGTAACGGAGGGAGAGCGGGGTTATCAAGCCGTAACGATTATCGATCATGACTACTTTAATGCGACAATAGGGTTTAACAACGATTTACGCCTAAAACGCTCTGCGCTGTTTATCCATGATCAAGTTTCACCTGAAGGAGCATTAAGAGCGGGAAGTAATCCTATCGGTATCAAATCGTCGCAAATGTTTGAGTATGAAGCTTTGAGCGAAGCTAGCGATCTTTTCGTCAAACAGAGAACACTTTCCTATATTTTGTACTCAATTCCAATTATTTTCGTTATCTACCTTTGCTTGTATGCGTTGAATAAGTTTATTGATCCCCATCGCAATTTGATACTGGATCTTAAAAGAGCGATAAAAAGAGGAGAGTTGACCCTGTATTACCAACCGCAAGTTAACGTTGATACCGGCCAGTTATTCGGGTTTGAAGCGCTAGTGCGATGGGAGCATCAAAGTAAGGGGTTCATTTCTCCGGATGAGTTTGTCCCTGCGGCAGAGCAAAGTGGATTGGTTTTTTTACTTACTGATTTCGTTCTGGATAAAGCGGCAGAGGACTTCAGTAAATTAGGCTTTGATCAGCCTGTCCACCTTGGTATTAACGTGCCGCCTGGTTATTTAGTCGGACCAAACGCGATCAGAAAAATTCAATTGCTCGACAGACAGTTGAGCCGAAACAAAGTCTCATTAGGGGTAGAGATAACGGAGCGTCAGCTCATTGATTCAGAGGCGAGAAAATGCATTGCAGCGCTGCGAGTGCATGGTATTGATGTGCTGATCGATGATTTTGGAACTGGCCAAACCTCGTTAGCATTTCTACAGCACATGCGCATAGATTACTTAAAAATCGATAAGTGCTTTGTCGAAACTATTGGTATTCCTAGCCTTAGTGCTTCTGTCTTAAAAGCGATGGTTCACTTCGCGGAAGAATTACAAGTACAATTGATCGCTGAAGGCGTGGAAACCATAGCGCAAGCTGAACACTTAAAGAAGATGGGAGTGAGATATCATCAGGGATACCTGTACTCCAAACCATTACCTTATGAGCAGCTTGCGCAGCGAAGTCATTATGATTGGTAGACGTTAGCTCTATAACACTGAGCATTTTCATCAAACACAAACTCTAACTCATTTTTGATGCTATCTAAGCGGTCTTCTTGGTAGTGAGACACATACAATAGTTGGCTTAAATTCTCTCTAGCGATGAGCTCAAGTGTGTTCTTAACTAACCGTCTACCCAAAAAATCTAACCCTTGATACGGCTCGTCCAAAATCAATAATGTGGGTTGTTTCACGATGGCTCTTGCAATCAGTAACAGTCGCTGCTGGCCGTACTCTAATTGCTTAAATGAGGTTTTTTTGTACTGGCTCATATGTAAGATATCGAGCCACTCGTTTGCAATATCCATTTCTTTGCGAGTTGGCTGGTTATACAACCCAATCGAATCGTAAAATCCTGACAAAATGACTTCTAATGCGCTGCAATTGACTCGATATTGGAGGTGTAGCGCTGAAGACACCATACCGATATGCTGCTTAATTTCCCAGATTGTCTCGCCAGTACCACGCTTTTTACCAAAAATATCAATGTCATTGCTGTAGCATTGCGGATGATCGCCAAAGATCAATCCAAGTAAGGTACTCTTTCCACAACCATTTGGGCCTTTGACCTGCCAATGTTGGCCCTTGTCTATGCGCCAGTTCAAGTCAGTAAAAATCTTCTTATCGGTGTATTCAACAGTCCCATTCTTTAGTTCAAATATTGGGTTGTTGAATGGTGTCGAGTGCTGATGCTGACGTATCAAGCTCATCATTTCTTCACTCTGTTGCTTTGACTGAGATTTAATTTGTCCAATGATTGGATGATTATCCCAACTGGACTTATCCATTGTACTATCAAGCTTTCCTGCACTGAAAAGCGCGATGCTATTGATCCACTCAGGCATGTCAGATTCGCGAGAGAAGGTTATGAGTAGTTGCACATTTTGAGAAAGCGAGTGTAAATAGCGAGCGAGAGCAGCTCGGTGCGCAATATCTAAGCCAGTAAATGGATTATCGAGTAATACCAAGTCAGGTTGTGTGGCTAAAGCTCGGGCGAGCATTACTCTTCTGGTTTCTCCGGTAGAGAGAACACGGAAGCCACTATCTCTAAGATGACTTAGGTCGAGATCATTAACTAGCTGTTCAGTTAAGTTAGTGTCTTGGCTCTGTTCTAGGATTAATGAATAAACAGTGCTTCCTTGGTCGATACGATCAAGAAAATCCGTATCATCTTTTTCTAATTCTCTTTCCAGTAATCGCTGTTGCTCTGATAACGACACTTGCGCAACGGACAGCCCATTTAGCTCAATTTCCCCACTATTTGGTGATATTTCATCACAAATAAGGTCTCCAAGCAGAGAGCCAATATCTCCATCCGCGCTGAATATCCCCCAAGACTGCTGAGTGTTAATTTTCCAATCGTCAATAAACAAGTGTGTCGTGTTTCTCTTAGCTGCAAGCTGACGAAAGTGAATAGTCATTGTGTTTGTCTTCCTTGTTTTCGTTTTAGTGGATTACTTATAACAATTTACGAACTCAGTACGGAAGCGCTTTTGTGTATTAATTTTGAACAGTGCTCAGTCTTGTGCATATTAACGAAGCCTTGTATTAGAGGATAAAAATGCGACTAGAGTCATTAAGTAACAAGTAAGCTTGTCAATAATTTTGTTTTATTTTTGAATCAACCTATCATTATGCATGTAAATGTTATGCTGATAAATTCATATTTGCCGTTTATTAATTAATCAATGTAAGGACACATGTTTATGAGTGAAACGGAATACGATTACCCTTCGAGTTACAGCCTAGTTTCCATTACCGATACCTCCAGTTACATCAAATATGCCAGTGAAAACTTTAATGAAGTAGCGGGGTTTGATGAAGGGGAGCTTATCGGTAAACCCCACAATGTTGTGCGTCATCCTGATATGCCAAAACAGGCTTTTAAAGATTTATGGACTCACCTGAAAACTGGCAAACACTGGATGGGAATGGTCAAAAATCGACGTAAAAACGGCGGCTATTATTGGGTTGACGCGTTTGCTTCTCCTATAAAATCTAATGGTGAAGTTGTGGAATACCAATCAGTGAGATTTAAACCTGAGCGTATACACATCCAGCGAGCGGAAAAAGCGTATTCGAAGCTTCGAAATAATCGTAAGCCGTGGAAAATGTATCTTCCTCGTACACGTTTGTGGATGAGATCGGCCTTCTTCCTTTTAATTTCAAACCTTCTTGGCTTACTCATTCTACAAATGAATCAATCACCAGTGATAGCGTTTGGCGTTGTTGCGTTACTTTCCGTTTTCTCTATTTATGTATTAACCAGACCAGTTGAGAAGCTCGCTAAACAGGCTAGGCAAGACTTCAACAATCCACTCATGGAATATATTTATTGCGGAAGAATCAACGATCTGGCTGAGATTGAGCTGGGTATGAAGATGCGTAAGCAATTTGCAAATGCGCTATTGGGGCGCGTTGGCGTGTCTGTAAAAGACTCTTGCGAAGAAACGCGCGCAAGTGCTAACAGTGCTGCGACAAATAGCCAGCAAGTGACGGAGAACTTAAGCGCACAGAAAGTGGAGATTGACTCGGTCGCAACAGCGGTCAACGAGATGCAAGCCTCTTCATCTGAGATATCAAATAATGCTCAAGCGACCGCCGAGGCTACGTTAGAAGCGCAAAATACGATGATAGACAGCCGTAGCGTTATCGATAATGTTAACCAATCGGTTTTAGAGTTGGTGGGTGAGCTCGGCGAAATATCTAAAGTGGTCATACGTTTGAACCAACAAACCGAGCAAATTGGAACCGTTGTTGAAGTCATCAATGGTATTGCCGAACAAACTAATTTATTAGCGTTGAACGCTGCAATTGAAGCCGCGAGGGCAGGCGAACAAGGCAGAGGGTTTGCCGTTGTAGCAGATGAAGTGAGAACCTTAGCTAAAAGAACTCAGGAATCGACAACAGAGATTAAATCGGCCATTGAAGGGATTCAAAATGGGAGCAAATCAGCGGTTTCTGCGTTAGAGAAAGGTAATGAAATGTCGACCGGAACGGTAACATTGTTAGGTACTGCTTTGGATAGCATTCAACAACTGGAGTCCCTTGTTCAGGACGTCGTCGAACGAAACCAACAAATTGCGGTCGCGATAGAAGAGCAGGTTTATGTAACGGATGAAATAAATGAAAACATCCAGTCGCTTAATTTAAAGTACAGTGAATCGTATGAACTGATGACTGAAACGAATCATATGAACACCAAAGTGCAAAATTGCACCAATGACCTGTCTGAAATGATTAAGAAGTTTGCTTAAACTTTAGAAAATCGAAGTTAAAAGCCCGCTAAACATTAGCGGGCTTTTAACTGGAATATAGTGAAGTGCCGGATTCGTTTACGAGCGAGGATTTCTAAATCTCGTTTTTGTAAGAGCTAAAACGACGAGAGCTCGCAATAAATGCGAGCTCTCTAAATAAGTGGCGGAGAGATAGGGATTTGAACCCTAGATACGCTATTAACGTATGCCGGTTTTCAAGACCGGTGCTTTCAACCACTCAGCCATCTCTCCGTTGTGGGCGGTATAATAAGGAGCATAGTCCGACTTGTAAAGTGCTGAATTATAATAGAAGTACTGTTTGCTTGTTTTATGATCACTGATGTGATGTTGGACAGTTTGAAAACGGAGTGAAAAAGGGACAAAAAGTACCAATTTATAGAGTTTTTACTTTATATTGGCGCACGTCAATAAAATGGTGTTTTATTGTTATCTTGCTGATATATAAGACATAACATGCTTTTAGGGTACATGTGTTCGCCCGAAAGTATTTGCAAGACTTTGTGAACTAATTCAAAATTAACTGGTATAGCCAGTTGTGCTTAGAATTCTTAAGGGTGTTTATGAAGGTCACAAATCTATTTAAAGACAAAGTTGATGCGATTTCTGCTCATCAATCCGAGTTTATGAATTGGATGTCTCCAACGTTACGCGATTATTGGAGTGACTTTTTGGGGAAAGCTCAAAATAGCTTTCTTTTCTCAAAAGTTCGTGATCACCAGCAGCCAGCCGTCAACGAAGAAGTTGCACCTCAACCTGCACCGATCGTAATGGCACCTGAGGCTCAAAAGCTTTATGACGAGTTAAGTGAAAAAATTGGCGAAGTTATTCACACTGGTGATTGGGTTCATGTGTCTCAAGAACGTATTAACCAATTTGGTGCGGTAACGGAAGACATGCAATGGATTCATACTGATCCAGAGCGTGCTTCAACTGAATCTCCATTTAAGACAACTATCGCTCATGGCTTTTTAACATTAGCATTGCTGCCTAAACTGACGGATTCAGTCGATCCAGACAAGCCAATGTTCCCAACAGCTAAAATGGTAGTTAACTTGGGTTTAAACCAAGTCCGTTTCCCTTACCCTGTCAAAGCAGGCAATAATGTTCGTGCAGTCAGCACGTTAACAAAAGTAACGCCAATCAAAAAAGGTTTGGAGATTGAGCGCGAAATTAAAGTGGAAATTGAAGGTATTCGTCGACCTGGTGCGGTTGTGGTCTCTGTAATTCAACTGCATTTCTAATTCCGAAACCGGATAGAACACGACATAGTAAAAGAGAGCATCAGGGTGCTCTCTTTTTCATTTTTACTGATTAAAGTTTTTTACTGGCGTATAACCGTAATCTGCAATCGCTTTTTGTCCCTGCTCTGAACGAAGGAAAGCGATAAAACCTTTACCTGCATCGCTAATCTTATCTACTTTGTATAGCACTAGGAATGGTCGCGCCAACTTGTACTTATGATTGCTAATGTTTGTCGAGGTTGGGTCAATACCATCTAACTGAATCGCCTTGATCGAGCGATCTACTGACCCTACAGAGATAAAACCAATGGCGCGAGTGTTATGGTTAACAATGGTTTTTACCATGCTGTTGCTGTTTACAACCAAGTTGTTTGGGCTGATATCCGAGACAAGGCGATCATTAACGATTTTGGTCAGTCCCAGCAAGCTTTCGAAGCTGTAACGTGAACCTGAAGACGCTTCTCTAGTAACCACCGCGATAGGCTGATCTGCGCCCCCGACCTCTTTCCAATTCTTAATCTTACCTTTGTAAATATCAAACAGCTGTTGCTGAGAAAGGTTTTCTACAGAGTTGGTACGGTTTACAACAACAGCGAGGCCATCATAAGCGATAGGGTATACATTGAGATCTTCACCTTTTTCGCTTTCAGTCAGATAGCGAGAGCTCATGCCTATTTCGGCTACTCCTTTATTGACCATGGTGATACCAGCACTCGAACCAATGCCCTGAACAGCAACGTAATCGTCTGGGTGTGTTTTGTTGTATTCCTCAGCAAGTACATCCATCACACGAGCAACCGACGTTGAACCCGAGATGTTGATTTCTTTTGCAATGGTAGGGAGGGAGACTGCTATGGCCAATAACGTCGCCACAGTAAAACGTAACATATTAAACTCCATATACGGGATAAAGCAGAGTTTATGATATTGCGTTCAGGTTACACTTTTGTGAACTGTTAGCGCTAAACAGGGGAATTGTTTCTAGTCAAGAGGTGATGGAGCTAGCGTTTCCAAGTGGACTGAGATGATAATATAGCTATCTTATACTTGAGTTAGGTAGATAACTACCATCGGTGATGATGTAAAGGTTATATACTAGGATCGACAGCTCTAACTATCATCCATCGGGAGAACGTTGATGTCAGTGTCCCAAATGGCGACAAGTCGTTTATACAAATCAGTTCAATCGCTCTGCTCTGCGCGTAATGCTAACTTGCCTGTCGAACAGGGCAAGTGCCTCTATGAGCTAGTAGAAAATGGCGTTGAGCTTCATCGGGCGCATTTTCTCCTCGACTCCCAGCATAGCGAGTATACTTCTCCCGTCGCGAAGATCATGTTTGATGAGGAAAACCAACTTTGGTATTTCTATGTTCCCACATATCACAACGAGCTGTTAAGGTGGGTGCCTTATAAGCCACTTCCATTTAGCCGAATGCTTGAGGACTTACTCAACGAGTTGGAGCGCGATCCTCAAGCGTGTTTTTGGGAATAGGGCGAGCCCAACGGATGCGAATGCCGACATGATTTATACTTTAGGCCTAACAACTTGGTTTCTAAAGTCTTTGGGGGTCATGTTGTAAACGGATTTAAATGCTGTACTGAAATGCGCTGCACTTTTAAAACCAGACTCAAACGCTATTTCTGTTATTGATTTTTCTGACTTGCGCAGTTGGGTTGCTGCGAAGTTTATCCGTTTCACCTTTAATATCTGAGAAAACGAAAGATCATCTGCGGCGAGGCGACGTTTTAAGGTCGCGATGGACATGCTCATATGAGCCGCTAAGCCTTCTAGCGTGATGTCTTTTTCAATATTACCCTCAATGTACTTAATGGCTTTTTGAGAGTCGCTCAGGCTACTTGCATCATCTATGATAGATAGAATGTTTGGCTCTACCTCAACCATCAACGACAGCAATGCCATTGCGATATGGCTTTGTGTGTAGTCTGGAGCGTTGCGACTCGCTAACTTAACCAACATGTCCTTCAATTGTGCTACTTCGCTACTGGATTGCGTTGAAAAAGGATAGAAGCGCCTTTCTTCCGTTTTGGAACGTAGCATCGGGTGCGCTTTCTTAAAGTCACAGAATATGTTTGGGTTGAAGACCAAAGCCAATGCTTTAAAGCCTCCGTCACTAGATACGGCTTCTGCACTGCTCAGATCTGCGGAGTTATAGAGTGTGAAATCTCCGGCTTTAAGTTCAAATTGCTCGCCATTAGGTTGATGAACTAATAGGGCACCTTCTTCAACAATATATAACCCATTATGTGTTGCAGTGTAACGCTCACTTTTGCGCGCAGTGAAGTGATTAAAGCGAATGATCTCAATGTTCGGCATACTCTTTCTTATCGTTTTACATAACAAATAAAAAAGGCGCTCAATAGAGCGCCTTTTAACTTCATTCGGTATTACTCACTTACAGTCTGTTCTGTTTGTGCTGCTGGTTGTTCAGCGAATACCTGGGTTGGCTTTGCAACTAAACTGCGGTTTTCTTGGTTTACGTCCGTAAGGACAATTTCCAATGTATCCCCAAGTTTGTATACGACCTCTTTATCGATAGAGATGGTACCGTTGTCGCCATTGCACTCAATTCTTTCTTTATTATCAAGAATTAGTGCACCAGGAATAAAGGCTGCTGCGCCATTTTCGAGAAGTCGGACACGTGCGCCTGCACGATTAATATCGAAAATCTCACCTGTGAAACAAGTTTTCTTACTCGGCTCATCAGCAAGCGTGCGTGCATATAGCCAATCTGAGACATTTCGCTCAGCGATTTTATGATGTTTACGATGTAGAGCTAGCTCTTCGCCTACTTGGTCATCTGGTTTTTGTACGGGTTCTTTACCAAGGATGACGGCCTTCAACATACGGTGGTTGACCATATCACCGTATTTACGAATTGGTGATGTCCAAGTTGCATAGATGTCTAAACCCATTGCGTAATGAGGCAGAGGCTGATTACCCACCTCACTGTATGCTTGGAACTTACGAATGCGGTTATCTAGATAAGACGTTTCTTGAGCTGCCAACCAGCGGCGCAACGCAGCAAAGCCTTCTAGCGTAGCAATAGACTCCGCTGTGAACTCCAACTGGCCTTCTGGATTGACAAGTTGAACCACTTCTTCAATCTTCTCGTTCTTGATACCTGCATGCGTATTGAAGACACCTGTTTCAAATTTATCGCGTAATGTACGACCTGCACAGATGTTTGCGGTAATCATGGATTCTTCAACAAGACGGTTTGCACTGCGGCGCATGTCTGCGTGGATAGCGATTACATCGTTATCTTCACTGAGCTCAAAACGGTAGTCAGGACGATCAGGGAAGACCACTGCGTTTTTCTCACGCCATTCAGCGCGAGCAAGAGAGAACTCATAAAGATCACGAACGATGGTCGCGATCTCTTCAGATGGCTGCCATGCTTCAGAGCTGCCGTTTTCTAACCAATCAGACACGTGATCGTATGCTAGGCGTGCATGTGATTTGATGTTTGCCGCGAAGAATTTAATATCGTCGCCAATCACACCATCTTTACTTACCGTTACGGTACAGCAAATAGCAGGGCGGGTTTCACCTTCAATCAGAGAACATAGGTTGTCCGCTAAATCACGAGGTAACATCGGGATGTTGCGGCCTGGAAGATAAATAGTATAGCCACGCTCACGCGCTACTTTATCCATTTCATCTTCAGGTGTGATGTAGGCGGTTGGGTCCGCAATAGCGATGGTGAGTTCGAAATCGCCAGATACGGTTTTCTTCGCGTACAGCGCATCGTCCATATCTTTAGTCGATTCACCGTCGATAGTGACGAATGGAACATGAGTCATGTCTACGCGTTCTAGCTCCGCGTCGTCTTTCAGTTCCCAGTTATCGATGCCTGCTGGCTCAGAGTTTGGTAGATCGTTTTGAGCAAGCGTTACCCACCAAGGCGCAATTTTATCATTCGCGTCAGTGATTTTTTCAGAAATTTCTACGAAGAAAGAGTTATCGCCTTTTAGAGGGTGGCGAATAAGATGTGCGACAACCCAATCACCTTCGGCGAACTCGTCAGGTTTTAGACCTTTCTTTAGTTTCGCTTTAAGAGATAGCTTTTTAAGCTGTGGGTGATCAGGTGCTACGTTGAGCTTGCCTTTGAACATTTTTACTCGACCAATAAAGCGAGTCACGGCTTGTTCCAGCAGCTCTTGTGGCTCTGCAACTTCGCGTTCATTTTCGGTGCGGATAATGGCGATGACTTTGTCACCGTGCATGCACTTTTTCATGTACGCAGGCGGGATGAAGAAGCTCGTCTTACTGTCCACTTCCAAAAAGCCAAAGCCTTTATCTGTGGCTTTTATTGAGCCTTCTTTTTTAGGCAGGTTTTCTTGGATTTGCTGCTTAAGCTGAGCGAGTAGTGGGTTATCTTGAAACATCTTTTCTTAAATTACCTATGGAGTTGGGCACACTATAATCATTGCGAGCTATTATTACTACCTGTGGAGCGTAATTTCGCCGTGAATTTTGCCAATTTAACCACGAGAAATTGGCTTAAATATTGATGAAATTCTCATCTGTGAGTTACGCGAATCTACGGGGAATGGTAGGGTTGGTGGAAAAATATGCTAAAAATACCATTGTTGAGAATAAATTGTGATGTAATTCAATTTTTTCTGGATTTTTTTATGCTTTTAAGGAATAATCCGCCTCCCTTAGTCGTCCCTAATGGCTTATCGCGGTTGTGTACTGTGCTGTGTTCCCGTCTGAATGGAATCAGTATCTGGATGGATCAGTATCGAATTGGAAGAGCATATGGGACTGTTTTTTTGTTTAATTAAGTAGGATCCCAATGCAAGATTCTGTTATTCAATTCAGTGATTTATCTCTGAATGATTCTATCCTTTCTGCTCTAGACGGAATGGGTTTCGTGTCACCAACTCCAATTCAGGCTGCGGCAATCCCACACCTATTGGAAGGTGCTGACGCGCTGGGTAAAGCTCAAACAGGTACAGGTAAAACAGCAGCGTTCTCTCTGCCTCTTCTCAACAAACTCGATCTAAACCAACGCAAACCGCAAGCGATTGTACTTGCTCCGACTCGTGAGCTGGCAATTCAGGTTGCAGCGGAAATGAAAAACCTTGGTAAAAACATCAAAGGTTTGAAAGTTCTAGAGATTTACGGTGGCGCATCTATTGTCGACCAAATGCGTGCTCTTAAAAGTGGCGCTCATGTAGTTGTCGGTACTCCAGGCCGTGTTCAAGATCTTATCAATCGCGAACGTCTACACCTAGACGAAGTTAGTACTTTCGTTCTTGATGAAGCAGACGAAATGCTAAACATGGGTTTCGTAGATGACGTAACTGCGATCATGGAGCATGCTCCAGAGTCAGCACAACGCGTTCTGTTTTCTGCAACTATGCCTCCAATGCTGAAGAAGATCGTTGAACGTTTCCTTCGTGACCCTGTAACGGTTGACGTTGCTGGTAAAAACCACACTGTAGACAAAGTTCAACAACAGTTCTGGGTAGTGAAAGGTGTAGAGAAAGATGAAGCAATGTCTCGTCTTCTTGAAACTGAAGAAACTGACGCGTCAATCGTATTCGTACGTACTCGTCAAGATACTGAGCGTCTGGCTGACTGGCTATCTGCACGTGGCTTCAAAGCAGCTGCACTGCACGGTGACATTCCTCAGTCTCTACGTGAGCGTACTGTTGATCACATCAAACAAGGTGTTATTGACATCCTAGTTGCAACTGATGTTGTAGCTCGTGGTCTTGACGTTCCACGTATTACGCACGTATTCAACTACGACATCCCATTTGATGTTGAGTCATACATCCACCGTATCGGTCGTACTGGCCGTGCTGGACGTAAGGGTAAAGCGATCCTTCTAGTTCGCACTAACCAAATTCGTATGCTTCGCACTATCGAGCGTGTAACTAAGTCATCTATGGAAGAAATCCAACTTCCTCTACGTGACCAAGTTGCTGAAGCTCGTCTAGCTAAGCTAGGCGCTGAGCTTGAAGCAGAGAAAGAGCACAAAGCACTAGACAAATTTGCTGAGTTGGTAGAGAAACTACAAACTTCTCTAGACATCGACCCAGCAACACTTGCTGCTATGCTTCTTAAGCGTCAGCAAGGCAAACGTCCTCTGTTCTACATTGGCGAAGACCCAATGGTTGAAGCAATTGAGCGTGACAAGCAACGTCGTAAAGAGCGTCGTGAAGGTGGTCGCGATGGCGGTCGTAACTTCAACAACCAAGACTGGGATACTTACCAGCTTCAAGTTGGTCGTGAGCAAGGCGTTCAAGTTAAAGACATCGTTGGCGCTCTAGCAAACGAACTAGGTCTAGGTAAAGGTTCTATCGGTGCGATCAAGCTAGCTCAAGGCCACACATTCGTACAGCTACCTAAAGCAATGACTTCAGACGCGGCGAACAAGCTAAGCAAACTACGTATCCGTCAACAAGATGTTGGTGCTGTAGTATGTGATTTCGATGATTTCCGCGAGTCTCGTGGTGGTCGCCGTGACGGTGGTCGTCGCGAAGGTGGTCGTCGTGATGGCGGTGGTTACCGTGGCAACCGCGAAGGCGGCAATCGTGGTGGTGATCGTCGTGAAGGCGGTCGTCGCGAAGGTGGTTTCCGTGGTAACCGTGACGGCAACCGCGATGGTAATCGTGAAGGTGGCGAACGTCGTTTCGATCGCAACCGTGGTGGTGATCACCGTGGTGCACATCGTGGTGAACGTGGTCACGGTCGTGGCCGTCGTACAGACGCATAATCACGAGTGATTAAAGCGACGGTTTAAGTTGCTACAAAAAGAATTGAAAGCCGAGCAAAGCGCTCGGCTTTTTTATGCGCGTCTAATACGGTTTTGCTTTTCATCGTGTTTGTTTACCCAACTTATTACTTCGTCTAAGGGCAGGGCAGAACAAGTAACCCTGAATGATGTCACAGCCTCGACTTCTCAAAAAATGCAGTGTGTCCATGTCTTGAACGCCTTCTGCTACGACCGAATACCCTAATCCATGTGCTAGCGCAATCGTGTTCTCAACGATAGAGCGGGAGCCTTCAGTGCGGCTTGCTGTGAAAAGAAATTAACCAGCTTACCTTGAAACGTATTATCAATCTTTCGACGTTTTTGAGGTTATCTCATAATTTGAATCAGTCATTGGCCTTCAGGTTGTGTTATGTCTTCGATAGACTCAAAGTAGTATTTACGATAAGGGAGCCCAGTAAGAGCGTCATGGACGGCATTGCGCTTCTCTCTTTCAGCAACAGTATGAAGCTTTAATATCGAATCGTTGCTCCACTTAATCACCAGCACGACAAAGATACTGCCGCCAAAAAGTATAAGAGAAACCCCCGTTTCTAAGAGAGAAGTAATAGGTTTTTGCATGATAGCGTGCAAAAAAACGGCATAAGCAAAAATGAAACAGCTGATTAACAATAATAGGAAAGTCCACCCGGTTACGTCAGTTTTCGAGCAGATGTTTTTTGTCATCTGCCATCCCCAGCAGAGCAAAATCAAACCTAAGATCACTAATAGAAATGCAATAGTGGGCACATTATTACCCCGATTTATTGATTGGTTTGTTATTTTTGTTCACCCAATAAACAACGTAGCTTATATATCTGACTTTGTACAAATTGACCTATTCATAAATTATGTTTAACAAGTGATATTTTTTAGTCTTCAAATAAAATCAAAACTTGCTACAGATCAACAAAATTTGTTCAATCAAATCGCTTTTACTAAAAGATTGTTGAAAGATTAAAAAATTATTGAATAATAGAGGGGCAAACAAGAAGTACGCAGCGCACAAGCGCTATTACAACCTCTGCTCTACAACAGGATAACTATTTCATGTCTAATTCGTTTGTACTGGTGATCAACTCTGGTAGCTCTTCATTAAAATTTGCTGTTATTGATTCTGAAACCGGTGAAGCTTTGGTATCAGGTATTGGTGAGTGTTTTGGCCTACCTGAAGCTGAAATCAGTTGGAAATATCAGGGAGAAAAAACCGTTGAAGCAATTCCAGCTGGCGGTAACCATCATCAGTACGCTGTTGAGCGAGTGGTAAAACTACTCGAAACTCTAGGTTTGAGCTCAAAATTTGTCGCTGTAGGCCATCGCATTGTCGCAGGCGGTGAAACCTTTAAAGGAACTGTGAAAGTTGATGAAACAGTTATTCAAGAAGTAGAGCGCCTTGCTGAACTTGCACCACTTCATAACAAAGCGAACGCTGAAGGCATGAGAGCGGCAATGGCGGCGTTCCCTTCACTGCCTCAATTTGCTGTATTCGACACTGCTTTCCACCAAACAATGCCAGCCAAAGCCTTTATGTACGCACTTCCTTACGAGCTTTACGAAGAGCATAAAGTGCGTCGTTACGGTGCTCACGGTACAAGCCACTACTACGTAAGCCGTGAAGCAGCGAAAATGCTAGATAAGCCGGTTGAAGAAAGCAGCTTTATCACTGTGCACTTAGGTAACGGTGCATCAGTGAGTGCGGTTAAAAATGGCGAATGTGTTGATACAAGTATGGGTTTGACGCCGTTAGCTGGCCTAATGATGGGCACTCGCTGTGGTGACCTTGATCCAAGTGTTATCGAGTTCCTTTTCCGTAAAGGCTGGGAAAAAGACGAAGTGTTCGAGATGATGAACAAGAAGTCAGGTTTCTTAGGTGTATCTGGTGTGACAAGTGATGCTCGTGGCGTACTAGACGCAATGGAAGCGGGGAATTCACGTGCGAAGTTGGCATTTGAGATCTTCACTTACCGCGTTGCGAAATACATTACTTCCTACCTCGCGGCTCTGGATTCATTAGACGGCATCATCTTCACTGGTGGTATTGGTGAAAACTCACTACCAATTCGTCGTGAAATCTTGAAAAACCTAAAACTGTTAGGTTTTGTTGAAGATGAGAAAGGTAATGAAGATGCAAGATTTGGTAACGCAGGTGTTATTGCAACATCTGAGTTGTTAGGTGCCAAAGCTCTTGTTATTCCTACTAACGAGGAATTTGTGATAGCTAAACAATCGGTTGAGCTATTGTAATATATAACGAAAACAGAAAGTTAAAAGCGAGCCTCGTGCTCGCTTTTTTTATTTAAAGCAATTTGATAATCACTCTTTGGGTTTCAGAGCTTCGCGCTTTTCGATTAAAAAATCCATCAAGACGCGGATTTTTTTCGGCATATGCTCTCGTGAAGGTATATATAAATAAAACCCAGGAAACTCTTTGCACCAAGGTGTCAGGACTCGGGTCAATCTTCCCTCATTTATGTGCTTTTCCACCCATAAATCAATATGCTTCACTAAACCCACACCCTGTATTGCAGCTTGTAACATACTATAGTCATCATTAAAAATAGCATTGCCTTTAGGCTCGAAAACGAGGGTGCGCTTTGCAACATCTGGAGAGGTTAGCGACCAATGATCAATTGTTCCGCTAGAGGTAAAACGATAAGCAAGGCAATTGTGACCTTCTAAATCCTCAGGAGTTTGAGGTAGTCCATTTTGCCTAAAGTATTCAGGAGAGCCCACTATTGCCGTTGTTAACGGCGGAGTAATAGGGACCGCAACCATATGTTCATCTAAGCTTAATCCTAAGCGAATGCCAGCGTCAACGCCTTCTGCGACGATGTTAGAAAACCCATCATCCATGATTAGCTCTAGGCGTATTTTAGGATAACGAGAGAGGAACTCACCTAGATAGGGCTCAATAAGCAGCCGAGCAGCGGTTCTTGATACACTGATACGGATTAATCCCGAAGGCTCAAGATGAGAGTCGTTCAATTCGTTAACGACCTGCTCAATGTTCACCAATGAAGGTTGCAAAATATCAAGCAGACGTTGGCCTTCTTGAGTCAACGACATACTTCTAGTGGTTCTATTGATTAACCGAACTTGTAGCTGTTGCTCTAACGCTTTCAGGTGTTGTGATAAGGCAGCACGGGTTACCCCCATTTCTAAGGCCGCTTTAGTGAAACTGCGATGGCGAGCAATATGTGCAAACCACGTCAGTGATGAAATTAAAGAAGGTTCTATTCTCATTTGTTAAGTATAACTAAACAGTCATGTAGATAAAACGATATTTATCCGAAACAGTGTGTTGACTAATATTACATCGAAGCTTAGGTCAGCCTGAGATGAACAGTTAACCTCTAATGGAGAATGTCGCTATGTCTAAAGTCACTTTCAAAAATCTCAATGGTCAAGGTATTGAGATTTCAGCGGTTATCAACTTCCCTACAGATTTTGATGCAAGTAAACAATATGCGGCGGTTGTTGTTTCACACCCAGGTGGTGGCGTAAAAGAGCAAACCGCAGGCCTATATGCGAGTAAACTTGCAAAAAGCGGCATAATTGCCATTGCGTTTGACCGTTCGTATCAAGGTGAAAGTACAGGTGAGCCTCGCCAAATGGAAAACCCTTACACGAGTACTGAAGACGTGAGCGCAGTCGTCGACTATCTGACAACGTTAGAGTACGTCGATAACGATAAAATTGGCGCAATGGGGATTTGTGCTGGTGCGGGCTATAGTGCAAATGCAGCGATCAATGATCGTCGAATCAAAGCACTGGGTATGGTTAGTGCCGTAAACATTGGCCAAATGTTCCGTAATGGTTGGGATAATTCGGTTAACGATGCTGACGCTGTTGGTTACTTAGAATTTGGTTCGAATGCTCGCACAACCGACACGAATGGTACAGAATTCGCGACTATTCCTCTAGCTCCGATGCGTGAAGAAGATGCCTCAAATGCAGAGCTACGCGAAGCTTGGGAGTATTACCACACACCACGTTGTGAACATCCAAATGCGCCGGGTTTTGCTCTAACTCGTAACTTAAACCAGATCATTACTTACGATGCGTACCACAAAGCGGAAGCATTCCTAACTCAGCCAATTCTTGCTGTCGTTGGTAGTGACGCAGGCAGCAAATGGATGAGTGATGACCTGATAGAACGTGCTGCGAGTTCAGATAAAACCTTGTATGCCATTGATGGTGCAAACCATATGTCGCTTTATGATGTTGCCGAATACGTCGATGACGCAGTATCCCAACTCGCATCTTTCTTCCAACGCACTCTTTAATATTCCCGATGAAAGGCTCAATTGCTTCGAGCCTTTCTGCTCTCAAGGCTTTTTACTCTTAAGGTATTGATTATGAATATGCAAAAAATCACTTTTAGAAATGCTGATATGTCTTGGGATATGTCTGCATTAATTTTATTCCCAGAAGGCTTCAATGAATCGAAACGCTACCCAACAATGATAAGTGTTCATCCTTTTGGTAGTTGTAAAGAACAAACATCCAGCGCTGTCTATGGTAAAGCCCTTGCTGAGTTAGGTTACGTCGTGATCGCATTTGACGCGAGCTTCCAAGGAGAATCGGGAGGATTGCCTCGCTACGTAGAAGACCCAAGTCAACGTGTTGAAGATATCAGTCGCGTTATCGACTATGCAGTAACTTTACCATATGTCGATGAGAATAGAATTGGTGGACTCGGTATCTGCGGCGGTGGTGGTTACATGATCAATTCAGCCCTAACCGAAAAGCGCTTGAAAGCTGTCGTAGGTATTACGCCTGTTAACTTAGGCCGCTTGTTCCGTGAAGGCTTTAGTATGTACGACCCTATCGCCAATCTTGAAGCTATGGCTGCACAGAGAACAGCCGAAGCTCGCGGCTCAGAGCTGAAAATCGATGAACTTCTTCCTCCAAATATTGAATTTGCAAAAGAAAATGGATTAACAGAACGAGACGTGTTCGAAGCTACTGAATACTACAAAACATCACGTGGACAAACCGAAGGTGGTGCAACTCGTATGCTGTTTTCACATGCACAGAAAACACTGAGCTGGGATGCCTTTGCATTTGCCGAAACGTTATTGACTCAGCCTGTTATGGCCGTGGTAGGGCAAAAAGTCGGGGCGTTTGGTGCTTATCGTGATGGGCAGGAAATTTATGGCCGCTCTGTTCAATCAAAAGACCGACAGCTGGTTAATTTGGAAAATTGGTCTCACTATGAACTGTATGACCATCCAGAAGCAGTCGGCATTGCAATGGACAAGGTTTCTGCATTCCTTGAAACACACTTAAAATAATCTAATAAGTTAGAAGCGTTTTGTAGAGTTGCAAAGCGCTTATTTTTAACAGCGTAAGATGTAGTTCGAAGCGAGTAGGTCGGTAAATCTTCGTGCGAATAACCTCATCTACAGGCTATTGACTAAATACCACTGCCAAATACTGTTTAAGACAATGTACACTGAAACCTAATTAAAGGCGTTAGATAGGAATGAAGTTTAATTTATGCGCAAATCAGATAAGAAGGTCGAGAATCTAATTAGAGAAGTGTTGACCGAAGTTTGTGAAGATACGCTAAAAGGCTACGATGGCTTTCTTTGGGTGACTCATACCGTCAAATTCTCTTCTTTTCCACAAAGCTTAGAAATAGTCTGCGTCTTCGAAACGAAGCAAGATCGAGTTAACTTTTTTGAAGGAGAGGGCCGCCAGCATGTTTCCACAACTATTCAAAAGGCATTTAATAAGGCAGGAGTGCAACTAAAGAACGTCAGTAAGCAAATCAGTTACGATACAAAACAAAAGCATTAGCGCAGGCAGCAATGGTCCGTAATAAAATGGTGCTTGGCTACCTTGCTATAAAAATGCAAAGGGCACTGGATGGGCAATGAAGCTTCAGCTCACTTAGATATACATCGGTGTAACTATGAGTTATGGAGTTATGGATTGTGAATACGGTTGGTTTTCTAATGTTGCCTTAAGAGGCCATGATTAGTCGTTTACAATGAGTAAAGTACAAACGTCTGCATGGTGGATATCCGCAGAAAATTATTGAAAAGAAAGGCTCTAGCTGGAGCGGTCTATCATTTTCTTTGGGTTACCTCGACTATGAATAGCTTAATTGCTATGTTTCGCAAAATATATGGAGAATCTCCTGCGCGTTATTTTTCTAGATGCCGTGCAGAATAATGTGTTGACCGGCTGAGGGAAAAATGAAAACCAAAATAATAATGTCGTTTCTACTCGCTACATTGTGTGTCAGTGCCAGCGCCAGTACGAATGAGCCGAAATACCATTCTGCGCTAACAATCAAAACGGGATTCAGTGAAGACAGAGATAAGCCAGTAGAAGTCTATTATTGGTATCCCACAACGAACGAAAAAAACAATTTCACGTTTGGTAGGGGGAACATTTTTAAATCAGTCGAAACGCAGTTAGATGCCCCTTTAGCAAGTGGAAAATTTCCCGTTGTGCTTTTGTCGCAGGGCGGAACACGGTCAGCGTTTTCCCACAGTGGTTGGATAGCCTCGAGCCTGGCGCAACAAGGTTATGTCGTTGTGGTACCAAAGCCTCCTGCACCGAACGAAATCAATGCAGAAATGGCTGTTGATGAAATCACATTCAGAACCAGTGATTTGGTGCTTGGGCTGAACGAATTAAGTTCGGTCGGGATACTGTCCGGAGGCGCAGATACTGATGCAGTGCAGGGGGTCGGCTTTTTTCTGGGCGGCACATCTATGCTGATGCTCTCCGGAGCGCAAATAAGCCCGGAGAAATATCGAACATCGTGTCACAACGCCACCAATGTAGACTGTCATTGGTTACGTGAAAATAACGTTGATATTACCAGCATCCCGGATCAAAAATTTCCCCGATTTCAGTCTGAAAACAAACTGAAATCGGTCGTCGTTATCAACCCTGAGCTAACGAAAACTTTTGTCCCTGAAACTCTGGCCTTGATGAACAATGCTATCACCGTGGTGGCGCTCTCTGATCGGCTATATCCCGCACTGACACCAGCCGAATCACTTGTTGCTCTTCCCAATGTAACATTTCAAGAGATCCCCAGTGCGAGTCAGTTTAGTGCGTTCGCAGAATGTACTGAGCGTGGCATTAAAATTCTCGCATCAGAAGGGGAGGAAGCACTTTGCCAGGAGCGTGACGAGGTTTCCAGAAAGGACAATCATCAGCACATTTTGGATGTAATTCTGGCCAGGTTAACAAAGTCATAAGAGTGCAACAATGAGGAGCTTTCTTACACATTGTGTGCTTGGACCAGCAAAGCGAGGAGTAAGTTTTGTGCAGGCTTATCCCTCCACCATACTGCAAGACATACTAGTGACCGTATTATTTGCCTTAATTAAGTACTTGTCCCAGCATTTTAAAGCTTAGAAGAACACACAAAATACCAACGATTTTCTTAAGAACTTTATTTGGGAAATACGCTGCACAACGCACGCCGAGGCTAGTAGTTAAGTAGCTACTAATGGAGAAGCTGATCATTGCAGGAAGGTATATGTATCCTAAGACTAAGTTGTTCCAATCTGTATTTTCCCATCCGTTTAACATGTAACCGAGGCTTCCTGACAGCGCGATAGGGAAACCTATCGCAGCAGAGGTACCAATAGCACGTTTTACCTCAAAATTTTGCTGGACAAGATAGGGGATGATCAACCCCGCACCGCTTATAGAGACAAGTGCTGATACAGAGCCAATCACCGAGCCTACAGTGATATTACCGATAGCCCCATGTGGGTTAGGGTTGTACTCATTTTCAGTGTTGAGGAACATCTTATAAGCAACATACAACATGAATACGCTGAAAAAGCCTGCCAGATAGACGCCTCGTAGATACGATGCTACGAATGTGGCGCAAAATGTTCCGACTAGAACTCCGCTCAACATTTTTACTACCATTGTCGAGTCTACATTCTCTTTTTTGTAGTGAGCGCGCATGCTGCCCAATGTTGTAATAATCATCGAAGCCATTGATGTCCCCAACGCAAGATGCACTACTTCCGTATCAGCTATTCCCTGTAGTGAAAATAGAAACGCAAAAATAGGGACGGCCATTCCACCACCACCCACACCAACGAGTCCTGCGAGAAAGCCAATGCCCAAGCCTGCCGTAATGTAATAGATAATAAAGATAGGTTCGTTCATGATGGTTCTGCCTTCGATAAAATGGTCGTTGCTAAAATGTTACTCGAACGCTAACTTGCTATGGTAACGTTAAGAGGACAGAAAATAATGAATAATGGCCAAAATGGAATTGAGTAAATAAAGTGACAAACTCTGATTACAGCGAATGGAAAAATGGCGCCGCACTGATCGTTAAGGAGTGGCAGCATGAAAGGAGCGACTTCAACCATTTGGATCAACGGCCACATAATTGGCACAGTCATCATCGAGGCCAGTTACTGTGTATAGATGAAGGGCTAATTCAGGTCAAAACCGATGAAGGAACGTGGATACTACCACCTCACCGAGCTGGTTGGATCCCCCCGGGTTCGATGCACAGTGTTTATTTTTGTGGTTCTCTGAAAGGTCGTTCATTACTGTTTACTCCAGAGAGTTGTGAGCGGTTTCCAATGGGACCTTGTGTGATCCAACTGAGCGATGTGTTGAAAGCCCTATCGGTTAGAGCATCGATATGGAGCAAAACAGACGATCTATCCATACAGTCTTTACGTATTCTTGCCGTAATATCCGATGAAATCGTCAATAGCCCTCATGAGTCACTCCACATCCCACTGCCCAGAGATCCGAGACTGCAAAAAGTTACTCAAGCAATTTTAATAGACCCAAACAGCAAACATTCTGTGGAGCATTGGGCCAATATTGGGGCAGTCTCATCTCGGACGTTAAGACGATTGATTCGAAGTGAGTTAAACATGAGTTTTAGTGAATGGCGGCAACAAGTACTGCTAATACATTCATTAGAAATGATAGCTCGAGGGGAATCGGTGGGAGATATTGCACATGCTTTAGGTTATTCGACGCCCAGTAACTTTATTGCGATGTTTCGTCGGGTCTATGGCGATTCACCCACGCGTTACTTTTCTAATCGCGGAATATAATTTCCGTGCTCGCATGCTCATGATGTTCCCCTAATTATCTTTAATCAAAAAAGGTAAATATTGAAAAGATTAATTGTTATGTTATAACATTTCCTTGTTTGGGGCTCTACAATTTGTTGTTTAAAGAATTGATCTCACAACCAGTAGTCTCCTATTGAGAGAGAGTAAACGTTGATTTCTTCACAAGCGCTGTCTGACTTGACTCTACATGGGGTGGGACTGTGTCAATATGTCCGTGAACTAGAGCGAAATCGTAACGATTACTAGGTCTCATAGCCCTAGAAAATCAACGTTATTAAAACCTTTACCTGACCTTTTTAACGCTTGGGAGGAAGATATATGAGCATTGATGTAGTTGAGAACCCGCTTCGTGTCCAAACAACATCATCGTTGGCGATATCGACATCAGCGAACATACTTAGCGACATCTACAAACCAGAGCACAATATTGCCATATGGCAGCGAACGCTCTCGAAAGAGTTGACGAAGGACATTAATCTGATGCTGGCTCAGGAGCCTAGATTGGCACTGGTACAAAGTGTCACGCCAGATGATGCTGCACAATGGGTACGAAGCAAGTTAGAGGGCTATGCGTGTGCTGATGCGCTGAGTGAAGATGTTGCTTTAATCGTCGATATGTTCTGCTGTTTGTTTGAGGTTAAAGAAGCAGGTTTGAGACTAACTCGCCTAGACAGCCCGATGTGCCCGAAATTTCACTTTGATCGTGTGCCTTGCAGACTTGTCATAACTTATACCGGCCGAGCGACCGAATGGTTAACCAACGATACCATTGATCGCACTAAACTCGGTGCCGGTAGTCTTGGTCAACCTGATCACCTATCGGGCTTATACGACTCTGAAAGTGCCATACGACGAATGCAGCCTGGCGATGTTGCCCTGCTCAAAGGAAGTGGTTGGGAAGGCAATGAAGCCACTGGACTTATACATCGCTCTCCACATGTTGCAGATAATGAACGTCGCTTACTACTCACATTGGATTTCATCTAGAGATATGAGAAAGCTCAAAACGGTAGATGACGTCATGAAGCAGGTAGAGAAAATCTGCCTGCTGCGAGGTAAACAACTCACTACTAAACGGAAATTGATACTGACTTCACTGCTATATGCGGAGAAGCCGCTTTCTGCCTACGAACTAGTTGACTACTGCAATCACAACTTTTCTCAAAACATTCAAGCGATGTCGGTTTATCGAATACTCGATTTCCTTGAAGCAGAGCACTTTGTCCATAAGCTCAATACATCTAGTAAATACGTCGTTTGTTCTCAAATCGCGTGCGATCAGAAGCATGGCGTTCCACAGTTTTTGATTTGCTCTCAGTGTGGAAAGGTTAGTGAAATAGCGGTTGAAGCCAATGTTATTTCTAGCGTATGTGCGAAAGCCATACAAGAAGGCTTCACCGTTCTTAGCCCACAATTTGAGATTTCCTGTGTTTGCGATGAATGCGCAAACCGCCCCCTATGAGGCAGACACACGATCTCCCCTTATAGCTTCACAAGGTGACCGAGTATTGGCCACCTTTTCAAATTATCTAAAAGAATGAATTATGTCAGCAACATTGATTAAAAACGCTCGGGTGGTTAACGAAGGAGCCATTACCGAAACAGATTTACGTATTGTTGATCAACGAATTGACAAGATTGCTACTAATATATCCGTACAACACGGAGATATTGTAATTGATGCTAAAGGGGCTTATTTACTGCCAGGCATGATTGACGATCAAGTGCATTTCCGAGAACCTGGGTTGACACATAAAGGCACAATTGCAAGCGAGTCGCGGGCAGCGGTAGCCGGCGGTATTACAAGCTACATGGAAATGCCCAATGTTAGTCCGGCTACAACGACTATTGACTCGTTAGAGCGCAAGTTCGCTCTCGCTAAAGAAAGCTCGTTTGCGAATTATTCTTTCTACCTCGGTGCAACCGAAGACAATCTTGAACAGATTAAACAACTTAACCCCAAACAACATTGTGGTGTGAAAGTATTTATGGGGGCATCAACAGGAAATTTGTTAGTCGAAGATCCGCAAGCGTTAGAGTCAATTTTTCGTGACTCTCCAGTACTCATTGTTACTCATTGTGAAAGTGGGACTGTTATTAAACAAAACCAGCAAAAGCAAAGGCTTAAGAAGCCAGGTTTCACTATCGAAGACCATCCCATTTTGCGTGACGAAGAGGCCTGTTACGCTTCATCTTCTTATGCGGTAGAACTTGCCAAAAAGTATCACAGCCAACTGCATGTGCTGCACATCACAACGGCGAAGGAGCTAGCACTTTTTGACGAGGGAGACATTCGAGACAAATCAATCACCGCGGAGGCTTGTGTTCACCATCTTTGGTTCAGCAACAAAGATTATGGCGCTCTTGGTAACTTGATCAAATGTAATCCTTCAATCAAGTTTCCTAGTGACCGCGATGCGTTGTTAAAAGCGTTAAATACGGGGCAAATAGATATCATTGCAACAGACCACGCTCCTCACACTTGGCAAGAAAAACAAGTGCCTTACGAGCAGGCTCCAGCCGGACTGCCGTTAGTTCAGCATGCGTTACTTACTCTCTTCGAGCATGTCCGTTTAGGTCATATGAGTTTGACTCAAGTAGTCGAAAAAACTGCGCACAACCCGGCCATTCGCTATGGCATTCAAGGCCGAGGTTTTATCCGTGAAGGTTACTACGCCGATTTGGTGTTGGTTGATGCTCATACCCCAACACGAGTTAGCAACGAAAACAGTTTATATCATTGTGGTTGGTCGCCTTTTGCTGGACATGAATTTTCAGCTCAAATTCAAAAGACTTGGGTCAATGGCGCGCTAGTTTATGACAATAACAAAGTCATCGATAAACCAGCTGGAGCGATGCGTTTATCCTTCAATCGTTAAGTCGCTGACCGTAAAAAAAGAGCCATAAACAAACTGGAAGCATTATGTTAAGAAGAAACCCAACGGGCCATATGCCACAGGTGTCCTCAACAGCCTTTATCGATCCAACCGCTATTATCTGTGGCAAAGTCATTATTGAGGATAACGTTTTTATTGGACCCTATGCTGTTATTCGAGCTGACGAAGTTAATAACCATGGAGACATGGAAGCTATCGTCATCAAACGTGACACCAATATCCAAGATGGTGTCGTAATTCACTCTAAGGCAGGGGCTGCGGTGACCATTGGTGAGCGCTCATCCATTGCTCATCGTTCGATTATTCATGGTCCTTGCCAGGTTTGTGATGATGTTTTCATTGGCTTCAACTCCGTCGTGTTCAATAGCGTCATCGGTGAGAGGTGTGTTATTCGTCATAACTGTGTCGTCGATGGCCTCGATTTACCCGCTTATTTCCATGTACCACCGATGACCAATATTGGTGTCGGTTTTGATTTAGAGAGTATCTCTAAAGTGCCGCCAGAATATTCAGCTTTTTCCGAATCCGTCGTTTCTGCCAACCATGAACTAGTCCAAGGCTACCGGAGAATTGCCAATGAACTTTAATAAGCCACTGATTTCGCGAGTGCCGACTAACATCATCACTGGCTTTCTCGGGGTGGGGAAAACATCGGCAATAATGCACTTATTGACCCATAAACCGAGTCATGAACGTTGGGCTGTATTGGTCAATGAATTTGGCGAAGTTGGTATTGATGGCAGCTTGTTACAAGGCCAAAAAAAACAACAAGACCAAGTGTTTATTCGAGAGGTCCCCGGGGGATGTATGTGCTGTGCAGCAGGTCTTCCGATGCAAATCGCCTTAAATCAATTATTGTCTGAAGCAAGGCCAGATCGATTGTTGATTGAACCTACAGGCCTTGGTCATCCTAAAGAAGTACTGCAAGTGCTATCGACCGAGTATTATCGTCAAATTCTCGCTTTGCAAAAAAACATTACTTTAGTCGATGCACGTAAACTATCGGATCCTAAGTACACTGAGCATGAAACGTTTAACCAGCAAATCACTATCGCAGATACAGTGGTAGGTAATAAGCGCGATCTCTATCAAGATGAAGATGAGCAAAAGCTGACGGCTTATATAGCAAAGCTCGGTCTGCGGGAAACAAAAGTGATTTTCGCTGAACATGGCGCTATCCCTTTTCATGAATGTGAGGGAGCGACTCGTATTGACGTGCAAAAAACGCCCTCTGTTCTTTATCGTGAAAGAGAGAAAAAGTCACTTGTTCCTGAGTTGCCTATGCCTGAGAGCGGCATTCTAAAAGCAACCAATCAGGGGGAAGGTTTCTACAGTATCGGTTGGCGTATATCCGCTGAAAACGTGTTCGATCATCAAAAGCTGAGATTATTGCTGCTCGACCTCAAGGTCGAACGAATGAAAGCGGTTTTTATCACGGGAAGCGGTATTTTTGGTTACAATCTAACATCAGATGGACTCACAGAGTTTGAACTAGACGAGTGTTCAGAAAGCCGCCTAGAACTGATCTCTTCCGGTCTAGATGACCAATTTGAAGATAGATTATTTCGATGTTTGGAGAAGGCATCATGATAGAAAAGAGAAAACTCTCCTTTTAACCATAATGTCTTACCTCCTTAAAATTCTAGTGGGGTTTCTTTTAAAGCTGCGCTTAGGGCACTTATGCTGCCGTATTAGGGTGGGGTTAGTACCCGTATTTTCTGCCTATGCGGTTCAGGCACAGTTTTATTCATGGGGTGAGGTATCCACGTTACACGTGGCCTAATTACTTGCTTTAAGTTACACGGAAGAAACACGTCTTTTTTTAGCGAGGGCCATTGCTATATTTGCGGTACTGTAGGCGCTCTCATTGATAAAGTGCGGGTAAATTTCCCCTTTGCCATTCCAATGGATATCATAACCAGCGAAAGTCGCTAATAAAGGTGCTCCTGGTTTGACCACCTCAAAATCTCTGCCACAAATAGTAGGGTGTACTAGTGCTTGCCGCATACCCTCTTGATCAAGTGGAACCCTGATTTCTTCGGTGTAAAAAAACGCCTCATAATCGCTCAGTAAGCCTATTTGGTTGAGGTTGTGCTTTTCAACATAGTCCAATACTGCGGTAAGCATCTGTTTCATCAACTCCAACGTACTGTACTCTAGCGCACCATGTGCTTGCGCCCCGACCTCAATCATTATTCCATATTGCCCAGCAGTACAAAGGTAAGGTTGCTCTTGCCATTCTTTTCGCTCTTCGAAAAGGACATGTGCTGATGGCATTCGTTGTTTGACGTACGCGCCCAGTTTCCGATAAAACACATCGTTAGAAAGCAAAATCAACGTCGCTCCCATATTGCTTGTTGTATTGTGCAGGTCAACAATCAACAGTTTTTCTTGGTTTGCATATTTCTCGATAAATTGATGTGCAATCTTGCTTTCATGCAAATCAGGACAATGATTGCTATTCATTGCTGAGAACTCGCGATTTAAGTCTGTATCGATGTATCGGACGTTGTGTTTTGCTGCTTCGGAGTTTGCGATGATCGAGCAGGCTGAAAAGGTTGATCTATTGACAGAGTAACGTTTTTCTTTGATTAGTTTATGTAAATAAATACCAGAAAGTTCGTTTCCGTGTGTTCCTGCAACGATAAGTGCTGAATTGAATGTGTTCATTATTGAGCCTTCTCAAAGAGAATGGGTTGAATGACTGGTCTTCTCTTAGCCAATCCAGTGAACTGAATAAACGTTTACTAAACTGAGTAAAAACAATCCTAGATATGTTATAACATAACAATCGTTGTTATTGATACTTAGTTTCTCATGAGTCAGTTTAAATTTATTGCTTTAATCGTTGCTGTGTTTTGTTTTTCGGTCGCTTTGCTTCTACCTACAGAGGATGAGCCAAATCAAGATAGTCACAGCACTCAACTGAATCAAAGCAGTGATTCGTCACCACCTCCATCATCAAAGATAGTGGTTCCCTCAGATAGCAGTTTGACTCCGTTGCCTAAACCTAAACAAATACACTACATAGTTAAAGTGGGAGATACGCTCAGTGGTATCTTCGCTCAATTGGGTCTCCCTTACGGTATTTTGCAGCAAATTCTCTCAGTTGATCTTGATCACCTCCAGCTAGATATGATTAAGCCCGGAGAAGAGCTTGAATTAGTGATGGATGACATGGGGCAATTGAGTCGACTAATTTATCATATGAGCCTTGTAGAGAAGGCTATCTACACTAGAGAAAACGATGGCTCCTTCTCTTACGAATTTCAGGAAATTTCAGGGGAATGGCGTGAAACCTTATTTTCGGGAGAAATCAAAGGGAGTTTTTCAGTCTCGGCACATCGAGTAGGATTGGCATCAGGCCACGTCGCAAATATTACGCAGGTGATGAAAGATAAGATTGATTTTGCGCGATCTCTTAGAGCCGGTGACCGTTTCGATATATTAGTGAAACAGCAATATTTAGGTGAATACAAAACTGGCAATAGTGAGATTAAGGCTATTTCTTTTAACTTAGCGAAGGGCGAAGTCGCTGCATTTCTAGCCGAGGATGGACGGTTCTATGATAGAGCTGGTAACAGTTTGGAGCGAGCGTTTAACCGTTATCCTGTCGATAGGGCATACCGCCGAATCACCTCTGGGTTTAACCCTAAGCGTAAACACCCAGTGACGGGAAGAGTCACCCCGCATAACGGAACGGATTTCGCGACACCAATCGGTGCGCCAGTTTATTCTACTGGGGATGGAAAAGTAATTGCGGTCCGCAAGCACCCTTATGCCGGTAATTATTTAGTGATTGAACATAACAGTGTGTACAAAACTCGTTACCTACACTTGAATAAAATCTTGGTTAAAAAAGGTCAAGTTATAAAGCGTGGGCAAAAAATAGCCCTCTCTGGGAATACTGGTCGTTCAACCGGACCACATTTACATTTTGAAGTTTTAGTTCGTAATCGTCCGGTTGATGCAATGAAAGCCGACTTACCTATCGCGAAGTCGCTTCCTAACATCCAGAAACCTTCATTTTTGGCGCGAGTATCAGAGTTTGATTATCTAGTAGAAACGAAAAACTGAGTCCCGACAATTTGTTAGGGCTCAGTTATGCTATTTTGTGTTATGAGGTTGGAGCAATAGGTGAGTCTCAATATGTGTTCCTAGAAGAATAATGACTGCGATTTTTTCTTTTACGTGCGTCCACATCCGCAACATCGGACGCTTTGCAACAACCTCCGCCTTTGATCGGCCTACGTGAAAACATCACACCAATCGCGAGCATCGCAATACAACTTAGGAAAATAAGAACGGTAAGAACTAAAGTCATAACACCACCTCCTATAAATCGCTGTATTGTCATCTTTCTCCAATTTTATAAACAAAGCAATGGTCGTTTTGTAACCACTTATTATTTTTATCAATAGTCAGACCTTTGCTGGTGGTGAAACATGATGAGAAACGAAGGTAAGTTCTGAAAAATCAGTCTCTGTGGTCTTTACCGATTCTTAAGCTTTGGGTCTAAGACAGCAATTGGATTCCTTCTATAACTCATCAAATTGTTATGTTATAACATGTGTTTATTCAGAGTTTGTAGGTCAAAGGTATGCCATCAATTCCAGTCACTATTTTGCATGGGTTTCTCGGGTCAGGGAAAACCACGTTTTTACGCAACATTCTTCAACAAGCCGATTCTTCTGGTATTGATCTTTCCGTTATTGTGAATGACATGAGTGAGTTAGACGTTGATGGCGTGCTTATCTTAAATACCGATGCGGTGAGTGAAGAGCAGGGCAACTTTGTCACGATCAGTGGAGACAGCATCAGCAGCCCGAGTGGTGTAAGGCAGGTCGATAAAGCCCTTAAAAAGCTCTGCTTAGAAAAATCGCCAGAATGGATTGTGATTGAAACGTCGGGCAGTAGTCATCCTTTGCCTTTGGTTGAGTATTTCAAAAACAGTGCACAATTCGCACTCAAAGACGTGATTACGTTGGTGGATGCAACTTGGTTGCGAGATGACTATCGACAAGGTTCTGCCTTAATTCCGAAATGGCAGGAGAACGTGCAGCAAGGTGTTCGCGGCGTTGAAAACTTGTTGGTAGAGCAAATCATGTTCTCAAACCGTGTCATGCTCACCAAGACGGACAAAGTGGATGACAATACGGTTCGCAACATCGCGCAGGCGATTCATCCGCTTAATGTTTACACCGAGATAATCAAAACGTCATGGGGAAACTTAGATATCCGCATGTTGAAAGGTGAGCAAGACTACAATTTCTTCCTCGTTGAGCAGTTAATCGCAGAACTTCGTGAGACGGTGAATCAGCCGTTGAATCTCTCTGATAAAGACGAACAAAGCCTTGTCGCCAAAGTGCTCAAAGATGATCGACCTTTTCATCCTGCGCGTTTGTGGAATACCTGCCACCAGTATTTAACTAAAGGTGTGTTCCGCAGTAAGGGGTTCTTTTGGTTTCCAACTCGAGACGATGTTTCACTGCTTTGGAGCCAAGCGAACGGCAATGTGGGACTTGAAATTACTGGCTTTTGGCGCGCTTCGGTAATCAATGACGAATCGCAGAACTTCACTGAGGAACATCGTCAAATCCTGCAAGATAAGATAGACAGTGTTGAAAGCCGCTTTGGTGATCGTCGTTGTCGCTTAACGGTGATTGGGCAAGAAAACGAAGTTGATGTGTTTATTGATGCGCTGGAAAACTGCTTTTTAACGGATGCGGAACTGGAGCAATGGCAACAAGGGGCAACATTTGAAGATCCTTGGCCAAAGAAAATAGCTAAGTTGAGCCAGAAGAAGACGCTTTGAATGCACTGGTGAGGATTCCCTCGCTACATGTTTGAATCTTGGGTTGTTTCGAGAACGGACTTACTGAATTGGCTCGGTATACCAAAATTGGCTCTGTGTAACGAAAAAGCCTCCCGAATGGTGGGAGGCTTTTTTGTCTCTCAGTGGTTTACTGTTCCCATTCAGGGAAAGGGTCTTCCAGAGATAACCAATAGTCGAGTCCTTGCTCCATCTCATCTTCTGTTAACAAGCATTCGTTAAG
Organism: Vibrio sp. 1167; assembly: GCF_033340375.1. Lineage (NCBI taxonomy): Bacteria > Pseudomonadati > Pseudomonadota > Gammaproteobacteria > Vibrionales > Vibrionaceae > Vibrio > Vibrio sp. 1167. Next base: position 153,970 of record NZ_JAWOWK010000001.1, on the reverse strand, counting down.
ACGAGCAATCAATTTCTCTTGCTCTAATCTCTGACCAATAAACACCAATTCTTGTCGCATATCGCCATAAGGTTCTTGCCAAATGTCGTTTATAGCATCGAGGTAATCTTGATCCGTCGGCCATTCCTCCTTCGGAATCGCTTTCCAAAACATACCCGCAACACCATAACGTGCGATGCCTCCCGCTTGGCTCCATTGGCCGACAAACTCTGGTCTTGTTGCTAGCCAAAAGTAACCTTTGGAACGAATCAGTTTGCCGTAATCTTTCGCATTGTGGAGGAAGTCGTAAAACTTCTCTGGATGGAAAGGGCGTCTCGCATGATAAGCAAAGCTGGAAATGCCGTATTCTTCGGTTTCAGGTATGTGCTCGCCTCGCATTTCCTTCAACCAACCTGGGGCTTGTTGTGCCTTTTCAAAACTGAAGCTTTGTGTGTCGAGTACCGCATCAAGTTCTACTTCACCATTCGAGATAGGAAGAATAGTGGCGGATGTATTGAGAGTTTTAAGAATAGCAAGAAGCCTTTCGATTTCTGATTTCTTAGCGAGGTCGGTTTTACTTATCAAGATAACGTCAGCGAACTCTACTTGATCAACGAGTAAGTCGGCGACGCTGCGTTCATCGTCTTCACCTAAGGATTCGGCTGTCTCTGTTAAGAACTTAGCTTCATCGTAATCACGCAGAAAGTTAATCGTATCAACTACTGTAACCATGGTGTCTAAACGTGCAACGTCTGAAAGTGAGAGCCCGTTTTCATCGGCAAAAGTAAAAGTCTCTGCAACGGGGAGTGGCTCGGCGATGCCAGTGGACTCGATAACTAAGTAATCGAATCTGCCTTCTTGCGCGAGTTTAGTGACTTCTTCAAGCAGATCTTCACGCAGGGTACAACAGATGCAGCCGTTACTCATTTCAACCAACTTTTCTTCACTGTGGTTGAGAGAAACTTCATTCTGAACAGTTGCCGCATCGATGTTGACTTCGCTCATGTCGTTGACGATGACCGCGACTTTTCTGCCTTGTCTATTGTTAAGAATATGACTTAAAACGGTTGTTTTTCCTGCGCCTAGAAAGCCGGATAAAACCGTAACAGGGAGTTTCTGGGTGTTCATGCTCATGCTCTTTATAGTGTAATGTTATAATGTAACAATTAATATAGTCGGTGATCTTAACTCTGGCATCAAGCAGTTTGTTACTGTGTCGAGTACTGCACCTTATTGGCGGCTTTATTTGTCGTTTAGTTGCACAGGTTCAGATGTCCGGAATTTAGAGATCGAACTCTTATCTCGGTGTGGAGGTTCTATGAACGAAGAGAAAAAGCATGTCATGACAGAAGAAGAAATTCTTGCAGCGCCCGAGGCGGATTATATGAATGAAGCTCAGCTCGCGTTTTTTGAAAACCGATTATTTGAGCTTTATGAATTGACGTTAGCGCATATTGAACGCGCGAAAGAAGAGATGATTGCGCCAATGGAATTCAGTGACGAAAGCGATAGGGCGTCCAGTGAGGAGCAATCTGCAATCGCATTAAGAATCATAGATAGAGAGCAAAAGCTGTTACCTAAGATTCAACAATCGTTGGCTCGCTTGCGCGCAGGGGAGTATGGCTATTGTTTAGAGTCCGGAGAACCTATCGGCATTCCAAGGTTATTGGCACGACCTACTGCTGAATATAGTGCAGAAGTAAAAGCTCAAATGGAGTCAAAAGAGCACTGGTATAAACACTAAAGCCTCACTATCTTATGACGTCGATATTCTTCTCGTTCACTTGTTTTTTTGATGTTCTCTGAGAAGTCTAAAGCGATGGCGACTACCGTTAGGTATGGTAGTCATTACCTTTGAGATATTAATAGTTATCGATAGGATAGAAGTAAGTTCTGTATTGTAAATAACGCACCATTTTTGTTTTTCTGAATGAGCTCTCGCTATGTTAGCGTCAAACATTTTCTCTGCTACTTCAAGCTGATCTTCTATCCTTAAAGCTAAATTAGTACTGGAGAAAGTAGCATGATTGACTTTGTGGCAACTTTTATCTTTTTCTTTGCTGTCATCGATCCCATAGGTACTGTGCCCGTTTTTATCGCAGCCACAAAAAGCTATGAAGAAGTGGCAAAGCGTAAGGTCGCTCTGTTTGCGACTCTATTCTCCGCTGCTATCCTACTGTTTTTTGTTGTTGCTGGTGAAATCATACTTACAGCAATGCGTATTCCCTTGTCTGCGTTTCAAATCTCGGGCGGTATCGTATTGTTCTTGTTTGCTTTGACTATGATATTTGGTGAGAGTAAACCAGCAGAAGAAATCAGAACGCTCAATAGTCATCATGATACAGCAGTTTTTCCTCTAGCCATTCCATCAATTGCTAGCCCTGGCGCAATATTAGCCGCCGTTTTACTCACAGAGAACGTGCGGTTTAATATTTGGGAGCAAGTCCAGACCGTGGCTATGATGCTGCTGGTACTATTGGTTGTTTATATCTTGCTATTAATGGCCAGCGGCATACACAGGATTATTGGGAATACAGGAGCTAGTGCTGTAAGTCGGATCATGGGGTTGATATTAGCCGCTGTGGCCACGACCAACACTCTGAATGGGATTGAAAGTTACTTTGACCTTTAAGGCTGTTTCGCAAACTGAGCTGAAGGAGTTGAAAGTAAAATGCATAGATGTTGAGGGTATATATCAGATGGGGGAACTGGAGCAACACTTGCCCCCATTGAGCTGTGCCAATACTCAAAGATTAGCTGCTAGAAAACAATATCGATAATTTCTCCGCTTAGGCACTACTCTATAATCTTGTAGTCTCGCAGTATATAGAGCCTAGCATGGAGGAATTTATTAGCTTCAACGTGCCAAGACAAGACTTTTTCATGCCGTGAGAGTATCTGAAAAGTCGGGAGGCTGAGAAGTTTATTCAGTATGGCTCTTATTGGGCAGTTTATGGATCAGCCAGTAACCAAGACTCATACTAAGAACTACAGCCGCAATTCCAATCAGGTACATTGGAGACAAGGTTTCAAAGTCTATAATAATGACCTTTCGGGAGATTGCCATCAGCGCGGTGGCCATGACGATTTTTACATGAATAACATTTTCTCTCAGGTAAATAGTTATATTGATGAAAATTTCAATAGCAATTAAAACGGCCATAAAAGCACCAAAAGTGGCTAGCATATCTGAAATCGTCAGAATGAGTTTAGGTGGCGTGATAAGTTTTTGATATATCGTCCATGCAACATCTATCACACCCATGACGATTACAAACAACATAACTATCGACAATACTCTTACAGACCAATGAATCACTACCTGTAATTTCTTTGTTAACTTATCATTTTTATCGACTTCCATGACCCTGTTTCCTTCGCTTGTTTATGTTCACTTAACCTTCATATGTTGAAGCTAGACAATTGAATACATGTCGTTTAAAGCATAGTTGCTGTGGTGAGAGATAGAAGCGTCCGAGGGAAGGAAGTTATGAAACTTAGGAGTGGGCACAATGTTGGACACATAATGTAATCTCTGGTGTCATGCGTTATTACCTCATTGCCTCATTTCTGATCGTGACGAATCGACTGATGAGGTGGTGATTCATCACCTTCACGGCAAACTGAATGAGCGAATACCACAACGTATTGATACTGGGCAAATCGATGCGTTTGTTGCTCCGTGCGTTGTTAATAGAAATCCAAGCGAATAAGGAGTGGGTAATCGCTCAAAAGTCGGGTGGAAAAGCGGTAAAACGGCGAAAATTATTGGAACTAAGTCAAAGCCCTTTTTTGATGAAAAGGCTTATTGATCTGAACACACCAATTTTCCATATAAGTAAATCCACAAATACAAATCTAAAGCTGGCGATAAAGAGCTTTAATATTGATAAATATATAAACAGCTTGGGCGCTGAAGAAATTTCAGTATACTGCGCTTAGGTTACACTGGAGAAAAAATCGCCGTATTCCCAGCGAGAATCCTTTTATAAGAAATAGAAATCGCGTTTGAATATGCAACCAAACGATTTTGCCGCTTGCAGTTTATTCGGTATACAAATAATAAACCTTTGACTAGTCCGAAGGTCGGTCAAATGAGAGAAAGTCATGTTTTTTAATAAGTCGCTTCAACAAGAAAATCAACGATTAAAGCAGGAGTTGCAAATCCTGCAGCAAATCCAAACCAGTTTAGATGAAGAGATGATCCGCTTAACATTGGATAGTAAAGGCCTCATTACTTCTGCAAATACCAAACTACAGCAAGAACTTTTCTTACATGATGATGAGATCTTAACGAAATCAATTACTGAATTGGTACCGTCAAATTCGCGCAATACAGACCACTTTCATCGAATGAAGAAAGCCGTCCAAGATAAAGTGTTCTGGAATGGGGCATTGCAAGTACAGAAAGGTAATGGTGAGGAAGCCTGGTTAAGAACGATTATCCAGCCTGTTTTAAATGAGCGCAGAGAAGTAGAAAGCTTTTTTGTTTTTGCTTCTGAACTTACGCGAACGATCAAATCATCCCGTGAGCAAGAGGACATGCTAAATGCATTAAGTCGTTCTATGGCGGTGATTGAGTTCACATTAGATGGCCATGTTTTAAAAGCCAACGATAATTTCCTAAACACAATGGGTTATACGCTTGATCAGATTCAAGGGAAGCATCATCGCATGTTTTGTGATCAGGAAGAGTCGAGCTCTCAAGCTTACCGTGAGTTTTGGCAACGTTTAGCAAAAGGGCAATTTTCATCAGAGCGATTCAAACGAGTTAACCGTTATGGTGAAGAGGTGTGGCTAGAGGCTTCATATAACCCTATCCATAACGACAGAGGAGAGCTCTACAAGGTCGTTAAGTTCGCGACAGATATTACCCAGCGGGTGATGCAGGAACAGAAAATGGCCCAGGCTGCGCAATTGGCGAACGAAATCTCCCAAGAAACTGGTACACAAACCCTGCAAGGGCAAGAGGTTATAGGCTCAACGTTAGAAAAGATGCAGATACTTTCCGAGCAAATGCAGCAAGCGAACACCGCGATTGACGAGCTTAAAGCGCACTCATCGCGTATTAGCGAGTTGGTAAATAGCATCAGTGGTATCGCTGACCAAACTAACTTATTGGCGTTAAATGCGGCGATAGAAGCGGCTCGTGCGGGTGAGCATGGTAGAGGTTTTGCCGTTGTTGCTGATGAAGTCAGACAGCTTGCTACAAGAACCAATGCAACCACCGATGAAATTGTCACAATGGTCAGTGAAAACCTACAGCGAACAGATAACGCAGTTAAGCTGATCGCTAAATGCCAAAAAGAAGCACTAGATACGCTAGAGCTCTCTGAAAAAGCAGGCAATGTGATGAATGAAATACAAGATGGCGCTAGCCGTGTTGTAGAGGCCGTGGAGCAATTTAACCGCTCGTTGTAGTTAATCAATAGGTTTTCATTGTAGGGGCGATGGGTAAAAAGCAATTCACCTTATTCAACCTGTATTGAGGAGCGTTGAAGTCGCAATACTACTCCTGCCGCAGTCAAGTTAAGCGTTTTGAAGGAGGGGTAGTTCGACACCCCGTACAGGTTTTAGCCAGTTTGCTTGCTGTATAGAATGCTAAAGTAATTTAGTATGCGAAAAGGCTTGCCTTAAGACTTTGCCTGCATTTAATGTATCTAGAAGCAGAACTTCAATCTGCGTGACAACAATACAGGAGAGGATCGGGCTTTCACTTTTTCGCTCGACACAAACCCCTTTCAAATTTACACAGTAGCGCAGTAAAACTCTCTTGCTGCGCTATTGTGTGTTCCATATTTTGTGGGTACTTATGTTTAACTCAGAACGCAAAGCGACGGTTATTCTGGTTGCGACGACGATGATCGCGGCACTTGGCTGGATATTCTCTAAGGAAACAATACAGGGTTTACCACCTTTTGGCTTTATTGGGGCGCGATTTACAATCGCTTCGCTCTGCTTGCTGCCTCTATGTTACCGACCTTTGCTGAAAGCAAACTTAAAAGATGTGTTATCTGCTAGTGGTGTCGGACTCCTGTTAGGCAGTGCCGTTATGACATGGATTTACGCCATTTCTATCAGTGATACTCTCGGGGAAGGCGCATTTATCATGAGCCTTTCCATGCTGTTTGTGCCGATTGTTGCATGGGTTATGTTTCGTCAACGACCACAACGAATTTTCTGGCTTTCTTTGCCTATCGCTGTATTAGGTCTCGCTTGTCTTTCTTTAGTTGGTGGCTGGAAACAATCGGCCAGTCAATTGTGGTTTCTTGGTGCAGCACTGGTTTTGGCGCTTCATTTTAATGTGAATAGCAAATACTCTCAAAAACTACCTGTGCTGCTGCTTACTTGCGTGCAACTTTTTTCAGCAGGTTGCTTAGGTTTGTTGGTTTCAATTTTTATGGAATCTTTCCCGGCAGAGGTTGACTCCTCTATTTGGTGGTGGTTTGCGTTGAGTACCTTATTAGCGACGAGCTTGCGTTACGTAATGCAAACCATGGGGCAAAAATTTGTTCAGGCAGGTAACGCTGCTCTAATTATGATATTAGAACCAGTTTGGACGGTTATTCTGAGCGTGCTGTGGTATGGCGAAGTGCTAACGGCAAATAAACTAGTAGGTTGTGTGCTTATCTTATTTTCTCTAATTATTTATCGTACTGGCGGGCGGTTTCGCTTCCCTACTCGAAAGTAGAGCAAATTAACTTGGGTTGGGAGAATTTGAGGTGCCGGATGGCCTTCTACGAAAGTGATAATACGCGGTTACGCAATGCTAATGACACTTTTGATGTAGGCTCCCGCCCCAGCTCTTCGCTGATCATCCAGCCAGCTTTAGCTAGTAGCTCTAAGTCGATCCCCGTCTCTATTCCTAACCCTTGGCATAAATACAGTACATCCTCCGTTGCGACATTCCCTGATGCTCCATGAGCGTATGGGCATCCACCCAGCCCAGCTACACTACTGTCGATGGTATTGATGCCAATGCTCAGTGCCTGATAAATGTTGGTGAGAGCTTGTCCCCATGTGTCGTGGAAATGGACAGCAAGCCGGGGAAGAGGTGCAACCAACATGACGGCTTCTAGCATAGCAGCGATACGGTTTGGCGTGCCTGTACCGATTGTGTCGCCTAGAGACACCTCATAACACCCTAAATCGATGAGTGATTTGACCACGCTCGCCACTTGTTTAGGGGCTGTCGGGCCATCGTAAGGGCAGTCGGCAACGCAGGATAGATAGCCACGAACAGGGATGCCGTATTTGGTGGCTAATCGCATTACAGGTTCGAAGCGAGTTAAACTTTCTGCAATCGAGCAATTGATATTGTGTTGGCAGAATCCTTCTGATGATGAAGTGAAAATCGCGACCTGATTGGCACCAGCCTCCAAGGCTTGTTCGAAGCCTTTTAGGTTTGGTGTCAGGGCAGAATAAGTAACATGATTTCGCCTTGTTATTGCTTTCATGACCTCTGTTGAGTCCGCCATTTGTGGCACCCATTTGGGCGAAACAAAAGAACCCGCCTCAATATGCGTTAACCCAGTATCAGAGAGTAAGTTGATCAGCCGGATTTTAGTTTGGGTCGCAACAGGAGATTCATTTTGCAACCCATCTCTAGGACCTACTTCGACAATCTTTACTTTGGAAGGTAGCATTACTTGTCCTGTGACTTGGTGACCCAACTTGGGCTACGTTTTTCAAGAAACGCTTGCAGCCCATCTTGACCTTGGGGTGATACTCTAATGTCCGCAATGAGCTTGCTAGTATAGTGAATCAGTTGTTGATCAATGGGGTTTTGATGACATTGATGGCAGAGCGTTTTTGCTTTACGCATCGCATCTGGGCTATTCAGTAGTAAAGTCTTGATTACGCTACCGACCGCACTTTCAAGCTGTTTGGCTTCTTTCACTTCGTGCACAATACCAAACCGTTCGGCATCTTCGGCTGAAATGACTTCACCACTTAAGATATAGCGTCTAGCTTGTCTATTCCCCATCGCGCGCATGACGTAAGGCGCAATGGTTGCTGGAACTAAACCAAGCCTAACTTCACTTAAGCAAAAGTTGGCACTTTGGCTTGCGATGGCGATATCACTACAACAAATCAACCCTAAAGCACCACCATAAGCGGAACCTTGAACAACTGCGATGGTGGGTTGAGGGAACGAATCTAATGTTTCCATGAGTCTTGCCAAGTTTTGGGCATCAACGAAGTTATCTTGCCTCGTGCTGTCGGCCATCGACTGCATCCAATTCAAATCGGCCCCGGATGAAAAATGCTTACCGTTACTTCTTAATACCAAGCACCGCACATCCGTTCGTAAAGCGAGATAATCTAGGCGGTGGATCAGCAAGTCGATCGTACAAGCGTCAAAAGCATTGTGTTTGGCTGTTCTGTTTAGGGTAATGGTCGCTACGCCATTATCATCGACATGCCAAAGAACATCATCTTGCCTTTGGGCGTTGGGAATAATGCTTGGTTGCATTTCCTGCATACTAACTTCCTTAATTCATCTTTGGATGTTTACATTCTGAAGACGCCAAACTCGCTATCAGGAATGGGGGCGTTTAATGCTGCCATTAACGCTTGACTCAACACCTGACGCGTTTTTTTAGGGTCAATAATTCCGTCATCCCATAGCCGAGCACTCGCAAAATAGGGATGTCCTTGTGTTTCATACAAGTCTATGATCGATTCTCTAAAAATGTGCTCTTCTTGCTCTGACCACGCTTCCCCCTGACGTTCCTTCGCGTCTTTTCGAACTTGTGTTAAAACGCCTGCTGCTTGTTCTCCGCCCATCACAGAAATACGCGCGTTCGGCCACATCCACATCATGGTTGGATCATACGCTCGGCCGCACATGCCGTAATTACCAGCGCCGTACGATCCACCGATGATCACGGTAAACTTCGGCACGTCAGCACAAGCGACGGCCATCACTAGCTTGGCGCCATGTTTTGCGATGCCTTCTTCTTCAACCTTTTTTCCGACCATAAAGCCGGTAATATTTTGGAGAAAAAGAAGCGGTGTTTTCCGTTTGGCGCACAGCTCAATAAAGTGCGCGCCTTTTTGTGCCGATTCAGAAAACAAGATACCGTTGTTTGCCACAATGCCAATCAAGTGTCCTTGAATACGAGCGAAACCACACACTAGCGTTCTGCCGTACAAGGCTTTGAATTCGTCGAAATCAGAATCATCGACGATGCGGGCAATAATTTCTCGAACGTCGAATGACAGTCGTAAGTTGGCATTCACGATTCCGTAGATTTCTTCTGCGTCGTAGCGGGGAGGAAGCACGGTGTTTTCTGGCTTAACAGGTCTTGTTCTATTGGCATTGGCAATGGCTTCTCTCGCAAGCATTAGGGCATGTTCATCATTTTCAGCGTAATAATCTGCGACACCAGATTTTCGACAATGCACGTCTGCACCGCCGAGCTCTTCACCCGTCACGACTTCGCCAGTGGCCGCTTTCACCAAAGGTGGCCCCGCCAAAAAAATGGTGCCTTGCTCTTTAACCATAATGGACACATCCGCCATGGCAGGAACGTACGCGCCCCCAGCAGTGCAAAGCCCCATCACAACAGCAACTTGGGGGATGCCTTTCGCTGACATTCTCGCTTGGTTAAAGAAAATGCGACCAAAGTGTTCTTTGTCGGGGAAGACGTCGGACTGATGAGGGAGATTTGCGCCACCGGAGTCCACCAAATACACGCAGGGGAGTTGGCAACGTTGGGCAATCTCTTGTGCTCTAAGGTGTTTTTTTACCGTGAGTGGGTAGTAGGTTCCGCCTTTTACCGAAGCATCGTTGGCGATGACCATGCATTGAATCCCCTCTATGATACCAATGCCGGCGATAACACCAGCGCAGGGGATCGCTTCGTCATACACTTGCCAGGCGGCAAACTGGCTGATTTCAAGAAAGTCAGTGTTGTCATCAAGCAAGCGCGCGATGCGTTCTCGTGCGGGGAGTTTTCCTTTTTGCCTCTGGTGCTCAATGGCTTTTTCACCGCCGCCCTGTTTGATGGTCTCGATGTGTTGATTAAGTTGAGTGACCAACGTTTCCATCGCAGCTTTATTGGAAAGAAATAACTCGTCAGTTGGCTTAGTTTTACTTTTGATAATGGCCATAATGACTTCCTTGTCGTATGTTCCGTTAGCGAGATTCTTCGAACAGCTCTCGGCCTATTAACATGCGGCGAATCTCAGAGGTACCCGCGCCGATTTCATAAAGCTTTGCATCACGTAGCAAACGACCAGCAGAGTATTCATTGATGTAGCCATTCCCACCGAGCAACTGGATTGCATCGAGTGCCATTTGTGTGGCGAGTTCTGCACTGTACAAAATCGCGCCAGCGGCGTCTTTGCGTGTTGCGTTACCTCGATCACAAGCCGCTGCGACGGTATATACATACGCTTTTGCTGCACTCATTCGAGAGTACATATCGGCGATCTTGCCCTGAACTAACTGAAACTCGCCAATGGATTTTCCAAACTGCTCTCGTTCATGTACGTACGGGACCACAATGTCCATGCAAGCTTGCATTATCCCGAGTGGTCCGGCAGCGAGGACGACGCGCTCGTAATCCAGCCCACTCATTAACACCTCGACGCCTTGATTCAACTCGCCAAGAATATTCTCTTTTGGCACTACGCAATGGTTAAATACAAGTTCGCAAGTATTCGAGCCTCTCATGCCTAGCTTGTCCAGCTTTTGAGCATGAGTGAAACCTGCGAAGTTACGTTCAATAATGAATGCGGTAATGCCACGTGAACCTGCGCTGACATCTGTTTTAGCGTAAAGCACCACTACGTCAGCATCGGGCCCATTTGTTATCCACATTTTGTTGCCATTCAGTACAAAATGGTCGCCCTTGTTCTCCGCTTTCAGTTGCATGCTTATCACGTCTGAACCGGCATTGGGCTCACTCATCGCTAGGGCGCCAACGTGCGTACCATCAATGAGTTTTGGAAGGTATTTTTCGCGTTGAGAAGGCGTGCCGTTACGAAAGATTTGGTTGACGCACAGGTTAGAATGAGCGCCGTAGCTTAAAGCGACAGATGCAGAGGCACGGCTGATTTCTTCCATGGCAACAACGTGAGCGAGGTATCCCATGCCTGCACCACCAAGCTCTTCATCGACGGTCACACCAAGCAACCCCATTTCTCCGAACAAAGGCCATAAATGATTCGGGAACTGGTTATCGCGGTCTATCTCCGCGGCGATGGGCGCAATATGTTCGGTAGCAAAGGCATTAACGTGCTCTCGGAGCATATCGATGGTATCACCAAGTCCGAAATTGAGTGGGGTATAGGTGCTTTTCATAACGTCTCCCGGTATCAGAGGTAAGGTGGAAAAGCCTGTAGCGGTGTTGCTAATTGAGTATAGCGTTTATGTCTGCTTGCTTTTGAGTGTTTGAATACAACGCTCCTTAGCGGCATTCAACTCTGCCATAACGACGCTGATGTCGTTGAGTTGTTGCTGTAGGACGGCTTGTTTCTCTTCAATGATATTGAGCATTTTCAATAACTGTCCTTCGGTTTGTTGCATGTCGTAGAGCTCGAAAAGTTCACGAATTTCTGCCAACGAAAAACCGAGTCGTTTCCCTCTTAAAATCAGTTTGAGGCGAATTCTATCCCTGCGTTGATAAACGCGCATATTGCCTTTTCGCTCTGGTTCAATCAGACCCACGTCTTCATAAAACCGGATACTGCGAGTAGTAATATCAAACTCCTTGGCGAGGTCACTGATCTTGTATTTTTCCATAACATACTTACCTCGAATAAAAATCCAGTTTCTGGAAATCGAACCTTAAATGGGAAGGCCGAACATCAACTTTGAAATATAAACGTCTGCTTGGTGTGTTTTTTCATCTCATTGTAAAGGCTAGTGCTATGCTTACGTAAACGTCAAGAAATCGCGGAATGAAAGTTTGTTAGTGAAAAAGGCGATAAAGGCTGGTGTGGCGCTTGGTGAGTAATTCTATGTAGGGTGTCATCAGTCTGCCAAGTGTTCACATATACCTTAAGGGAATGCGAATCATGGGAAAAGACATCTGGATTGTCAGCGCGAAAAGAACGCCAATTGGGCGCTTTCAAGGCAAGTTGCAAACTTACTCTGCTCCTCAATTAGGCGCACTGGCGATCAAGGCGGCAATGCACGAAGTGAATGTGACTTCGGTGGATGAAGTGTTCATGGGATGTGTGCTTCCAGCAGGGTGTGGACAAGCTCCTGCGAGGCAAGCATCTATGGGGGCAGATCTTCCTTTGGGTGTAGGGTGCACCACCATTAACAAAGTGTGTGGCTCTGGCATGAAGAGCGTCATGTTAGCGCACGATCTCATTAAAGCTGGAACGATTCGCTCTGCCATTGCTGGTGGTATGGAAAGTATGACCAATGCGCCGTATTTGCTGAGGGAGGCGAGAAAGGGAATGCGTATGGGGCACCAGTCTGCGTATGACCACATGTTTCTCGATGGGCTACAAGATGCTTACGAAGGGCACTTAATGGGTGTTTATGCTCAGCAAGTCGCTGACAGGCTTAAGTTCATCAGAGAGCAAATGGATGAATGGGCCGTGATGTCGGCAAAACGTGCGTTGGAAGCTCAAGAGCGAGGCTTGTTTGCCGATGAACTTTCGCCGGTTTCACTCAATACCAAGTCAGAACAAGCGGTGCTGGACTACGATGAGCACCCACGCTCGATTGACCTTGGTAAAATTCCTCAACTCAAACCTGCATTCGATGAAAAAGGTACGGTGACCGCTGCTAATTCGAGTGCCATTTCAGATGGCGCGGCGGCTCTTGTGCTTATGGATGAAGACACTGCGCGTCATCAGGGGCTTAAACCACTTGCGATCATCAAGGCGCACTCTACACATGCCAGAAAACCTGCAGAATTTACTTTGGCCCCCGTCTACGCAATTGAGCAACTGCTGTTCCAGCTAGATTGGTCCATTTATGAAGTGGACCTGTGGGAAATCAATGAAGCCTTTGCCGTCGTGACACAAATAGCGGTGGCGGAACTTGGGCTTGATACGAGCAAAGTAAATATTAAAGGTGGAGCCTGTGCACTTGGGCATCCGATAGGGGCTAGTGGCGCACGAATTCTGGTGACATTGATTCACAGTTTGCGTCAGCTACAAGCGCTAGGCACCAATGGTGATCTCGAAGCCAAAAAAGTGATGCGGGGTGTTGCGTCACTTTGTATCGGTGGTGGAGAAGCCACGGCGATAGGCATTGAAATACCGCTTTAATTGAAATCAGAAAGGAGTAAATGATGACTCGTTTGGTTCCCTTGTTTATTGGTGGCGAGTTTCGTGAATCTCAAGCATCGGATTGGGTTGAGGTAACCAATCCTGCCACTAATGATGTCATTGCGTACGTTCCATGTTCCACAGAGCACGAAATGGAAGCCGCCATTGATAATGCGAAAGAGACATTCCAATCCTGGAAGGAAGTGGCAGTATCCGAGCGTGCCAGAGTCATGCTTCGTTATCAGCACTTGCTCAAAGAGCATCATGATGAGCTTGCCACACTGCTTTCTCATGAAACGGGTAAGATTTTAGCGGATGCTAAAGGCGATGTGTGGCGAGGCATAGAGGTTGTTGAGCAGGCTGCAAACATTGCCAGCAATATGATGGGAGAAACCGTCGAAAACGTTGCCACGGATATTGATAGTTACTCAATGATTCAGCCCCTAGGTGTGTGTTGCGGCATTACGCCGTTTAACTTTCCAGCCATGATTCCGTTGTGGATGTTCCCAATCGCTATCGCTGCGGGCAATACGTTTGTGCTCAAACCCTCCGAACAAGTGCCATTGACCTCTATTCGTTTAGCTGAACTATTTGAGCAAGCTGGCGCGCCGAAAGGAGTGTTGCAGGTCGTTCATGGCCGCAAAGAGCAAGTCGACTTTCTTCTGGCTCATCCTGATATTCGAGCGGTGTCATTTGTTGGCTCGGTTCCCGTTGCCCGTTATATCTACACTACAGGGACTAAACATTTTAAACGGGTTCAAGCTTTTGCTGGTGCAAAGAATCACATGGTGATCATGCCTGATGCAAACAAAGATCAAGTGGTGAATAACCTAATCGGAGCCTCCGTAGGGGCTGCGGGGCAGCGTTGTATGGCAATTTCTGTTGCGGTGTTTGTCGGCGATTCAAAACAATGGATTACAGACCTCAAACAGGCAATGGCGAGAGTACACCCAGGGCCTTGGGACGATGAGCAAGCTGCTTATGGCCCACTGATCAGTGAGCAAGCTAAACAACGCGTATTGGACCTAATTGAAGATGGCAAACAACAAGGCGCAGTGTGTGAACTCGATGGCAGTCAGTGTGAAGTGGAAGGCTTTCCCGATGGAAACTGGATTGGCCCAACCTTGTTTAGCGGTGTAACAGCGAACATGTCGATTTACACGCAAGAGATATTTGGCCCTGTTTTAGTTTGTATGGAAGTCGAAACGTTGCAAGAGGCCATTGAGTTGGTGAATCGCAACCCATACGGGAACGGCACTTCCATTTTTACGGCTAATGGCGCTGCTGCGAGAAAATATCAGCATGACATTCAAGTCGGTCAGGTTGGGATCAATGTGCCTATTCCAGTCCCTTTACCATTTTTCTCCTTTACTGGTTGGAGAGGCAGTTTCTATGGTGATTTACATGCGTATGGTAAACAAGCGGTACGTTTTCATACCGAGACTAAAACGGTGACGGCACGTTGGTTTGATGACGATATTCCAACGGGGCCCAATCTGACCATCCAACTGCGCTGAGTGAATAAAAGGAGCTTTTATGGACTTTGAACTTAATGAAGATCAACGTGCATTTGCCGATACCGCTCAACAATTTGCCGATGAGCGTTTAGCACCGATGGCGGCGGAGTGGGATGAAAAGCAGATTTTCCCCAAAGACGTATTGAGAGAGGCGGGGGAACTGGGGTTTCTCAGTCTCTACACTCCAGAAGCGCAAGGTGGCCTAGGGCTGAGTCGCTTGGATGCTTCAATTATCTTTGAACAACTGGCCATGGGATGTACGTCCACTACGGCGTTTATGACGATTCACAACATGGTCAGTTGGATGATAGCCAGTTTTGCTACCGATGAAGCCAAAACGCAGTTCTGTCCGAAATTAGTTACGGGGGAGTGGTTAGGCTCCTATTGCTTAACCGAGCCTAATGCGGGATCGGATGCCGCTTCGTTGACCACAACCGCGAGCAAAAAAGGTGATACTTACGTGTTGAATGGTGGCAAAACCTTTATCTCTGGCGCAGGAGAGACAGATGTTTTGGTCGTGATGGCGCGAACCGGAGAAGCGGGTGCCAAAGGCGTGTCTGCATTTGTTGTTCCTGCTCAAACAGGTGGTATCAGCTATGGGCGCAAAGAACCCAAAATGGGTTGGAACAGCCAACCAACACGAGCGGTTACTTTTGAAAATGTCGTTATTCCAGCTAGCCATTTATTGGGCGAAGAAGGGCAAGGTTTTGTCTTTGCGATGAAAGGGCTTGATGGAGGGCGTATAAATATTGCGACCTGCTCCGTCGGTACGGCTCAACAGGCCCTTAATCAGGCGGCACGGTACATTCAAGAACGTAAGCAGTTCGGCAAGCCGCTTGCGCAGTTTCAAGCCTTACAATTCAAATTGGCAGACATGGCGACAGAGCTAGTGGCTGCGCGGCAGTTGGTGCGCTATGCCGCCAGTAAACTCGACCGAAATGACCCGGATGCCACGGCTTATTGCGCGATGGCAAAACGGTTCGCAACCGATGTGGGCTTTCAGGTTTGCGACCAAGCGCTGCAGCTTTATGGCGGCTATGGTTACATCAAAGAGTATCCAATGGAGCGTCATTTCAGAGATGTGCGTGTGCATCAAATTCTGGAGGGAACGAACGAAATCATGCGCTTGATCATCGCGCGCCGTTTGCTCTCTGAGGAATCGGCCTTGCTGTAGCGAAGTATTGGATTTGCTCATTGAGAAAGGATTCAGATATGCCATTAACCCAAGAAGCCATTCAACATACGATCACTAATCACGTTGCGGTGGTGACGATGAACAACCCGCCAGCCAATACGTGGACATCAGAGAGCCTCAAGGTACTGAAGTCGCTGATACTCACACTTAACAATGATAAGCAGGTCTACGCACTGGTTTTAACCGGCAGTGGAGAAAAGTTTTTCTCTGCTGGTGCGGATCTCAAGCTGTTTTCTGACGGTGACAAAGCGGTTGCGTTAGACATGGCGCGATGCTTTGGTGAAGCGTTTGAAACGCTCTCGGAATTCCGTGGTGTTTCCATTGCCGCTATTAATGGTTACGCCATGGGTGGAGGTTTAGAAGTGGCATTAGCTTGTGATATTCGAGTCGTTGAAGAGCAAGCGGTACTTGCTTTACCTGAAGCCAAAGTCGGACTTTTGCCCTGCGCTGGCGGTACCCAAAACCTCACAGCGTTAGTAGGGGAAGGCTGGGCAAAGCGTATCATTTTATGTGGAGAGCAAGTCAGCGCTGACAAAGCAAAAGAACTAGGCTTGGCTGAGGAGTTGGTCTCCAAAGGCGAAGCTTTAAGTAAAGCGCTGGAGCTTGCTGACTCTGTTGCGAACCAGTCGCCATCTTCTGTCGCCGCATGTAAGGCGCTCATTCAAAATATGCGCTCTGCGCCACTTAAGCACGGCTTAATGAAAGAGCGAGAGTTGTTTCTGACTCTTTTTGATACGGAAGATCAAGTTGAGGGTGTTCGCGCCTTTTTAGAAAAACGCCCACCGCAATGGAAAAACCGATAGGAGGCCACATGGCAGGGATGGTAGCCATTAGTGAAATAGAGTGCTTCGATGGCGTGCACCGCATTGGTATCGCAACGTTAGACAACACCGCTTCATTGAATGCATTGACGTATGACATGTTAGTCCAACTTAACGATCAGCTTATCAAGTGGCAAGACGATCCGCATGTGACTTGTGTGGTACTCACTGGCGCTGGAGAAAAAGCATTCTGTGCTGGTGGCGATGTTCGAGCTATGTATCACGTCATGCATAACGAGAGTAAAGAAAAAATCGTAGAGTTCTGTACGGACTATTTCTCGTTGGAGTATGAGTGTGACTATCTCATTCACACTTACAACAAGCCTATTATCGGTTGGGGAGAAGGTATTGTAATGGGTGGTGGGATGGGGCTTTTTATGGGAACCAGCCATAAAGTTGTGACAACAACATCACGCCTTGCTATGCCAGAAATCAATATTGGACTGTATCCTGATGTGGGAGGTACGTGGTTTTTAAGCCAGATAGATCCGCAAGTGGGTTTATTCCTCGGATTGACAGGTTCCATGGTGAACTCAAGTGACGCTGTCACTATTGGTTTGGCCGATTGGTTACTGTTGGAAGAGCAGTATCCCACCTTACTGGATGAGCTAAAGCGGCTCCAGTGGGGGAAAGAAGATGCGAAAGAGTTGGTAACTGCGCTACTACAATTAATGGAAGAACAGGTTATTGATAGCAAACCAACCACGCAAATTTGTCCATACTTAGATCAGATAGAGGAAGCGTGCAAAGGCTTTGATCTTAATACGATAGCACAGCGAATCATGGCTATCGACGGGAACAGTCAGTGGATAGAAAACGCGAAACAAACGTTCGCATCGGGCAGTCCGATCACCGCGCATATTTGCTTTAGACAAGTGAAAGAGTACCACAGCTTACCGCTTGCAGATTGCTTCCGTTTAGAGTTGAGTTTGTCGGTTCGCAGTGCCTTATTAGGTGAGTTTAAAGAGGGCGTCCGTTCTCGGCTCATTGACCGGGATGGCGAGCCGAGCTGGATATTTAACAGTGTCAGTGAAGTCGATGAAGATGTTATCGATACTTTGTTTACCTCGCTTTGGTCAGATAACGAGCATCCGCTTGCTAATTTGGGTGAACAAACACTAGGTCAATAAGGAGAATGATCATGAGTACCATCGCATTTATCGGTTTAGGAAGAATGGGACATCCTATGGCGCAAAACTTACTCGCGTCTGGATTTAACGTGCAAGTATTCGATGTCGATAGCGAAGCCGCAAAGCAACTAGTACCTTTTGGTGCGGTGGTGGCGAGCTCTATCGAAGAGGTAGTAGATGGTGCTAGCACAGTCATCACGATGCTACCAGCAGGGTCTCACGTTCGTTCCGTGTATCTTGGTGACTTACACGGTGGCGTAGGTGTCCTCAATCTTGTCTCGCCAAGTACCTTGATAATTGATTGTTCAACCATTGATCCGGACTCCGCGCGATTAGTCGCCAATGAAGCGGCAAATAAACGCGTGTTGTTTGTCGACGCACCCGTTTCGGGGGGCGTTGCTGGCGCTAAAGCGGCGACATTAACCTTTATTGTTGGTGGTTCGGATCAAGCGTTTTCTAAAGCCAATGCGATTTTGCAGTATATGGGAAAAAATGTTTTCCATGCTGGCAAAGCAGGCGATGGTCAAATGGCGAAAATCTGTAACAACCTTATGCTCGGCATTTTAATGTCTGGTACGTGCGAGGCATTAAACCTAGGTATCGATCATGGACTCGATCCAAAAGTGCTATCAAACATCATGCTGCAAAGCTCTGGCCGAAATTGGGCATTGGAGCTTTACAATCCTTGCCCAGGCGTGATGGACAGTGCGCCAGCCAGTCACGATTACCAACCGGGCTTTATGAGCAAACTCATGCTAAAAGATCTCGGCTTGGGGTTAGATGCGGCGTTACAAACACATTCTTCGGTTCCGATGGGGTCGTTAGCGCGCAACTTATATTCTTTCCACAACGCGAGCGGCCACGGCGAGCTCGATTTCTCAAGCTTATTTGAGTTATACAAGAGTAAGAAAGGCTAGACTGAGTTTTGTGACAAACCAACCCGAGATGGTGACCTAAAACGCGCATCATTTCGGCCAACTTAGACTGGTTGAGATAGAGAACATTACGAGCTATGGAGTGCACCAATATGGACATAAAAAGTAGTGTTATTGCCATTACAGGAGCAGGGCAGGGGCTTGGGCAAATGATGGCCATTACCCTTGCTCAAGCTGGCGCTGATTTAGCGTTGTTGGATGTAAACGCCAGTGGCTTAATGGAAACACAAGAGCAGTGTCGAATGCTGAGTGCGAAAGCGTTGACATATCAAGTGGATGTCACCAACGAAATCGACGTTGAAACCACGTTTGAAGCGATTATCCAAGATTTTGGTCAACTCAATGGGTTAGTCAATAACGCTGGCGTGTTAAGAGATGGGTTACTTGTAAAAGCAAAAGATGGCGTGATCAGTAAGATGTCTTTGGATCAATTCAACTTGGTCATGAACGTTAACGTGACAGGAACATTTTTGTGTGGGCGTGAAGCTGCCGTCAAGATGATTGAGAGTGGCTCCCAAGGCGTTATCATCAATATTTCTAGTGTTGCGAGAGCAGGGAATATCGGACAAACCAATTATTCTGCATCTAAAGCGGCGGTCGCGACCATGGCGACAACATGGGCCCGTGAGCTCGCAAGATACGGTATTCGTGCGGCGGCGGTTGCACCAGGTGTAGTACACACCGCGATGGCAGAGCAAATGAAACCCGAAGCCATAGAGCGATTAGAAAAGATGATCCCAGTTGGCAGGATGGGCGAAACAAGCGAAATCGCGCATGCAGTAAAATACATTATTGAGAGTGATTACTTTACTGGCAGGGTTTTAGAAGTGGATGGCGGTATTCGTATGTAAGTGACCACTGAAATAAGGCTCTGATAGACCTGAATAATAAGTTTCTTTCCATTTCAACATTTTCTATGTTGTGGAGTGCTCATTCTGCGCAGCCCAAATGTATTTACAACTTATGTTTGGATTTACCTTGAGAATGATTTCTCACAATCCAATAAAGAGATGCAAATACCACTCAAATATTAAGTGAAATCATTAATTTGATTCTGATCACACTTTTGGTTTTTTAGTTTCCGCTTCTCATTAAGGCTATCTGCGTAAATGAAGTTGATAGTCAGTCTCATCAATTTTTAGTTTCAACTTTTTGTTTTTAAATAATTAATTGTTGAAGCACGAGAAATTCGTGTTGAGGTTAATATTCTATTTAAAGTGTGTAACTTCCATTAATGGAAGGTTAGTTTCCAGTTGTGGCTAATGAGCTTTAACTTTTTACTCCTCATAATGCGCCAAATGTAACATAGTGTTTCAAAGTGTAACAATAAACTCACACTAAGAGTGTGGTTTTGATCTCCACTCAATTCCGTTTTGTTTCGCTCTGAGCCCGACGTTACTCATGCTCAACACATAAACATTCTAATGACTATAACAACTGGTTCTTGGCTTGATACCAATCGTATCGTAGCAAATAACGGTTCATTCTAGCTGGTTAAATGCTTGATGACGAAGTTGAAAAATTGTAAGTAGAATAACTACTTATCGAGGTTTTTTCTTGTTCTCATACATTACCTCTGCGCTATTTGTGAGCTCTTATTTACTTTGATTGGCATCTGTTTTGAAACCAGACAACCATCGAGAAAGTTAATGGAAGCCTCAAGATATAAACGCATCTTGTCGAGGGGAAGTTTGGCGTCCGTCATACTTATGCTCTCAGGATGTAATTCAGCTTTACTTGACCCCAAAGGTGCCATTGGTGTGCAAGAAAAAGAGTTAATTATTACTGCTCTTTTGCTGATGTTGATCGTTGTAATCCCTGTGATTTTAATGACGATTTACTTCGCTTACCGATACCGCGCCTCTAACACTGAAGAAGAGTACGCACCCGAGTGGTCACACTCGACCAAAATCGAAGTGGTGGTATGGACAATTCCAATCATCATCATTGCGATTCTTGCGACGATCACATGGCGTTCGACTCATGAACTAGAGCCATCCAAACCTTTGGAAAGTGATGTTAAACCAATGACCATCGAAGTGGTGTCACTCGATTGGAAATGGTTGTTCATCTATCCAGAAGAAAACATTGCGACGGTGAACTATGTGGCGTTCCCGAAAGACGTGCCAGTGCAGTTCAAACTGACTTCGGACAACATCATGAACGCGTTTTTCATCCCTCGCTTAGGTACACAGATCTACGCGATGCCAGGCATGGTAACCAAGCTCAACCTCATAGCGAACCACGAAGGTGACTACAAGGGTTTTGCATCGAACTACAGCGGCGAAGGCTTTTCGCAAATGAAGTTCACAGCTTCAGCAATGTCTGATCGTGCTGCGTTCCTAAATTGGGTGCAGAAAGTGAAGGCGAGCCCTGATCGTATTGAAGATTGGGAGCAATACAGCTCACTGGCAGCGCCAAGTATCGCAGAGCCAGTCACTTTGTTCTCTAGCGTTCCTCCGTTCTTGTTCACCGACGTTGTGACTCAGCATCCTGGTTCAATGAACTGTTTGCCTGAAAACCAAGGATAATCGTAATGTTTGGAAGATTAACTCTTGATTCAGTTCCATTCCACGAACCTATTATTGTCATCACCCTAGCGGTTGTGGCGCTGGTTGGTTTAGCCGTAGTTTACGCGGTGACCAAAGCCGGAAAGTGGCAATATTTGTGGAATGAATGGTTTACTTCAGTAGACCATAAAAAACTTGGCTTCATGTACATCGCAGTAGCGATGGTGATGCTTGTTCGTGGTTTTGCTGACGCAGTCATGATGCGTAGTCAGCAACTCCTTTCTTCTGCGGGTGAAGCAGGTTACTTACCACCGCATCACTACGATCAAATTTTTACTGCCCATGGCGTGATCATGATCTTCTTCGTAGCGATGCCATTGGTCATTGGTCTGATGAACATCATCGTGCCATTGCAGATTGGTGCGCGTGACGTAGCTTTCCCGTATCTGAATAACTTGAGCTTCTGGCTGTTTGTTGTAGGTGTCATCCTAACAAACATGTCTCTCGGCTTAGGTGAATTTGGTCGTACCGGCTGGTTGGCGTATCCGCCGCTTTCAGGTATTGAGGCTAGCCCAGGAGTCGGGGTCGACTATTGGATTTGGGCGCTGCAGATATCAGGTGTTGGTACGACGTTAACAGGCGTGAACTTCTTCGCGACCATTTTGCGTATGCGTACACCGTCTATGCCAATGATGAAGATGCCAGTTTTCACTTGGGCGTCTCTGTGTGCAAACATTTTGATCATCATTTCATTCCCAATCCTAACGGTGACTATCGCTCTGCTTACGCTGGATAGATACCTAGGCATGCACTTCTTTACCAATGATCTTGGCGGCAACGTAATGATGTACGTCAACCTGATTTGGGCTTGGGGTCACCCAGAAGTGTACATCTTGATCTTGCCAATTTTTGGTGTGTTCTCAGAAGTCACCGCAACCTTCTCACGTAAAAAGTTGTTCGGTTACACATCGCTAGTTTGGGCTACCGTAGTTATCACGATTCTTGCCTTTGTCGTTTGGCTACACCACTTCTTTACGATGGGGTCTGGCGCGAACGTAAATGCCTTCTTCGGTATTGCCACGATGATCATTTCTATCCCAACAGGGGTGAAGATCTTCAACTGGCTATTCACGATGTACAAAGGCCGCATCCGCTTTACGACGCCAATGATGTGGACGGTGGGCTTCCTTATCACCTTTACTGTTGGTGGTATGACGGGCGTACTAATGGCTGTTCCGGGCGCAGATTTCGTTCTGCATAACTCAGTATTCCTTATCGCTCACTTCCACAATGTTATCATCGGTGGTGTGGTGTTTGGATGTTTCGCTGCGATCACTTACTGGTTCCCGAAAGCGACCGGTTTCACCATGAATGAAACTTGGGGCAAACGCGCGTTCTATCTTTGGATTATTGGTTTCTTAATGGCGTTCTTACCGCTTTACGCGCTGGGCTTCATGGGGATGACTCGTCGTTTAAGCCAAGACATCAACCCAGAATACTTCCCACTGTTGTCGATTGCCGCAGCAGGTACGGTTGTGATTGCGCTGGGCGTATTGTCTCAGTTCATCCAAATTTACGTGAGTATCCGTGACCGCGAGCAAAACCGTGATCTAACTGGTGACCCGTGGGGTGGTCGTACTCTTGAGTGGGCAACATCGTCTCCACCGCCGTTCTACAACTTTGCGCACCTACCAAAAGGTGATGTGCTGGATGCCTTCTGGTACCAGAAACAAAGTGGCGAGTTCGATCCAACTAAAGAAGTGGAATACGAACGTATTCATATGCCAAAAAACACGGCAACAGGCATCTACGTGTCGGCTTGGTCGCTCCTATTTGGCTTCGGCATGATTTGGTACATCTGGTGGCTAGCGGCGGCAAGTTTGGTCGGTATTATCGTGACGTGTATTCAGCATAGCTATAACGATGATGTGGATTACTACGTGGAAGTTGAAGAGATCAAAGCAATTGAGGCTGAACGTCGAGCTCAGCTTGAAGAAGCGAAGAAAAACTCAGTGAAAGACAGCGAAAGTAAAGATGATCTGGAGGTGACGTATGCAAACTAATATCGCAGCACATCACGACCATGATCACCACCATGACACGAATGGCAACAAGCTATTTGGCTTCTGGGTTTACCTGATGAGTGACTGTGTACTGTTTGCGACCTTGTTCGCGACTTACGCTGTGCTGTCGAGCAATTCAATTGCGGGCCCAACAGGTAAAGACATTTTCGAACTCCCATTCGTTTTTGTCGAAACCATGCTGCTGCTGTTTAGCAGTATCACATTTGGTTTTGGCATTATCGCGATGAAGCGCAACAACGTTGCTGGTCTCAAACGTTGGATGTTAGTCACGTTCGCGCTTGGTCTTGGCTTTATCTGTATGGAGGTCTATGAGTTCCATCACCTGATTGAAGAAGGCTATGGCCCACAAACCAGTGCATTCCTGTCGGCATTCTTTACGTTGGTTGGTACGCACGGCCTGCACGTAACCTTTGGTCTGATTTGGTTAGCGGTAGCATACCATCAACTGTCGACGAAAGGTCTGAACGACAATATGGCAATGCGCTTTAACTGCTTAAGCCTATTCTGGCACTTTCTAGATATCGTTTGGATTTGTGTCTTTACCATCGTTTACTTACTGGGGGTAATGTAATGGATCAACATGTAGAAACCAGTTCGTCAGATTACGTGAAAGGTTTTATTGCCTCACTGATTCTGACGGTAATTCCGTTCTACTTTGTTTGGACGAAATCATTACCAGATACAACGACCTATGCGATTCTATTTGGATGTGCATTAGTGCAGATATTTGTTCACTTTAAATACTTCTTGCACATGGAAACAAAAACATCCGACGGACGTTGGAACCTTGTATCACTGATGTTTACCGCCATTGTTGTACTTATCCTTATCGCTGGCTCGGTATGGATCATCTACAACATGAACGTCAACATGAAGTTGTAGGCCAAGGTATGCTGAAAAGTTATTTGTCTATCACTAAACCGGGCATTATTTTCGGCAACCTGATTTCTGTTGCGGCGGGGTTCTTCCTCGCCGCAAAAACAGAACCAGCCAGTCTAATGTTGTTCGTTACGACGTTAGTTGGTGTTGGGTTAGTCATCGCTTCAGGTTGTGTGGTGAATAATATTTTCGATCGTGATATCGACCAAAAGATGGCACGTACACGAAATCGTGAAACAGTGAAAGGCAACATCAATATCGATATTGCGTTTGTTTATGCACTTGCTTTATTGCTGGTAGGAACCGCACTCTTATTTATCCGAGTGAATCCACTATCCGCTGTCGTCGTGTTGCTTGGCTACGTGTATTACGTGTTCTTTTACACGATGTGGTACAAACGTAACTCGGTGTATGGAACCTTAGTGGGAAGTATCTCAGGCGCAGTTCCGCCATTGGTGGGTTACTTAGCGGTAACAAACTTCATTAGCTTGGAAGCGATTTTACTCTTTACCATGTTCTGTCTCTGGCAAATGCCGCACTCTTATGCCATTGCCATGTTCCGCATGCAAGACTACCGAGAAGCCGGGATTCCCGTATTGCCAGTTAAAGAAGGTATTCATAAAGCGCATCGACACATGAAAGCGTATGTCGTGGCTTTTGGGGCAGCATCATTGGGGTTATTTTTACTAGGTGAAGCCGGGTATGAATACTTAGCGGTTGCAGCGGTTGTTTGCTTTATGTGGACGAAAGTGACCTTTCGCAGCATTGATGAGAACAACTACATCGCTTGGTCAAAGTCGGTGTTTAAAGTCTCACTGCTAGTGGTGATGGGGATCAGTGGTGTGCTTGGTGTCGAGTTGATTCCTCTAGCTCTGTAACAACCAGACCTAAGCGTTTGCTACGCGCCAATATCTTTTGCTGCTGAATGCATGAATGACCTTACCTAGAAGTAAGGTCATTTAACTTTCTATTGTCCTTTATTTTCCCTGTTCCTCCTCTAGCTTCACTATCACGTATTCATATCTAAAAGCAAAAACAACCAGTGTGTAAAACATAGTAGATCGCGCGTTTCCGCTGACGCGTAATAATGCCAAGAGATAGCGACGATTAAGCTAAAAGTATAAACAGCGCAATAACTCTACTTACCATATGAGAATTCAATATCGATAGTTTGTAATGTAAACATTTGGGGTAGTGCTAGTTCCCATAGCAGCATACAAACTAACAATGTGAATGTTTAAGTTGAATCACCAGCTAGCGAAATACAAAAGTTTTACGACTGAAAGTGGGTGAGGAAGCATCTTAACTCCAGTGAAATGAACACGATTAAGAATCATCCTTTTACATAATCTAAAAACTCACTAAACCTTAACCCAGATTAAAGTTTTGTCGTCTCCGAGGCATTAAGGTGCGCCTGTAGTTTGCAGGTCTCAAGGATTCAGAGAAGGAACAGCCATACATCGTGTATCGCTGTTCCTTTTTCGTTCTTGTTTACTTGCGAAAAGATAAAACATAAAGACAACTTTAAGAGGACTGGTTTTGAGCATTTTGTTTTCCGAAGCCCGCATTGGCAACATGACCCTAAAGAACCGTTTTGTGCGAAGCGCAACGTGGGAGAACCTGGCGACCGAAGATGGTCACATGACGGCAAAGCTTTACGATATTTACGAAACGCTTGCGAAAGGGGAAGTTGGGCTTATTGTCACGGGTTATGCCAATATCGTTGAAGAAGAGAAACCCAACGCAGGTATGATGGGGATCTACAACGACTCTTTTATTGAAGAATACAAAAAGCTAACAGAGCTAGTACATCAACAAGATTCTAAAATCGTGATGCAAATTGCTTACGGTGGCACCAAAACCACCCATAACGTCGGTGAGCGTGTCATCTTCGCTCCGAGTGACGTGCCTGAGCGTGGTACAAATACGCAAGGCAAAGCGATGACAAAGGACGAAATAGACTACATCGTAAAGGCATTCGCATTGGCGAGTAAACGTGCTCAAGACGCTGGTTTTGACGGCGTAGAGATTCATGCGGCGCACACTTATTTAATTAACCAGTTTTTAAGCCCGTACTATAATCGTCGCGAAGACGAATATGGTGGTGACTTAGAAAATCGCATGCGCTTTCTTTTAGAAATTTATTCTGAAACCAGAAAGCTGGTTGGAAGCGAATTTCCCATCCTCGTTAAACTGACGGCAACAGAGTTCTTTGACGGCGGTTTAACGTTCAATGAAACTCGCGTCGTCTGCAAGAAACTTGAAGAAATAGGCGTTGATGCGATCATCGTATCTGGCAATGTTCACGGCAAAGCAAACGAACTTGTTGGTCAAACGTTCGATGGTTACACACTACAAGAAGAAGGTTACTTTCACGAATATGGTCACGTGATCAGTCAGGACGTTAGCATACCGGTGATTACTGTCGGCGGGCTGAGCGACATTGATGCGATTGAGAAAATTGCAGAAAACACAGGTATCCAATTTTTTGCTGTGTCACGCCCTTTATTGGCTGAGCCACAGTTGATCAAACGTTGGAAAGAAGGCAATCGCGCACCAGTAGATTGTGAACGTTGCTCAAAGTGTCGTACCAAGCGTGGTAACTTTTGCGTGGTGTATAAGAACCGAAATCGTCGCAAAAAATAGAACGAAGCGAATACACAAATACAAATTAGCCTCCACTCTGAATATGGAGGCTTTTAATTATCCGCATGTTAATCGAACCATTATTTATCTTCTTTTTGATAGTTTAAATAATGCACACAAAGATCGTGAAATGCTTTAGCTTGAGGCGAGATCGTGCGATCGGTTAACGTAAATATACCAATTTGCCTTTCAAGTGGTGGATCGATAAGCGGAATCCAAACCAAGCGTGTTTCATTGGTTGGGAAAGCAAGCTTCGGTAGGGTCGTGACACCAATCCCAAGTTCTAAGACAGAAAACAGCGAAGTAATGTTTTCGACCGAATAGAGCGCTTGCTGACTCAGAGCTCTTGCTGGGGTTGGATCGAGAAGTGTACAAGTGCCGTTACGGATAAAGGGTTGTTCCAACAAAGTTTGCCACTCGATTCCTTCTTGATGACTCGCAATAGGGTTGTCCTTTAAACACACCACGCCTATTGGATCGGCTAACAGCGGCGTAAAATCAATGCCGCCCTCATCGAGGTGAGAGGGGTTACCGAGCGCTAAGTCGACCTCACCGGAGAGTAGGCGAGCCTCGACGCCAGCGGCATTATCGTCTATCAAGCTTACTTCTACATTTGGATACTGTTCGCAAAAGGCGCCCAACACGCTAGGAATGAGCTTCGCTGCAACAGAAGGAACGCTCGCAATTCGCACTCTCCCTTGCTGTCCGGCAGCGGCTGCTTTGAGATCGTTGTCTAGTGCACTGTAGATATTGAGAAACTGAACCACTTTGGGAAGACAAATTTCACCAAACGGGGTCAATTTGGTTTTGTTTCCGGGTTCAAACAGCGTTTGCCCTAGAATTTTTTCAAGCTCTTTTATCGATGTTGACAGTGCCGCCTGAGAACGATTTGCACGATGTGAAGCGGCTCGAAAGCCTCCTTCCTCGACTACCATCACAAAATGCATTAATTGTTGAAGCTTAATACTCATCCCTAATGCCTCCTAATCCCTTTATTTACGTTATTTTAAACAGGGTGATAAGTTTAATTTATCAAATGTCAAAAATTTACCGTTAGATTTATCGCCTGTCAATGTGCATCATTTAACCATATTGAAACAAAGCTGTTACAAAGGTTGAAAGGCACGTGAATACTCCTACTAAAAAACACCCAGTTAAAACCAGTCTATTTGCTTCTAAAGCGCCGCTTGAATGGGCGATAGTCAACAACGGAACCCTGTATACGGCTCAAATTCCTATTGATGACACAGGCGCGGTTGTGGAAGGCGGTATCGAAGCACAAACACGTCAAACCTTTAACAATCTCATTCACACCCTGGAGTGTGCAGGGGAGTCTTTGGACTCGGTGTTGCAGGTCCTGATTTATGTGACTGACAGAGAATACTTAAAGACCGTTAACCAAGTGTACGCGGAATATTTTGAAGCACCGTACCCAAATCGCGCCGCCATGGTGGTTGCAGGGTTAGCGCGAGAAGAGATGTTGGTGGAGTTTGTCGTCTACGCGTCGGCAAGCCAACCAGAATAAATCCAATAAGAACAATTAGAGATCAGTGAGTGGGTGGCTTGCCATCACAAATCGGAAGAACAAGGAAAGAACCATGACTTTTATTAACAATGTTCAAGCAGAAAAATCCCTCTATATAGCGGGTGAGTGGCAATCGGGCATGGACACCATCGCCAATATTAACCCTTCTGATATCAGCGAAAACATTGGCGATTTCGCACAAGCGAGTGTGTCGCAAGTAGAGCAAGCGATTCAAGCGGCTAAATCAGCGCAGCCAGAGTGGGAAAAAACACCAATCGAGCGCAAGCAAGCAGTGCTACAAGCGATTGGTGATGAGCTCATTGCACGATGTGACGAATTGGGCACCTTACTTTCGCGTGAAGAAGGTAAGCCATTTGCTGAAGGTCGAGGTGAGATATACCGTGCTGGCCAATTCTTCCAATACTTTGCTGCTGAGGTTCTGCGTCAAATTGGCGATAACGCTGCTTCCGTCCGTCCAGGTGTCTCCGTTGAAGTTACTCGTGAAGCCGTCGGCGTTATCGCCATTATCTCTCCTTGGAACTTTCCAACAGCAACAGCGGCTTGGAAAATCGCGCCAGCACTTGCGTTTGGCAACAGCGTCGTCTGGAAACCTGCCAACCTAACCCCAGCAAGTGCCGTTGCGCTGACAGAGATTATCCATCGCCAAGGTTTACCTGCCGGCACGTTTAACCTCGTTTTGGGTAGCGGTTCGCAAGTCGGTAATACCCTTATCAATTCGAAGGATGTGAACGGCGTGAGCTTCACTGGTTCTGTGGACACAGGCCGTAAAGTTGCAGCGGCAACGGCACCAAATTTTGTGCGTTGTCAGCTAGAGATGGGTAGCAAAAATGCGCTCGTAGTGGCAGATGATGCAGACATTCAAATTGCCGTTGAAGCGACAATCGCAGGCTCATTCTCGGGTGCAGGTCAAAAGTGCACCGCGTCTTCTCGTCTTGTGGTTATGGACGGAATTCACGACGCGTATGTTGAAGCGCTAATCCAACGCATGAGCGAACTTAAAGTGGGTCACGCACTGGAAGAGGGCGTGTTCATGGGCCCTGTGGTTGATGGTAACCAGCTGAATGCGAACTTTGAGTGGATCGAAAACGCACGCCAAGCAGGCGCGGAGCTGGCTTTCGGTGGTGAGCGTCTGAGCCTAGAGCATGACGGTTACTACATGTCACCAACTCTGTTTTTAAATACACAGAATGGCTGGGAAGTGAACCAAGAAGAAGTCTTTGCGCCAATGGCGAGCGTGATTCGCGTTTCTGATCTGGATGAGGCAATTGCAGTCGCGAACGATACGCGCTTTGGCCTGACAGGCGGCATTATCACGCAAAGCTTGCGTAATAGCGCGATCTTCAAACAGCAAGTCCAAACGGGCTGCGTCATGGTTAACTTGCCAACTGCGGGTACAGATTATCACGTTCCATTTGGTGGCCGTAAAGAATCTAGCTTTGGTCCTCGTGAGCAAGGTCAGTACGCCAAAGAGTTCTACACCGTAGTGAAAACCGCTTATCAGCGTCCTTACTAAGATCGACAGGGTAACTGATGGTGTCAGTTGCCCGCACGAAAAGGCTAAGAAATTGTTTAAGGAGTGGTTATGTACCAACAACGGATTGTGATTGACGGATTGCAGTACTGCAATTGGGATCGAGAGTATTTCCAAACGCTTAAGGCGAGTGGCATTACCGCCGTTCATGCCACCATCGTCTACCACGAAACTGCGCGCGAAACCTTAACGCGTTTTGCTGAATGGAACTTGCGCTTCGAGCAAAATGCGGACCTCATCATGCCTATTTATTCAATGGCAGATGTAGAAAAAGCCAAAGCAGAAGGTAAAGTCGGCATCTTCTTCGGCGCGCAAAATTGCTCACCTATCGATGATGAAATTGGCCTGATTGAAGTGATGCGCCGCCAAGGTCTGCTGATCATGCAACTGACCTACAACAACCAAAGCTTACTGGCGACAGGTTGTTACGAACAAAACGATTCCGGCGTAACTCGCTTTGGTAAACAAGCGATTGAAGAGATGAACCGAGTCGGGATGATCATTGATATGTCCCACAGCGCGGAGCGTTCGACGTTGGAAGCTATCGAGCTCTCTTCGCGTCCAATTTGTATCAGCCATGCTAACCCGACATTTGCGCATGACGCACTGCGCAACAAGTCCAACACCGTGATCAAAGCACTGACGGAGCGCGGTGGTTTGATTGGATTCAGTTTATATCCATTCCATTTGCCAAATGGCAGCCAGTGCACGCTGGATGATTTCTGCCAGATGGTTGCGAAAACCGCAGACATGTTTGGCGTTGACCATTTAGGTATCGGTAGCGATTTGTGCCTAAATCAGCCGCAACAAGTGTTGGAGTGGATGCGCAACGGGCGTTGGTCAAAAGCGATGGATTACGGCGAAGGTTCTGCAAGTAACTCGGGATGGCCAGATGCGCTGCCATGGTTCTGCGGCAGCGCAGGGATGGAGAACATCTACAACGGATTAATGGGTCACGGATTCAGTGAATCTGAGGCTGGAAAAATATTGGGTGAAAACTGGTTCAACTTCCTTAAAGAAGGATTAGAGCCTATTTCATAGCATTCCCCAAAGTAGGAACCGCCTGCCCACATAATAACAATACGGCAGGCGTAAAACTCACATTTGTAGCCAGTCTTTGGCTGCTGCAAAGAACCTCTGGAGCCAGAGTATGTCTGATTTAACCAATAGCATGAAAGCTTCCACGATGAGCGTGTCATCGGGCAAGTCGAAAGCAAAACACAACACATCAACAACAGAAAACACGACGAACAAATTAGGACTGAATAACCCGGCCTTTTGGTATAGCGGTGGTTTCATCGCGTTGTTCGTTGCTATTGCACTTTATGACGGCGAGCTGTTATCTACGATCGTTAACGCTGGCTTTGGCTGGGCAGTTCAGGTGTTTGGTCCATACTGGCAGTTACTGCTGCTTCTCACTTTTCTTATTGGTCTTGGCTTGGCTGCAGGGCGAACAGGCAAGGTGATGTTGGGCGGGATTGCAAAACCAGAAATGGATTCTTTCCGCTGGATGGCGATTATTTTCTGTACCTTATTGGCTGGTGGTGGCGTTTTCTGGGCCGCGGCTGAGCCTATCGCGCATTATGTTAGCCCACCTCCTTTGTACGGCGCGCAAGATAACCCGCAGCAAGGTGCGGTGAATGCGTTGTCGCAATCCTTTATGCACTGGGGCTTTCTAGCTTGGGCGATTGTAGGTAGCTTAACTTCGATCGTGGTGATGCACCTACATTACGACAAAGGTTTACCGCTAAAACCCCGTATTTTGCTTTACCCAGTCTTGGGCGAACGAGCACTTAAAGGCCAACTCGGTGCATTGATTGACGCGTGCTGCATTATCGCGGTAGCCGCAGGCACCATCGGGCCAATTGGGTTTCTAGGCTTGCAGGTTAGCTACGCGTTAAATGCGTTGTTTGATATCCCTGATGGCTTTACCACTCAGCTTATCATCATCTTGTTTGCGATTGCGCTTTACACCTTGTCAGCACTCAGTGGATTAAGCCGAGGCATGCAACTGCTTAGTCGTTACAACGTGATTCTGGCAATGGCATTGATGGTTTACATCCTGTTTTTTGGTCCGACGAATTTTATCTTTAACGGATACATTCAAGGTGTAGGAAGCATGTTGGATAACTTTATCCCAATGGCGACTTATCGCGGTGACGAAGGTTGGCTAAGTTGGTGGACAGTATTTTTCTGGGGCTGGTTCCTGGGTTATGGTCCGATGATGGCAATCTTTATTGCGCGTATTTCCCGTGGTCGAACTATTCGCCAAGTTATTTCCACCATCAGTATTGTGGCTCCGTTAACCACCTGTTTTTGGTTCACGATTGTGGGCGGCTCAGGCCTTGCGTTTGAAATTGCTGAACCGGGTAGCGTGAGTGCGGCGTTTGAGGGCTTTAACTTGCCAGGTGCTTTGCTTGCAGTGACTCAGCAACTACCAATGCCAATGCTGACTTCAATTCTATTTCTGATTTTAACCACGATCTTCATCGTCACGACGGGCGACTCAATGACCTACACAATCAGTGTCGTGATCAGTGGTGAAACGGAGCCGAATGCGATCATCCGTACCTTCTGGGGAGTAATGATGGGTGTGACGGCATTGATCCTAATTTCCCTTGGCTCTGGCGGCATCTCTGCTCTGCAATCTTTCATTGTTATTACCGCGGTTCCGGTTTCGTTGATTCTGTTACCGTCACTTTGGAATGCGCCACAAATTGCAATCAAAATGGCGAAAGAGCAAGGGCTATAACAATTATCCAATTCAAACAACGTGGAGCTTGTGCGGGTGTTTTCCTCCTGCATCCGCACAAACCCTAGTATTCTTACAATAACAAATAGGTGGTGAGCAAAATGGATGCACATCGTTCTACTTATACGGAAGCAACTATGCGCGATGCAGCGATTGTCATGGCAGCCGAAAGGCTTGGCGCAATGCACCAAAACCGAATCAGCTTTGTTCGCAGTCTGATTCGTAATATGGCAAGCCAAAACTGGCAAGTAACCAAGCATGAGTGGCAGCTTTGTCCTCGTGGTTATGGTCATGTGATTTACAAATTGACCACGCCAGAGCACGTTTATCATTTGGTGGTATTCTGTGATGAAATTGCCGACGACGAGCGTAATGATCGCGTAATTGCTGAAAAGTGGGACGTCACATTTGCACTGGTTCAAGGCTATGTTGATGTTACTTTGTTGGAAAGATTGCGAGAAAATGTACCGCTGCAAGAAGCGGGACGTAATCCAAACAACGTACTTGTTCTTGCTCGCGCAAACAAAAGTGTGCGCGTGTTTGAGCACATTGTTAGCGCGCTTTCTCAAGGCGAGCAGCCTGAGCCGAAAGAATTAGCGGAAGTGGGTTATATCCTGCGTACCACAGCTGTTTATGGTAACGGAAAGTTTGGTATCGCCGACTTCAAACTGTTAGAGAATAACTCAGATTTCAGCCAGTCTTTTAGTGCGCAAATGTGTGCCGTATATATGTTGCGTGAATTCAGCCTAGATTGGGTGCACTATCTGGCACTTCAACAAGGTGGCGACAACGCGGTGGCTTTGCATCGTGGCTTGCAGCGCTACCTTGGTGTCGGTAATGCTACTGGCTTAGGCATGGCTCCATACTTGATTAATCACCCGTGTATTGTTGACCAATGGATGACCTCTCGCGAACGTGCGGTAGCGCGAGTCTTTGCGATGCCGTGTGAAGCGTCGTTCCATGATCCTTTGCAAGGATTGCTGCAAAAAGCACAGCGTCATTTAGAGCAAGTCATCACCATTAATGAACATCAAGACAGGCTCAATCATCAAGCGATAGCAGACATCAAACAACTGCTATCGGAGCTAACAACGTTAATGGCATTACATCCGAACTGGGCGAGTTTGGTCGAGCATAAGAAAACAATGAGTGTGGAAGCCCAAGAAATCCTCACCTCTTGCTTGATCGAACTCTACCCATCTTTAGTGGATGAATTTGCTAGCCAAATGAATACGGATGAAACGTTATCTATTCCGGGCGGGAAAAAGATCCAAGATTTACTGGAAGTGTTGCAAAGCAAGTACCGCTGGGCGATTGATGCGGATTACTCACTAGCCGAGAACAACTACTGGTTCTGGTATCGCTCACAAGATAAAGAAGAGCCAAGGCTTGGTGTTCGCGGGGAAGAGGCTGGAGAAGAAAAAGAACTGCCGCTTGATATTGGCAGACAAGTGAATCGCTTGTACCAGGCCTTGCTTGACTGTGATGTAGAAATGTCCGTAGCAGAGTTTCTATTGCAAAAACCGGCTTATCGTTCGATCACACGTCGCGTATGGACGTTAGGCAACCGTGCGATGGGGGATATTCAAATGAATGTGCTGCGTAAAGATGCGTTACCAATGCACTTACTGCGCTGTAAATTGGCGATCTTTGGTGCGACTAAGTTTGATCCGCGCTCGGATCGTTGGGTTCGAGTAACTTTCTTCCAAGGTGCGCCGTTGTTAGATGAAATTCACGCCCCTAAACTGGCAGACACATGGATTTTCCCTAGCATGCCGCCGCGTGACGAAATTGCGCAAAGTGATAATCAAAAAATCAATGGAGGATTTGCATTATGATCGTCTCTCACAACGAATTGGTGGCCGCGGTTAATAAGGCATTTCTTGGCATGCGCCGTCACTGTGGTGAGGCGGATGTCATTGCGAACATGGTGGCGGACTTGCAAATGGTTGGCTTACATGGAGTTCGTCATTTTAATAACGCCAGTCTGTTTCTTGGGTTAGATTCAGACTGCGCCGTATCGGTGACCAACAGTACGCCGTCAAACATAGAGGTAGAACTGCACAACGGGAGTGTAGCGTGTCATTTACCCGCTGTGTTGGATTTCGCACTTGAGAAAATGATTAACCGTAAGTCGATTACTATCACGTTGACGCAGTGCCATAACCGTTGGCTAGGTTTCAGTGAGTTGTTGAAGCTCTCTGCGAAAGGCATTGCGTGCCGTGCACAATGGGTCAATGGCTCTAGTCCCAAGCGAACGCTTTATGTGTTAAACCGCGGACGAATCGCACCAGAAGTCTTTTTCTCGGATCAGTTTGATGGGCATGATACGGATTTGCATAGTATGGTTATCGAGCTCTCCGTGAACGATTTCGATATCGAGAAAAGTGCACAAGGATATACCACCCACATTGAAGGCGATGAGTTAAGCCGTACGCAACAAGCTTCTTGGCAAAATGGTATCTTTGTCGAAGACCAAGAATGGGAAACGCTGAAACAAACCGCAACCGCGTTGCTGGTGGAGAACAGTGAGCGTTCTATGCTCGGTGCTGGTGGTGTGGTTTAAGCGATGAAAGGCGATGATTCCAAGTAGAAGTGATGAAGGCTGCTCTTTAGCGGCCTTTTTTGTGCGCGAAGTTTGGTCACTTCTGAAGTTCAAAGACTATGATTACCGTTATCCGCAAGATGGATCAACACAGGTAAGAAAAATGGTTCTGCAAGAGAATAAAAGAAATGCCATTGCGTTTTACGAAACCGCCTATAGAGGTAATCCAAGAAAGGCAGTTGAAGACTACGTAGGTGATGAGTACATCCAGCACAATCCATTAGTTGGAAATGGCCCCGAGGCTTTTATCGAGTATTTTGAGCGGATGCAAAACGAGTATCCCGATAAAGATATTACGTTTGTGCGAGCTATTGCTGAAGGGAATTTGGTGGCACTACACACTCACCAAACATGGCCTAATGATATTGAATACGTGACAATGGATTTCTTTCGTTTTGATCATAATGGGAAGATTGTTGAACATTGGGACGCTCTGCAAGAGATCCCTAAAGAAACATTGAATGGTCACACCATGTATTAACGAGTCGTTGACGAGTCTCCCATGCCGTTTATTCAAACGGTATGGGAGGTTAAATGATTTGTGGCACTCGAAGTATTAATCATCAAAGCGCTTTTTCGATTCTCACCGCGACGTCTTCAGATACCCAGCCTTTCCACAAGTCAGGGTAGGTATTAAAGAAGTAAAACATCGCTTCTTCACCGTCCGCGTAGTTATCTTCCATCCAGGCCAGCATTTCACTCATTTGCTCGTTGGTAAATCCGCGTTTCTGCAAGTACGCGAATGCTTGGGGTTCTTTGCTCGCAAACGCCTCAGTTGTTACTGTGCGAACTGGAGAAGGTGGGTACATTGTTACTTTTGGTGAAGCGCAATCAGGCTGAGTGGTACAGTTGCGATACTCTTCTAAATCTGTTCCGCTACCAAAATCCACTTTGACCATATCATACTTGCCCAATATGGGGGTCGGTGACCAGTAGTAACCAAACCAAGGCATTTTGCGATCATAGGCTTTGGCGATGGTGCCAGCTAATGCTGCGCCAGATCCTGGGTCAACCATCTCAAAGCCGTGCTCACTTAACCCTAATGCATTAAACAAGTGACCGGAGGTGATTTGGCATGTCCAACCAGCAGGGCAGCTATAAAACGCGAACTTGTCATCATCCTCTGGGTGTTCAAATAGTTTGGCGTGCTTGATGACGCCTTCTATCGTCGCGAGTTCTGGATACTGTTTTACCAGATAGGCGGGAACCCAAAACCCTTCTTCACCACCATTGACAAGCGATTCACTAGCGATGCGCAAGCGTTTATCCGCAATCCCTTTATCAAGTGCTTCTTTAATACCGTTTGTCCATAACTCTGGCGCAACGTCAGGCTGTCCCTTTTCAATCATAGAGGTGCCTGTAGGAACGCTATCACCAGGGATCAATTCCGCATCGCACTGGTAGCCTTCATTTAAGACAAATTGGTCGATGTGCGCCATTAAGCTGGCCGAATTCCAATTCATGTCTGCGATGGTTATTTTTCCGCATTCGTCCGCATTTGCATGAGTAGATAATGCTGATAGCAGCAGAACAGAGAGCATTGAAGGTGTCGTCTTCATGTGACTGAATTTCCTTGTCGTTGTCATTTACTTCAGTATATACATCGGTTTATAAAGATTCAGTGAACAAGTTTTTTTCAGTGACGTTAAGCATAAAAACGGTGATTTATGAAGCGTTTGGTGAGGCGTGTTGAAAGGGAGTTAATACAGCAAGAACACTCCTTCGTAGCCGCCAATCTCAATATGAGAAACATAGTCGCCGATGTTACCGTCTTGATCTACAGGTCGCATAGGCTCTGGAAGTGCGATAGTTATCTTCGGTGAGGAGAAGTAATCGATATTTTTGCCAAAGAAATCAGTCCGATACAGCACTCGGCCTTTGGTGAATTCGCGGGCTAACACCATCTCTGTAGGGCCATGCATCACTACCGTATCGTCTGAGTGATACGCAAAGTACGTATGGGTTGGTAACAAATCGATAGCGCCATTAGGCAAGTCAGGGTGAGCCACTTTGCTCATAGAAGCATCTCCAATCACCGTGTAATCGGCGGAATAGGGCGTGCTGGTGGACATCATTAGCGGAGTCGCCTGATATCCCTCTGGTATTTGATTGGCAGGCTCTCCCAAATCAACGGCAAGCAAGGAGCTAGGTTGATAAGCAATATTCTTTGGTACGCCTGCCTTCCAGAAGTTGTCACTTGTTGTGTTATTACTTCCATATAAGTAGCCATTGTTCCACTGATTAAAGTAAATGCGCTCAGGGTGATAGTTTAAGTAGAACACCGCTAGTGCAGAGTATTGGTCCTGTTTCCAATTGTTTTCTGTGTTACCAAAGTATTGAACGCGACCATAACGCGTGGTCGCTTGATAAATCACTTTCTGGCCAGCTTTGGCGAGTGCAGAGTTATCCCAAAATTTAGCCAAGCCAGCATAGCCACTAAAGCCGGTAGCAGGGAAAAGGTAGTGCTCGCGCAAGTACAAGGAGCCAGCGTTAACCAAGTGGTTTTGCCCATTACGACCGAATAAGTTTGCCGTACCTATGTTGAGGCCAATTAACGCATCTTCATCCAGCGTTGCCAGTTTATTCAAGAACGCCGAGAATTGCGCTTTGTAAGCATCGTCAGCAGCTTGGCTACCCGCCACCAAACCAAGTTCATCCACTGTGCCTCCGGAATATATGTAGAACTGATTTGCACCGAGTAACTTATTCGTATCGTCGTTGTACGCACCATTTAAACCTTGTTTCGCCCATTCAGCTTGGTAATAGTGGCGCATTGTATTGGTAAAAACGGGATTACCGAGATTGGTCAATGCCCAAGAAGAGGTTTGATTCCACATACGACCAAATGGAATAACCCGTGACTCCCAACGAAATCGGGCCGTTGCATTCTTATTCGAACGGTTTTTGTATTCATTCCAAGAAAGATAATTGTCTTGGTTTCGATCTGCAGATTTGTCGAAGCCACGAATTTTACGCCAGCGTTGAATGGTTTGACCTTCCGGTGTCTCCGTTGGTGCTCCTGAGATATTGACGGCAGGGAAGCTATTTTTGAGTTGAATGTTTTCGAGACGTGGGCGGTTTTCTATGTTGTCGTCATGCCAAGTAATTTTCGCAACGTAAAGGCGGCCGCCGTCGCGTAAAAAGGTGGAGCCAAAGTACTGACCGCCACCATAAGTTTTTCCGCTACCATCATACGTTGTAGCGCGAACCCAATCCAAAGGAACAGACCAGCTTACTGTTTGGTTTTTAGTCATGTTCTCAGTTTTGTCTTTTTTAATCGCGAAGCTTTTCCATTCAGTTACCTGACCAAACGAGTCGATATCAGGAGGGTATTCAATCGTAAAGCTGCCACCCTGAGCAAACTGAGAAAACGTAAAGGTTAAGCGGTCGAACTTCTCTGAGTGATAAACATAGAGGGCACCACCATTATTCGCCTGGCCAAATACATCAGCATCCCATGGCGGTGGTTGATATAGCCAAAAACCGGCGTGGTCAGCGCTGGCGGTATAGCCAACGATCATCGGTTTTCGATTGAGTAGAGTATTCTCACCATGGCTTGAGTCGACTTCAGCTAGGATAGTGTCTTCAGAAAAGTGGAGAAAGAAATCTTCGTAGTCAATTCCATTCAGTTCTGCTTGGTTACGTATATCGTTTTCCAGCCAACCTGAGTTAAGTTCCAGCTTTTGGTTGTACATGTAACCAAGTGCTTGTACACGCTCATTATGACTTTTACTTTCGTAAGCGCCGAATAAGATATCAGCATAATCCAGTTCCCATTCACGTGTAGCCGCAGCAGAGATAGGCTTATCTTGAAGATTAATACCCTGTTCATGCAATCCAGGTAACACGATTGCTGTTCTACTCCAAACGCTGGGTATAGAAAGTAAGCTCAGAGAAGCAAGTGCAATGAGAGAAAAACAATGTGACTTCAACATGGGGTTATCTCACTCATACTTAGATGACTCGAATTAAGGGCCAGAATACAAAGAGAAATTATAGTCTATTCACAAAGTCCTAATCAGGAACCCGCCGATAGAAGGCTTTACCGGAAATCGAGGGGGGGAAGCCCGGCAAAAATGAGAAGGTCTGCGTCGGGTGTAGTACGTTCAAAGACTCAAAATTCCGTCTACACAAGCACAAAAGTAACCAGAATTTTAACCTTGTTTCGATTGCCATCATATTGTTGGATTTTCATCAACAATTTCAGTTAAAACCAACTGATTAAACCAGTCATATTCTCTGTTGTATTGATTGCTTATCATACAAAAATTTAACAAAATTAATTTTTATACATTTTTATTGCATAAAAAATCCTTTTGAGTAATATAAATGCCAAGTGACAATTAATGCGGTATGTCAGCATGACTATTCAGGTAAGCGGAATCAATAAATCCTACGGTGAGACACAAGTGCTTCACGATGTCAGCTTTAAGTGTGAAAGCGGCGAAACACTGGTGTTACTTGGTCCAAGTGGTGCAGGGAAGAGCTCTCTACTACGAGTTCTTAACCTTCTTGAAGGGGCGGATAACGGCAAGCTAAACATCGCAAATGATGCTTTTGATTTCTCTACTGAAATCAAAGAGAAACAAGGTTTAGCACTTCGTCGTAAAGTAGGCATGGTGTTCCAACAGTACAACTTATGGCCGCACATGACAGTGATGGAGAACCTGATTGAGGCTCCGGTAAAAGTATCTGGCATGGATAAAGAAGAAGCGAAGAACCAAGCAATGCAAATTCTCGCAACGCTGCATTTGGCAGACAAAGCGGATGCATGGCCGATGCAACTTTCTGGTGGTCAGCAACAACGTGTGGCGATTGCTCGTGCATTGATGATGAAACCGGAAGTCTTGCTTTTTGATGAACCGACCGCTGCGCTTGATCCGGAAATTACTAACCAAGTCGTTAAGATTATTAAAGATTTAAGCAAAACCGGAATTACACAAGTAGTTGTGACGCACGAAGTGGATTTCGCCAAGAAAATCGCTAGCCACGTACTGTATTTAGAAAAAGGACACATCGTCGAGCACGGCACAAATGATTCGTTTTCTAACCCGCAAACCGCCCAGTTTGCTGACTACTTAAATCACTAAATTACGTTTTTAAAATTCAGTCTATTTAACAGATAAGCTCGGCTGTCATTGCGAGTGTCAGCCCACTAAGTACACACGGAGTATTGCAATGAAAAAGATTCTACTAGCTTCACTAATCGGACTTGTCTCAGCGAACGCAGCAGCACAAGAAGAGATCAAATTTGCGATGGAAGCGACGTACGCCCCATTCGAATACATGGATGAAAACAACCAAATCCAAGGTTTTGATGTGGATCTGGCGAATGCACTATGTAAAGAAATCGAAGCAAAATGCACCTTCCACAACCAATCTTTCGATAGCTTGATCCCAGCATTAAAATTCAAGCGCTACGATGCGGCAATCTCTGCAATGGACATTACTGAGGCGCGTTTGGAGCAAGTGAATTTCACGAATGCATACTATGACAACTCAGCAGCGTTTGTTTCTATCAAAGAAAAAGTGGCTGATCAAAAAGCACTAGAAGGTAAGCGTGTTGGTGTTCAAAACGGTTCAACACACCAAAGCTACCTGATTGAGCAAATGCCGGGCGTAACCGCGGTTCCTTACTCAAGCTACCAAGACGCGTTCATCGATATGAAAAATGGCCGTATTGATTCTGTATTCGGTGACACAGCAGTCGTAGCAGAATGGTTCAAGAAAGAAGACAACCTAGCTTACGTGGGTGAGCACGTCACTAACCCTAAATACTTCGGTAACGGTTTCGGTATCGCAGTAAATAAAGGTAACGACGAGCTAGTGAACAAGCTGAACACAGCACTGAAAACAGTGAAAGCAAACGGCGAATACGACGTAATCTACAACAAATACTTCGGTAAGTAATATGGCACTAACGGGTTACTCTTTATCGCTTGTTCAAGCTAGTTGGATGACTGTCCAGCTAGCCTTCACAAGCCTCTTAGTCGGTTTGATTCTGGCAGTGGTATTCGCCAGTGGTGAAATGTCTCGCCGCGTTTTCGTTAAATGGCCAATGACGGCGTTTGTGACGATTGTACGTGGCTTGCCAGAAATCCTTGTCGTGTTGTTCATCTATTTTGGTTCGACGCAGGTTCTGTTTTTAATCACCGGCGACTTTATTGAAGTTAGCCCGTTCTTGTCTGGCGTGGTGGCGTTGTCATTGATCTTCGCTTCCTACGCTTCTCAAACTCTACGTGGCGCATTAAAAGCCGTTGGAAGAGGGCAGAGAGAAGCAGCAAGTGCACTCGGCATCAGTCAAGCACACGCTTTTGTTCGCATTGTTTTGCCACAAGCAGTAAGACACGCACTGCCAGGTTTAACTAACCAATGGTTGGTTTTGCTGAAAGATACCGCGCTTGTATCACTGATTGGCGTAACGGATTTATTGAAGCAAGCGCAGCTAACATCTGCAGCGACGCATGAAGCGTTTACATGGTACGCAACTGCTGCGGCGATTTACTTAGGCATTACTTTGATTACGCAACGTGCCGTGAAACTGATTGATAAGAAGTTCTCAATTCAAGGCATGAGCATGGGACAGGAGGCGACCGCATGAACGAACAACACGTTTGGCAAATGTTGGATGGCTTAGGCACTAGCCTCCAATTGACCGCCGCTTCTTTGGTTGTGGGCTGTCTCTTAGCTTTGATGATGACGCTGACTCTGATCCTACGTACTCCGGGTTTGCATTGGGTAAGTCGTGGCATCATCACCTTGTTCACAGGTACGCCTTTGTTGGTACAGATCTTCTTGGTGTACTACGGTCCGGGTCAGTTTGATGCTGTAAGAGAAAGTGTATTTTGGACATGGTTAAGCCAACCTTGGTTCTGTGCGATGTTGGCGCTAGCGTTGAATACCGCTGCATACAGCACTCAGTTGTTCAAAGGAGCGTTTAACGCGATTCCTTCCGGTCAATGGCAAGCGTGTCGTGCTCTGGGTATGAGCAAAACCGCAACGCTGAAAGTGCTGCTACCATACGCTATTCGTCGTGCTGTTCCTGCTTACTCGAACGAAGTGATTTTGGTCTTCAAAGGCACGTCACTAGCAAGCACGATTACGATCATGGATCTGATGGGTTACGCGCAGCGTATTAACGCACAAACCTACGATACGTTGACGGTATTTGGTATTGCGGGCGCGTTCTACTTAGCAGTAAATGGTGTGCTAACTCTCATTTTCCGTCAGGTAGAGAAGAAAGCATTGGCGTTCGAAGCCGCATAAACCTTCAATCAACACTCATCATCTCGTTCCACAGTGCCTTTGCAAATGACTCTCTTGCAGGGGCATTTTTTATATTCGTTATGGCAAATCCCTCAAGTTCCACCAAACTTAATTCAATGCAATTGTATTGGTGGCACCATGGAAAGAAGACACTTTTTAGCGCTGTGGACATTGTTGTTCGCACCCTCTTTAAAAGCGACGACACCAATGCGGCCGACGCCAGCACAAACAGAAGGGCCATTTTATCCAGTAGTGGATATTCCTCTTCGTCAAAACTTGATTCTGCAATCAGAAGGCTTGGTCGGTGAACCTATCGTGTTGCAAGGCAGAGTAGTAGATACATCGGGAAACCCAGTTTCAGGCATCAAAGTAGAAATCTGGCAATGCGATGGGCAGGGGATTTACGATCATCCTAAGCAACCAAATAACGATAAGTTTGATGCGCACTTTGCTGGCTTTGGTGCAGTTTTAACTCAATCGGATGGTCACTACTTGTTTCAGACCTTGTACCCTGTACCTTATGCTTCTCGCCCACCGCACATTCACGTTAAGTTGTTGCGAGATAATCAAGAACTTCTGACCACTCAGTTGTACTTGAAAGGCAATACTGGCGATGAATGGTGGGGAGGCAAAGCCCGTGATTATCTGCAGTTTGAAACTATACGAATCGACGGGCGGTTAACGGGCCAATTTAACTTTGTGATTGGCTAGCTAATCCGGTTAAGCCATTAACTCAACCAATTGCGCCAAGCATTCTTTATCCAGTATCGGATGAGGCTCGACGCCCGTGACCTGTACAATATCTACGGAAGGCAGCGATGGCATATTGCCTAAGATCTTAAGATCCTCGCTAACGCTAATACTGCCCATCGCACCGATAGCCATGCCCGAACGTACAATCGCTCGTTGTGCGGAGGCCGTATTGCAACACGCCAGTAGTTGATAAGGAGTACCACGTTTGGTTAATCCGTCTACTGCTGCCGCATGGTATTTGCAGTCGGTTTGGAATAGGGCGAGAGGGAGAGGTTGGGCGTTCTCAATGTCAAAA
Organism: Vibrio sp. 1167; assembly: GCF_033340375.1. NCBI lineage: Bacteria > Pseudomonadati > Pseudomonadota > Gammaproteobacteria > Vibrionales > Vibrionaceae > Vibrio > Vibrio sp. 1167. The sequence continues at coordinate 110,284 of NZ_JAWOWK010000001.1, read as the reverse complement.
TCAGGATGAGCAATCCACACGCCTTTGTCGCTTGCTAGCCAGTAACCTTCCTCACTGTCCGGTGCTCTTGTCACAATAGCTGCGTCTAGCTTTCCTTCATCAAGTTTTTCTCTCAAGGTGATGCTTGGCTCACTGAAGACTTGAATTGAACATGTGGGCTCAGATTGCTGTAATACGCGGATGACTTTAGGCAGGATATTGTCGTTGTAATCCTCAGGGCAACCTAAGCGAAGAGGGCGCTTGTTTTCATAGCGCTTCACTTGTTTCAGTGCTTGATTGTGCAAGTTAACCAATAGTTCGGCGTGAGAGCGCAGTGCCAGTCCCGCTTCACTCAATACTAGGTTGCGACCTTCTTTTTCAAACAAACTGACGCTGAGTTCGTCTTCTAGCTTACGCATTTGAGCACTGAACGCGGATTGGGTGCGATTGATCTGCTTGGCTGCACGAGTGAAACTTCCCGTTTCGACAAAAGCCAGAAAGCTGCGTAACGCATCGATATCCATATCTAAAACTCATCCATCGTTTTTGTTGAAGTGTTCCATCAAAACTATCCGTTAGTCCCCTTAAATACAATCAGATATTGTGAATGGGTACTCAAAACACGAACCGCATGGAGGCGTCATGAAACTGTTTATTGCTAATCAAAACTACTCAAGCTGGTCACTTCGCGCATGGCTGATCTTTTCTCAATTCAAACTGGATGTGAAAGTCACCAAGCTCAAATTATTCACAGAAGATTTTTATAAGACCTTGGAAGATATTACACCAACCGCGAAAGTCCCTACCTTAGTGGATGGTGACGCAACAGTGTGGGATTCATTAGCGATTTTGGAATACGTTAACGAGCAATACTTACAAGGCAAAGCATGGCCAAGTAAGTCTGCAGAACGGGCTAAAGCACGCGCCATCGCATCAGAAATGCATTCGGGTTTCTTTAACTTAAGAAGCGAACTCCCAATGAACATCCGCGCACGCAGAAAAGTCGATCTAACGGAGGGGGCACGTAAAGATATTGCTCGCATTGACGCTATTTGGGCAGAGCAAGCCAAACTGTATCCCAACGGTTGGCTATTTGGAGAATGGTCGATAGCGGATGCTATGTATGCACCTGTGGCATTGCGTTTCCAAACTTACGGTATCGAGTTATCCGAAGGTGCCAAAGCTTACCAACAGAAGGTGCTAGCAAGTGAATCTTTACAGCAATGGTTGGAAGAGGCGAGCCAAGAAACGGATATCGTAGAAGAGGACGAGGCAGGGGAAGAAGTATAAGCGCATCTTGCGATCGCCTGTAGCAAGGGAAAGCATGACAAAGCACGCTTTCCTCTTCTAGGATAGTTGTAGTTTCCGGCGCGTTTAAGCTAGGTGTTCAACAATCGCTCTGCCTACGCCGTGTGCGCTCGTTGGGTTTTGACCTGTGATGACACGATCATCCACAATTACAAGCTCTTGCCATGGTTGCACTTTAGAGTAGCGCGCTGCGCCACGTGCAAGAGATTCTTCCAATAGGAATGGGATATCGTTGATGGTGCCGAAGTCGATCTCTTCTTCGCGAGTGAAACCTGTTACTGATTTAGACGCAAGCAGCTTTTCGCCATTGCTAAGCGTGATAGGAAGAAGAGCGCCCGGACCATGACAAACTGCTGCCACAATACCGCCATCTTCATAGTGTTTTGCGGAAATCTTGGCAAAATCTTCGTTGCTCGCTAGGTCTGAAAGAAGACCAAAACCACCCGGATAGAAGATCGCATCGTAGTTGTCACCGTTGATTTGTGACACTGGAATCGTGTTGTTGATGCGGTTCTGGAAATCATCATCCGCCAAAATTTTCTCGTTCACTGCGTCGCCTTCGATGTCGGTTCCGTACAGTGGTGCTTGCCCGCCTTTGATAGAGGCAATGTCGTAATCGAAGCCTGCACCCAGCAGTTCGCTAAGGGCATGAGTGAGCTCTGGCGCGTAAGTTCCGTTTGCTTGGTCAGTTTCACCTAGGGTCGCATGGTTCGTCACAATGATGAGTACTTTCTTCATGATGGTTTCCTTTTTGGCTTACGTGTATTTGTTGAACACCTTCATACTAATTGCTAATCAAATAAGTGATAATACGATTAATTGGCAAAACATTATTGCTATATAGCAAAGGTAAGTATGGACAGTTTTGAAGGCATCAATGAGTTTGTTACGGTTGCTGAGAGCTTAGGGTTTTCTGCAGCGGCAAAACAGTTAGGTTGCAGTACCAGTCACGTCAGTCGCCAAGTCACAAGACTAGAAGAGCGATTAGGTGTCGCTTTGTTAGCACGTTCGACAAGAATGGTGAGTCTAACGGAAGCGGGGCAAGCGTATTATCAACAGTGTAAAGAGTTGGTGATTGGGCTTCAGCAAGCCAATGAGCAACTCACCACGCAGCAAACTCAATTGAGTGGTACGTTACGTGTGAGTGCCGCTGGTGCGTTTTCTGAAAACCATGTAGCGCCTGCCTTGATGGCGTTTGCCAAGCAACATCCTAATCTCACGGTAGAAATCAACTTCAACACCAGCATGGTCAACTTTATTGAAGATGGTTTCGATTTTGCCATTCGTTACGGTAGGTTGAGTGATTCAGGCTTGGTTGCGAGAAAGCTGGTGGATCGTCCCATGGCAGCGGCAGCCAGTCAGCGTTATCTCGATGAACATGGTTTGCCAACGCACCCCGAGCAACTCAAGCGTCATAGCTGCATTATTGCCAACAAAGACGTTTGGTTGTTTGAAAAAGATGGCAAGCCTTTAGATGGCGTAAAAGTGCAGGGCAGATGGAAGAGCAATAACGCACACACGGTCTTGCAAGCCTGTGCAGAAGGATTAGGTGTGGCGTACTTACCGAAGAGCAGTTTCAACGATGCTATTTCGTCTGGTCGTTTGGTGCCAATCCTAGAGCCCTATTGGGGAAGTGGCAACAGCAGCTGGATTGTTTATCAGAATCGTCACTTTCTACCACTACGAGCGCGATTGGCTATCGACTTCTTGCTTGATCATTTTGCCGATTGGCAGGAGTAATGAGGCTCTGCCAATCGGTTTGTTTATCCATTTGTTAGATCGTCAACATACTAACGTATCTACATGTTTTGATAGCTCGGTCCACCGCCACCTTCTGGTGCTTTCCACGTGATGTTTTGCGAAGGATCTTTGATGTCACAGGTTTTGCAATGCACGCAGTTGGCGGCATTTATCTGAAACTTCAACTTATTGTCCACTTCCACCACTTCGTAAACCCCAGCGGGGCAATAGCGCTGACTCGGTTCGTCATACATACCTAAATTCACATCAATTGGAATGTGAGGGTAAGTCAGAACAAGGTGACAAGGTTGATTCTCTTCGTGCTGTGTTCCCGACAAAAATACCGACGAAGGCTTATCAAAACTGATTTCACCATCTGGTTTTGGGTATGCAATTGGGTGGCACTCTTGTTTAGGTTTTAACTGCTCATGATCGTGCGAATAGTCCTTGATAGACCAAGGTAACGGCTTCTTAACCAGTGGTTGCCACAGGTTGTGTTCAAAAGTCGAAAGAGCACCGCCAAGTATGCTGCCCAACTTATGAATGTTCGCGCCAAAGTTACGCGTTTCGGCGAGTTCGTCATACAACCATGATGATTCAAACAAAGACTGGTAGTCTGGCTCAGAAGCTCCAGTTTGTCGGGCCGTATGTACCGCTTCTGCTGCAATGATTCCGGATTTCATTGCTGTGTGGCTGCCTTTAATTTTTGCGACGTTCAAAGTCCCCGCATCACAACCAATCAATAAACCGCCAGGGAATTGCTGTCTCGGCAGAGAGGAAAGCCCACCTTTCGCAATGGCTCTTGCGCCGTAAGCGATGCGCTGAGCACCTTTCAAATGTGGTTCAATAGCAGGATGGTGCTTAAAGCGTTGAAATTCGTCAAACGGACTCAAGTAAGGATTGCTGTAATTCAAGTCGACAATAAGCCCGACGGCGATTTGGTTGTTCTCCATGTGATAGAGAAAACCGCCGCCTGTGGTATTTGTTTCACTCAAGGGCCAGCCAGCGGAGTGGATAACACTGCCAGATACATCCTTACTGTCAGTGGGTAACTCCCATATCTCTTTTAGGCCAAGCGCGTAGTGCTGTGGTTGCTTTCCTGCGTCTAGGTCGAACCTTTGAATAAGTTCTTTACCCAGATGTCCGCGACAACCTTCAGCAAAAAGGGTGTATTTTGCCCTTAGCTCGATACCTGGTTCAAAGTTAGGTTTGGCCTGGCCGTTCTTATCTAGTCCCATATCGCTCGTGTTAATGCCTGTCACGGCGCCAGTCTGATCATAATTGATGCTTGCAGCGGCAAAGCCCGGAAAAACTTCCACCCCAAGATTTTCTGCTTGGTTAGCGAGCCAACGGCAAAGGTTGGCAAGGCTAATTACGTAATTATTCTCGCCATTTATCATTGGACGCGGTGTAAGGAAGTGGGGAACGCGAATATGGTTTTGTTCAGTAGTAAGATAAAGGAAATCATCTCGTTGAACTGAGGCTGCTAGCGGGGCGTCCATTTCTTTCCAATTGGGGAAAAGCTCATCTAAGGCACTAGTTTCAAAAACAGCGCCAGATAAAATATGTGCGCCCACTTCTGAGCCTTTTTCTACAACGCAAATTGAAAGTGCGTCACCTTCACTGTCTTGGCTGAGTTGAGCTAGCCGACAAGCGGCGCTTAAGCCTGCAGGTCCGGCCCCCACGATCACGACATCAAACTCCATGCATTCTCGTTCCATCTTTATGCTTCCTTTCTATTATCGTCATCTGCGTGACAGGTTTTGGTTTCTATACAGAAAACTATAGCTCAGTTGACGTTAACGTGAAGTGGACTAAGCTCAAGTAATGGATCTGACGTGTTATATGAGGCATGACCATGGAAGACCGACCATTAGCAACACTTGTGCTCGCAGAGCATGACAACCAATCGTTGGCTGTAGGGACGCTGTGTGCAATTAAAGCGGCATTTGAGATTAAGGATGATGATAAATCGCTTCCTGTTTCTGTGTTGCTTATTGGTTATCAGTGCCAATCAGTTTTGGATGAGTTGAATTGCGTTCAGGGTGTTGCAGAAATTATCTGGGTTGATGCGAAGGGATATGAACATGGCTTAGCGGAAAATATCGCACCTTTGATCTCACAAGTAGCCAAAAACTACTCACACATTCTTTCTCCTGCCAGTACATTTGGTAAGAATGTGATGCCTCGTGTGGCGGCGTTGCTTAATGTTGGTCAACTTTCTGACGTGATGACAATCGAGTCTATCGATACGGTGATTCGTCCAATTTATGCTGGAAATGCATTGGCGAGAGTCACGTCGAATGATCTCTATAAAGTGATGACCATAAGAAGTACGGCTTTTGATGCCGCAGAGCTATCTGACACGCCAGTTGTCCCTAAGCTTACTCAAGTCGACACGGTGATTATCAATAAACTTAGTGAGTTTGTTTCGCAACAAACGCCAGAAAGTGAGCGACCAGAATTGCCAGCGGCTAGAGTAGTAGTGTCGGGTGGTCGTGCATTCGGGAGTAAAGAGAAGTTTGTTTTAGTAGAACAATTGGCTGACAAGCTAGGTGGAGCGGTAGGGGCGTCACGAGCGGCGGTCGATGCGGGCTATGTGTCTAATGACCATCAAGTCGGGCAAACCGGCAAAATTGTTGCACCGGAGTTATACATTGCCGTCGGAATTTCTGGCGCGATCCAGCATTTGGCGGGAATGAAAGATTCCAAGGTGATTGTTGCAATTAATAGCGACCCTGATGCGCCTATTTTTGCCATTGCAGATTATGGATTGGTCGACGATTTGTTTGTGGTAATGCCTGAGCTGTTAGAGAAGCTGTAGATATAGTCTTGCTTCCTAAAACAAAAGGCTTCCGGACTGGAAGCCTTTATCATTTGATTTTTATAAGTTACTTTTCGCTCGGACGTTGCAGGTGCTCTGCAAGTACTTTTGTAAACCTTGCAGCTTCACCACCAGTACAAGCGCGATGATCAAACGTTACGGATAGCGGCATTGCTTTCACCGAAATTGCTTGACCATTTCTTATCACAACTCGGTCGAGTATTCGGCCCGCGCCGACAATAGCGACTTGTGGCGGTGTAACGACAGGTGTCGCGTAAATACCGGCAATCGCGCCGAAGTTGGAAAGCGTAATCGTCGCGTGTTGCAATTGCTCACGACCGATTTTTCTCTCTCTGATCCCTTCAACGGTTTGATCGAGCCAACGACGAACATCTTGTGGCTCGTATTCATCTGCGTGGCGCAAGACTGGCACGTACAATCCATGACGGCTATCTACTGCAATTCCTACATTGACCGTTGTGTGTACACAGCGTGTCATGGTTTCGGCATCAAACCAAGCGTTTAAAGCGGGCTCTTCTTGACACGCATGAACAATCGCTTGAACAAGGCGGATACTGATATCTTCGTTTGGCAGCCAATCTTCCAACAACGCTTCTTCCGTAATGGTTACGGCAGCAACATGTTCGTGCGATTCGGTCATAGACGATACCATGGTACGTCGAGCGCCTTTCAAAACTTCGGTGCCTGGACGCTGTTTTCCGGCTTCGTCGTAAATATCGGCATCAACGATAAGTCCGTTCGGGCCACTACCTGACACGAGGTTAAGATCTACCCCAAGTTTTTGTGCCAACAAGCGAGCCGAAGGCAGGGCGGTAACGAGGTTACTTTCTGTCGTGTTGTGGTTGCCACCTATCCAGAAATCATCAACGTTTACATGATGCGCTTGGTGAGAAACGCTGCCGACGACGGTTGCGGCGTCAGCAGTGGCTTTTTTCTCTGCCGTTACTTCTCTCCCGGCACCTGTTTCATCAATCTCTAGCAGTAATGCACCAATATTGACGATTTCACCTTCCTCACCATGACGGCTGACCACACGGCCCGAATAGGGGGCAGGGACGTCTACCGTCGCTTTTGCTGTCTCTACGGTTAAGATCACTTGATCTAATTTAACCATGTCACCGACATTAACGTGCCATTTTACAATTTCTGATTCAGCGAGGCCTTCGCCGAGATCGGGTAAGTTAAACGTCTTCATTTCCAATCCTCCACGAGTTCGCGCGCTGCGGTCACAATGTCTTCTTTCTGAACCATGAAATAATCTTCGTTACGGTAATAAGGCATAATGGTGTCCATTCCAGTTACTCGTTTAGGTGGGGCTTTAAGTAAGCACATGGCGTGTTCAGCGGTTCGAGCTAATAGCTCAGATCCCACACCACAAGTTTTACTCGCTTCATGAACAACGAGTAAACGTCCAGTTTTTTCTAGTGAGCTGAAAATCGTCGCGGTATCAATTGGCTTAATACTCGCCAAATCAATCACCTCGACTTCAATTCCCTGACTAGACAAGGTTTGCGCGGCCTGAAGTGACTCTACGACGCATGCGCCCCAAGTAACGAGCGTGATATCTCGCCCCTTACGCAAGGTGAAGCAGGTGTCGAGTGGGAGTGCTTCGCCGTTATCAACGACTTCAGATTTAACGGTGCGATATATGCGCTTCGGTTCGAAGAACATGACGGGATCATTGCTTCTAATTGCAGCGAGAAGTAAGCCGTATGCGCGTTGTGGAGAAGAAGGAATCACCACTTTAAATCCAGCAGTGTGAGCAAATAGCGCTTCCACGCTTTCTGAGTGGTGTTCCGGAGCGTGGATACCGCCGCCAAATGGCGCACGAAAAACCGCGGGACAAGTGAGCCGACCGCGAGTTCTGTTACGCATTCGAGCCGCGTGGCACATTAAGTGCTCCATCGCAGGAAAAACGAAACCTTGAAACTGAAATTCGGCGACAGGTCGTAATCCTTGCGTTGCCATACCGACCGCAACCCCGCCGATTAAGGCTTCAGCGAGTGGCGTATCGATGACTCGTTTAAGACCAAACTCTTGCTTGAGTCCAACAGTGGCACGAAATACACCACCATTATCGCCCACGTCTTCACCTAGTACGACAACATTGGGGTCTTGTTGCATTTCGTGGTGCAGGGCAAGGTTTACTGCTTCAACCAACGTTAGCTCAGCCATGTCTGCCTCCCTGCATTCTCATTGCCTTGTTGATGAGTTCATCTCTTTGTGCATGAAGCTCTTGAGGTAGCGATTCATACAAATAATCGAAACCGGTTTCTGGTGCTTGTGGCGGTAAGCTCAGATAGCGTTCAACAGCTAACTCTACTTGCTCTTTACAGTAATCTAGCCATTGCTGTTCTTGTTCGTCGCTCCAAGCGTCTTGATTAAGGAGGTACGTTTTAAGACGTGCGATAGGTTCGTATTGCCATGCAGTTTGAACATCATCTTCTTTACGATAACGAGTCGCATCATCGGCCGTAGTGTGGTCACTCAGTCGGTAACTCACCGCTTCGATGAGTGTTGCGCCTTTCCCTTTTCTTGCTCTCTCAAGGGCGGTTTTAGTTGCATCATAAACGGCGACGACATCGTTACCATCGACAGTAATACCCGGTATACCTGCACCTTGCGCTTTTTCTGATAAGAAATCGGCGGCACATTGGAGACTACGCGGCACTGAAATTGCCCATTGGTTATTGTTTACGACGAAAACAAGTGGAATATTCCAAGTACCTGCGCAGTTTATTGACTCAAGAAAGTCCCCTTTGGATGTACCACCATCGCCGCACATGACTAGCGCAGCTTCATGGTTACCTTGAATTTTTAGCGCGGAAGCCACCCCGACAGCATGCGTACATTGCGTCGCTATGGGTACACAGTAGGGAAGGTCTCGGCTAGGAACCGGACTGCCTTCAGGAGCAAAATCACTCCCGCGCTCATCGCCACCCCAGTATTGAAGGTTCTTTTCCATGCCAATGCCACGACACCACATCGCAGGCATATCGCGGTAGTAAGGGACAAACACATCATCGGCTTTAAGTGCTCTGCCGACCGCAATGCCTATGGCTTCCGCGCCTAAGTGTGAGGGATAGGTCCCTAGCTTACCGGTGCGTTGCAAGGCAACTGCTTTGTTGTCGTAAGTGCGAGTTAATACCATATCTCGGTAAAACCCGACCAATGTTTCAGTGTCAGCCCAGTTGGGTAGTTGGCCGACTAGGTCCCCACGATGGTCGATAAACCGATGCATGGGTAATGCCTGAACGTTCATCTCAAGCTCCTTTTGACGCTGCGGGTCTTTTGGACTGCAGCTGTTCATACAAAACCAGAGTTTGTATGGGTACTCAAACTCTGATATCAGCGCAAAGGCCATACCTAAGGTTGCGTGTGCTTTCGATAGCGGTAGGCATCTGTTCGTCCCTTAAACTATTTGTCGATAACATCGCTGCGACTATTTCACCGCAAGATACAGAGAAAGGCTTTTCTGTATCTAACCCTCTAACTAAATCGTGGTATAGCCAGATACAATAAGTGTAAACAAATTGTTAAATTATGCTTCATTTTGACTTTCGCTCAGTAGTAAAGTTTTGCTTACACCCTGATTTTGCAGAGTAATATGCTGCCATTTTGTTGGTGGTATTTTTAAACTCGAATTTAATTACTGGTTAATGAAACATATTTGCAACAAAATTTGGCTGTAAAATTTGACAAAGTGAGTCATTATTAATGAATCAACTCAAACAGTTGCTATATGATGAATTGCAAATTTTTGTTGTGCTCGAAGCCTCGACCTTATGAGAATGCATAACTTCTTCCCAACTGAGTGGAATCAAGGTAGGGTGACGGCATTACAAATGTATACCCTCGGCAGTCCTTGAGCTTATCCAAAGTAGGTGGTGCTCAAGTGGAAGTGATTATGGAGAAGTTATGTACCACGCTCATGTTTATTTTCCCCTAAGAGAACAAGATAAAGCGCAAGCCTTGAACGAGATCATCCGTCAAGAGCGTCAAGATGTGCTGCGTGTGTTTCCATTAGTTGGAAGGTTAGTTGGCCCACACAAGATGCCGATGTTTGAAATTCACCTAGAATCATTGAGTGAAGAGTTCTTGGCGTGGCTTGATACGATTCGAGGCGATTTTTCTGTGCTTATTCACCCAGTAAGCGAAGAAGAGTTGCTCGATCACACAGAACGCGCGATTTGGTTGGGCAGAGAGATTGGTGTATTTGAAGAAAAGTTAGAGAAATAGTTGCTCTTCTCGCCCATGCATGACCGCTTTGAATCCTTCTCTTCTCATTGCGGTCGCAGCTTCTGCTTAACGCCTCATCTTCATTGATGGGTGAGGAATCCCTCTCTTACGCTTTGCTGTAGTTATTTTTGTGCTAAACCTAAAAGTAGGCTTTCGAACTTCACGCACAAAGCGTGAAAATGTTGCTGTTTAGCATGCCATTAAATGAATTTTGGTGGTAATAAAATAATAAGTCTTTGATAAATCAAATAGGTATAGCAGGGAAGTGCAGTTTACGACCCCAACGCCATTGGCAGTGGCGCCGATAATTTATGAGGGGAAAGGGTATGTTTTCAATACTCTTGGTTATACTTGCACTCTATATATTTTGGCTGTTGTTTCGCAACGGGCCTGCGTTTGCCGGGCGTACCGCCCCAAAAAAACGTGACTGGGTAGGGCCTACCGCCAACAAAGAAGAATGGCGAGGATTTTGTAGGGATGTATTTCAGCCGTTCAGTTCTCAAACGACTTTCTACGCTATTGCTTATTTTGCCAATTACGTAGCAGCAGCGAACGCAATATCTTGGTCAACGATATACGAAGGCGATTATCCGGTCATCATAAGCCGATTTGGTAGCTACTTCATTTTAAGCACGCATGATGCACTGGTCGTAGCTGGGTTTATTGCGCTTGCTTTCTTTATCATTAATTGGCAACTTGCCATGCGCTGCTCTGGTATTCTTAGCCAGTATCTAGTGCGGATTCTTATTATTAATCAAAAGCGCTTTGTCGCGATTAGCTTGGTGTTTTGCAGCTACTTTTCGTACCTACTGACGCTTGGTATATTCTGGCTGTTCCATGATGGGTATTCAATCTGGCATGGATTAATGCTTAGCCCTGTGTTCCTGCTGTTAGCTTTATTGGTAGCGGTTGTTGTGCCATCTGCAAAAAGAGAAAATAGTGTACCTTAGATAGGTTTTCCACGTTAAATTACATTCGATTTTAGGATAGTAATTCTTATGCCATTAAGTTAGCATTGCCAGCTTTTTAACGGTCAAAAGGCCACTAATCAGTGGGACAGTGGGAGAAACAATGTTTATCGGCTTTGACTATGGTACTGCAAACTGTTCAGTGGCTAAAATGGAACCGGGTGAGCCAGTACTGCTTAATCTAGAAGGAAACAGCCCTTTTATTCCTTCCACCCTTGCTGCACCGAGTCGTGAATCGGTATCCGAGCATTTATTTCGCCATCGAGATATTAAACCATTAGATCAAGTTGGTGAGCAGGTTTTACGCCGGGCAATCAATTTAAACCGAGAAGAAAGTATTGACTTAGAATCCGACGACATTGCGTTTGGTCAGGATGCACTTAATCTCTATTTGGAAGATCCTCGCGATATCTATTATGTGAAATCGCCGAAGTCTTTTCTTGGTGCATCTGGCTTGCGTGATGTGCAATTGGCTTTTTTCGAAGACCTTGTCTGCGCGATGATGGACAATATTAAGTCGCAAGCCGAAAGCGATGCGCAGCAAAGTATTACCGATGCTGTGATCGGCAGACCAATTAACTTTCATGGGCGTGGCGGTGAAACGGCTAACATTCAGGCTGAACGCATTTTGTTGCGGGCAGCGAAACGTGCGGGCTTCCAAAATGTGGAGTTTCAGTTTGAGCCTGTCGCGGCGGGCCTAGAGTATGAAGCGACACTCAGCGAAGATAAAATCATTCTAGTAGTCGATATTGGCGGTGGTACAACGGACTGTTCGTTGATCCAAATGGGACCGTCTTGGCGCGGCAAAGCAGATAGGACCGCAAGCTTGTTAGCTCACAGTGGCCAGCGTGTCGGCGGGAATGATCTTGATATCGCGCTAGCATTTAAGCAGCTCATGTTCCCTTTTGGCATGGGAAGTAAAATGGAGTCAGGTATTGTGATGCCGACTACCCAATTCTGGAACCCGATAGCAATCAATAATGTAGAAGCGCAGAGTGACTTCTATTCGCGAGAGAACCTATCAGCGTTAAAGTTGCTTCAAAAGCAGGCTCAAGAGCCAGAAAAACTTGCTCGTTTGCTAGAGGTGTATCATGAGTCTTTAGGCTACAACATTGTTCGCCGTGCCGAAGAGGCAAAAGTGGCACTTTCAGAACAAGCTTCTTACCGAACTGGCATCAACTTACTATCAGAAACGATTGAAGTTGATGTACAACGTGACGAAATGATCGAAGCGATCCAGTCGCCAAAGAATAAAATGACGGCGTTGGTGACAGAAGCGGTAGAGCAAGCTGGAGTTAACCCCGATGCTATCTTTATGACTGGAGGTTCGGCACGCTCGCCAATCTTGCGCGATGCGGTGCAAACCGTACTGCCAAGTATTCCGGTTGTCAGTGGAAACTATTTTGGCTCAGTAACTGCGGGCTTAGCTCGTTGGGCTGAGGTTTGTTTCAAGTAGAAAGAAAACTAATTGCGCTATGGGCATTGTTACCAAATTTATGACTTCGCTTAGGCTTATCAAATGATGGTTGGAAGATTTCGCTGAGAGATTGAGTTTCATGCGAGTAGGAAACCTATTTGGGATTCTTAAATCTTTTAACGTCATTCTGAACAGTGAGGGACGAGCGTGATTTAGAATCTCTTGCCCGAGCACGCTGTTATGATATATGACGCCGTTTCGCCAAGCGTTATTTATCACCATTGTTCTGAAGAGTCGAGTTAGGACCTATTGGATAATGATTTTGACTAAGCTGAGATAAAAATGCCCGCTAAATCAGCGGGCACTTTTGTTTGCGTCATTAATGATGCATGTGTTTTTCCATGTGGCCTTGTTTCTCAACCGCCATTTCCACTTCAACCTTACCTGCGTTTTTAAAGGTTAATGTCATAGAGAAGCGGTCACCCTCTTTAAGAGTTTGTGTTGGGTTAAAAATCATTAAATGGAAGCTGCCTGGTTTAAACAACACAGATTCATTGGCTGGAACGCGCACTTCGTCAATCTTAATCATTTTCATCACACCATCTTCTTTCTTATGCGTGTGAATTTCGACATGTCCTGCGATTGGGCTTTCTGCTGCGATCAATGTATCTTCACTGTTACCGTGGTTGGTTAATTGAAAAAAACCACCGATAACAGGTGCGTTTGGTGGCGCTTCGCGGCTCCATGGATGATCGATATGAATTTTCCCTGCTTCATAATCGTGCGCTAAACTCAGCGGGCTAGCGATGACAGCAATAAGCGCGATAGCGGCGGTTTTAAATGATTTAAGCATGTGTTTTTCCTTTTGAATGAATGGCTTCTCTGAATGGACAACAAACAGAGTCATCGTTATTTTTGAATAAAGTTGTTAATGATTAGATGCCTGTTAGGCAGGAAAAACACTCGGCGGAGAGTGCTTAGGCGCAATGTGTTTGTAAACGAGCCTATCGCATTTTGAAAATCGGTAAGGCGTCAGGGCATTCTTGACTCGGCGCAGCCAATGGATGGTAGTCAGGTATAGCCCAATCGCAACCAAAAGAAAGAATTGAACCGCTTGAAGAAGCGGACACTCAAACTGAAAGCCTTCATGTAAATTAAGATCTTGAATGAGCGTAGAAGAAGGTTGAGCGTTAGCTTCAATCAGCGTATTGATATCCACCCATTTGAAACCATCTGCGGTACACAGTAAGACCTTTTCACTTTGAACTTTGTTAAGCCATGTTGTGCTGTGAACTTGTGTTGGGTTAAGAGTCGCTGTGGACGCTAAATACAACTGAAACAACACCGCGATAATAACCGCAGTAGCGTGCAAGCGATGGTGTTTATGCTGTATTAGAGTGTTTTCCATACAATTGAGTGCTTATCTTCTTCGGCGCGGGATACTAACAAATTAACCAAACAATGTAATTATCAGTTTACTAAAAGGTGATGCAAGTGTGCATTATTTGTTTTATTGCCTATTTTTAACGCTTTAATGTCTTGATTCGGCTGGCATTCACAACCTCTAATTCAACTTGTCAGTCTTGCCTCGTCGCTTTTGAAGATACCGAATTAATCTCTCTATATGTCACTGAAGCTTCGGTTAGTGGGTGTCGTGGTGGTGTTTTTGCGTGCTAGATTTGGCTGATATCGATTCAAAATGCACACCGAATCTTCACTTGTTTTCCATTAACGGAATTATGACAGTAATTTAATAAAGGATACGGTATTCTGCGCTCCTTTGTACATGCTAGAACGTCCGTCCTACTTAGTCGGAGGGGCGATTAATCTTAAGAAATTTCTCAAATGAAATACGAACAACAGATTGGATATCGATACCCTAAAGGTCGATTTGCCATGGTGAGTGTATACGCATTCACTGGTGCTGCGATTTTAGCATCGACTATTTTTTCTCTATTGCTGTTTTTGTCGATCGACGAAAACCCGATGATGCAAACCTTATTTGGTGGTTTAGCGATTATTTTTGAAGCGGGTAAGTTCTACGCTTGGTATGAATACGGTGAGCGCCGAGCCCATCGCAACTATACAGGGGCGGCAACCGCTCTCGTGTTTTATTTAGTCTTAGCTGCGATCTCCATTGGCGGTAGTATTGGTGGCATTAACAGTGCAACAAACAGCGCACAAAGTCATATTTCGGTAGAGAAGGCGAAAGTGGAAGCGTTTAATCGCCAGATTGCGGCAATCGATAAACAGATTGAACTCAACAATATGGCAGCGCAGAAATACATCGAGATGGAGCGTATCGCGACTGGTGTAACTCGCATTCAGGAGCAAAACAAAACCTTACGCGAAGAGCAGCAACGCTTGGCTATGGAACGTGATAGCTTACCACCGGTCACGCAAGGCTCAGTTATTGGTTTGATTGATAGCCTAGCTAACGCATTTGGTACTACCTCTCAGCAAGCTCAGCTTGGCTTGGTTGTATTTCTTTCGATTCTGTTGGATTTCTTTGCTGCATTTTTTGTCGGCCTGATTGGTGAAGAGCAACGGTTCAGACATTTCTATCGCCGAAATGAGGGCATGATACTGAAAACGGTTCGCGATATCGATCCAGAGCCAGCGGGATATCTTCCTCATATCAAAGAGGAGGAAGAGCAAGAAATACCAGTAACGCCGGAGCCTGAAGAGCCAAAAGAACCGAAAACTCTGTTAGAGCAAGTGAGCGATGCACTTAAAACGCATCAAATTACGTGCACAAAAAAAGCCGTTGCCAAACAATTTAGGTTATCTGCGGAAGAGGTAGACAAGGTGTTTGAGGAATTGGCAGAGCTCGGTTTAGTGGGTAAAAAAGCCAACCACCATTATCATTGGATAGGTCAGACAGAGACAGCATAATTGGTTATCAATTAGAGATCGGAAAGAGCGTCAATCGGCGCTCTTTTTTGTATTAGCTCGCCATTAACTAGTTTTTAACTTTTAAATAAATTATGAACAACTGGTCTTGCAAATTGAAAGTTCACTTGGATATCAGTTGAGGCTAGATTTGATATGTCCGAGTCAGCTAAATATTCACGCGCAAGGGATATATGTTTCAATACAGAAACTATTTTCTATCATGGTACAGCGAATAGTTCAGACGGCTCAATGGTGGGCATGAACTATGCGTATTCAGGTGATTAAAGGTTCTAAGTCAGCGAGTCAAAAATTAGCCGAAAGATACATTTTGCTTCATTCAGGAAGTCATAATAGCGGTCGCGTGATCGAGGATACACGTGAGGAAACATTTGCTCCAAACTTACCTGCCCGAATCGGTTATTAATACACCAAGAATGAAAGAGGCGCTAATTTGGTGCCTTTGTTGATAGCTACACAACATGATACGACTAATCTCTTTCTGCCTTAAAACGATACTGTTCCGACAAACAGACCAGAAGACCAACTAAAGCCGAAACGAAAATTACACACACTTGGTAGGTGACTTTCCCTGCCCCAAGATCGTTCAAAATCTCGGTAGTAGCAATCATAGGAAGCGTTACCGTGATCAGCAAGCTTAATAAGCGAGAAACCTTAGATTTCTTTCCGTGCCGCTTGGTATAGAAATAATGCGCATAATCCGAGTACATGATAAACAAGGAGATAAAAAGACCCAGTATCCAAAACATAGCTTACAAATCCTCTATTCTAAGCATGTTACGTCGTAATAACTCTTGCTTTGCAGCTAGCGCATCAGCCTCGTTAAAGCCTTTGAGTACACTCGCGAGAATAACCGCTACAAAAAATGCTCTCGCGCCAGCTCGTTGCGCAGTTGATGAGAGGCTGAGTTTCTTGAAAGTCTCTTCAGCGATGTGCACAGAAGCCATTTCTTTAATCAATGCAGCCCCTTGACCTTTTGATAGCCCGTATATAACAGCTGCTGCAAAGCCGACCTCAAGTTTAATATCGATGGTGATAAACCATGTAGAAAGGAAGTCTGCGACTGCCTGATGAGTATCGAAATACTGGCGCAACTCACCATCTGATAGACTCCAAGGGTTCCACATGGGCTTAGCAATACTTTGCGCTATCAGCATTTGAACCTTACCGAAAAATTTCGGATTCTCTAAAGCCTGTGCTTGTTCAAGGACTTTTCTTTGGTCGAGTCGATTGAGCTGTCGATACAAAATGACACCTGTTATTACAGGCAAAACCTTTTCTCTGTTGTTTCTGATAAAACTCAAATCTGCATCTAAGCCTGTCAGTATCGCCAACTGAACTACAGGTTCGGTTTTTAGCGTCTGCTCACTATAACCTCTAACCATCGTTAGACCTCCTTTTTTCATATATTGTATGTGTACAATATAGACAAGTGATTTGTATGCAAGTTATGGCACTTTTCATTAGGCTCAAAGTCTCAGAGTTAAGAGAAACTATTACTAATTAATTGACTTGTGTAGTAAAAATAGTACGAGGTCAAAGTCCTGTATTGGAATATGAGAAAACAAGGTTGAACTTGGGCATCAAACAACAGGTAAGTAATCAGTTTATTTCGGCAACATGCTTTCTACGCTCAAACTCTATGGTGTAGACGTTAATTTTTATTGAGCTTTTTTGTCACGTCTTTTCACCGTTTTCTTCTCTTTTTCCGGTGTCATTGCATCAACAGCTTTACCCGCCATCCCTTCATCTGGCAATTTGTCTTTTCCTGCATCAACTGCGGTATCTTTCAGTGCCTCTTTAGGCGTACAGCGACCACCAACACCAACCACGGCTTTTGTCGCAGCGGCTTTAGCTGCCTTTTCTGCATCGCAGTCAGGATCCATCACGCTAGCTAAGCTCGTGGCTGAACCAAAAAACAAGATTAACAAAATGAGGTTGCGTTTTTTCATAGTTGTCACCAATGTTGTGAAACATAGGTAAAGTGTAACGGAGAGAAAAGGTTTTGGCTGAGAATTTGTTGGTTTGAGCTTGGGAAGCAAAGTAAGGTAAAAAGAAAAAGTGCCATCGAAGTGACACTTTTTCTTAAGCGTAGAAGGGATTAGTTGTCGTAAACGTCTAACTCCACTTCACGGGCAATATTTTGGTCGTTAATGATCACACCTTCGACTTCGACACGAGCACCATTTAGGTTAAGTTCTTCGATGCCTTGGAAGCGTGTTTGTGCATCAATCACAACGGTCGTGTTGTTTAGCAATTGATCTGCGTCGTTTTCGCAACGCTCGATTTCAAATGTTCTTGCTTCAGCATCGTAGTTTGATACGTATCCTTCACATTCAAATTCTTTACCTTGCCATTGGTTGTTATCGTCAAAGTCTGGTTGCTCAAACTCAATAACGGTAGCGATGCGTTTGCCATTTTTCATGACAGACGTTACTTCCACTTCTTGGCCTTGTTTTAGGTTCGCTTTGCTGCCGTCTTCAAATCGTGTTGCGTTATCGATGAAGAATGCTCCTCGGTAGTTTAGAGAGAACTCACTATAATCCTTGGCAACCCAAGTCACGATACCTTCCACATCGCTGTCATTTTTTAGATCGTCGTAGTCTTCAACTTGTACCTCATGTGCCATGAAGATACCGTTTTGCATTTCACCTTCTACTTCCACCCATTGGCCGATGCTAAGTTGGCTAATGTTGTCGTAAGATACGGTTATATTTGTACCAAGCTCAAACGTGCCAGCATTTTCATCGGTACTAGTAATGCGACCTTCCAGTTCGTAGTAGCTTCCAAGGGCTGGGTAATCGTTATCTACGTCGATTTCGACCACAGACAACACTCGATAACCCGCATCAGCAGTTGGCAATGATGACACCATCACCCAGTCGTTGACCTCTATATCATCACTTAAACCGTCAAACTGCAGATCTACGCCGTTTACCGTAAATGTTTTCTTCACATGATCAATCGCTGTGACACGTCCTGTAATGGTTGGTTCAAGTGTGACTCGGACGCCATTATTCGAAGCTTGCCGAATATCTGACCCCACGCGAACCACCATTTTTGGTTTTACATCGGCCAGTTGCACTTGTGTGTCGTCATAAACCACCTCAGACACACGATACGTATGTCCATTGACGGTTAACGTGCTTTCTTCAGCGTTGACCGCTTCAACAGAGCCAATCGCTACACTTGGTTTCACTGCTGGTTGAGTTGATGTGCTATCGCTATTGCTGCCACCACCTGAACCACCACAACCAGACAATGCCAAACCTACTACAGAAATAAGAGCGAGTTTTTTCATTGTATTAACCTCAATTTACGAGCGAGTTTAGGAAATTGCCTGTATCTTATTGGGCATATCGTGAAGAGATCGTGAAGAAATGTGATTTTATGAAAATTTTAATTGTAGATGACAACCATAACGTCTCGGAGACGATTGCAGACTATCTTGAGCTAGAAGGCATGATTATCGATTGTGCGTTTCATGGAGAGGCTGCGATTAAGTTAATCGAGGAAAATCATTACGATGTAATCATCATGGATATCATGATGCCGAAGCTCGATGGCATCAGTACGGTACAGAAGCTTCGACAAGATAAGTTATGTGGAACGCCAATTCTCTTCCTAACGGCAAAAGATACGCTAGAGGACAAAATCGCGGCTTTTAAAGCGGGGGGAGATGATTATTTAATGAAGCCATTTGCGATGGAAGAGCTCAGTTTGCGTGTTCATGCTTTGGCTAATCGTGGTCCAAGACAAGATATCGGAACGCTCAAATTTGCAGATATTTGTTTAGATGCGCGGACAGGAAAAGTAACGAGAAAAGACAAAGAAATTAAGCTGAGTCGAATTCAAACTAAAATTTTAAAATTGCTCCTCCAACGTGCTCCAGCAGCGGTCACGCGCACAGAAGTGATCGATAGTGTGTGGGGAGACGAACCACCCGGAAGTGATGCACTTCGTAGCCATATTTACGGTTTAAGAACCGCGCTAGACAAAGGTTTTGAAGAATCACGATTAGAGACTATTCATGGACAAGGTTACCGACTTAAAGCATAACGAATATCCAAGCATTTATCGCAAGATCCGTTGG
This sequence comes from Vibrio sp. 1167, assembly GCF_033340375.1. NCBI lineage: Bacteria > Pseudomonadati > Pseudomonadota > Gammaproteobacteria > Vibrionales > Vibrionaceae > Vibrio > Vibrio sp. 1167. Next base: position 90,782 of record NZ_JAWOWK010000001.1, on the reverse strand, counting down.
GGTTTTGGGGTCATGACGTTTGTGATGTTTACTCTTTTTTGGTCGCTGATTTATGTGGCAGAAAACAAACTGGAAGTGCTGAGTTTACATCACTGGCTAGATACTGAAGCTGCGCTTTATAGTGAGAATTTCGAGAAACAGGGCTGGGATGCGCCATTGCCAAACGTATTGGAATTCAACTCATATTGGAGTGAAGCACCGACACCCGATTGGTTGCTCTCTTTTACTTCACCTGGTTTTTACGAATACCTGCTTGGTGAAGAAGACAAACACTTTGTTGTATTGAACCACCCCTCAGGGAAGGGGCTTATGTACATTGTATTTCAAGATGACTCAGATGATTACTTGGACGAATACGAAAGCTCGCTGCATCAGTTTACGCTGCTGCTCGGTGGTTTGTTTTCATTTGTCATGGTTGGGTATGGCATTTACATGGTGCGAATATTGTCTCGGCCATTAGCGCAAATTGAAGACAAAATTAGCCAAATGTCACCGGATCAACCCGCTTTCCAAGTTGAAACTAAGTTCAGCGAAACACGCCAGATAGAGCAGACTTTGCTGGATAATAAGAACGATATCGCGGGCTATTTCAAACGAGAACAAGAATTTAGCCGTTTTGCATCGCATGAGTTGAGAACGCCAATCATGGTGATTAAAGGCTCAACAGACATTCTGACGCGTCTTCCTGATCAACCTCGAGTTGCGCAAAAAGCCATCACGAGGATGCAGTCAGCTTGTGACGAGATGCGTGTACTGACAGAAGCGTTTCTCTTACTTGGTAAAGAGAAAATAGAGCCTCAACATTACGGAGAGCATCAGCTTCTTACTTGTTTACAAAAACAACTGGAAGAGCTGGCTCCTTTATTTGCCAAGCAAGATTCGAACTACGCTTTGCACGAACAACATAGTGGTGTAGTGAAGGCACCAGAGAGTTTTGTGACCATTGTTATCAACAATCTGATTAAAAACGCCTTTAGCTATAGTGTGGGAGATATTGAAATTGAGTTGAAAGGTCATGCGCTTAAGATCCTAAACCGTCACGATGGCAACGAGACGTACAACGCTGGTTATGGTTGTGGGCTTGTTATCGTACAACGAATATGTGAACGGATGGGGTGGGCGTTAGTACTGGACGATGATGGTGTTCGATTTAGTGCAAAAGTGGAGTTCTGCTCTTAGCTTTGCGCGTATTGATTCAAGTGAGAATTAACGCTCTGGATTTTTCTTGTCGTACGCATCTAACCCGTAGTCAAACAAGAAAAAACTGGAATTTGAATTAGACTGAAGTTAGTGAAGCGGAAACTCGAGGAACCGTTATGCTCTCTTATCAGGTCAGCCGAAGTATTGAAATTAATAAGAATCAAAGTGAAATTATTGGCTATCTCAAGAACTTCAATAACTGGCCCAGCTGGTCACCATGGATCATTCTTGAACCAAGCTGCGAGCTGACATTCAGTGATAATCAGGGCCACGTTGGAGCTGGTTATCAATGGAATGGTCAGCGTATTGGGACTGGCGCGATTGTACTGGAAAGTACTCAAGAGCATCGATTAGATATGGAGCTACATTTCTTTCGCCCAATCAAGAGCCATGGAAAGGTGACTCTAATCGTGACGCCGTCACAAAATGGCTGTTTAGTCGAATGGCAAATGCAATCTCGCGTCCCTTGGTATCTGTTCTTTCTGAAAAGTATGTTTAAGTCGATGATAGAGATGGATTATCAACGTGGGTTACGCATGCTCAAAAGTAAGCTTGAAACCGGAAGAGTGCATTCAGACTTAGTCGAAATAGGTAACCGAACGTTGCCTCAAATTCATTACATTGGGATCAAGGGTGTGGCTAGCTTGCAGGAATTAGGTTCGGTAATTGAGAAGCATGTTCAGCAACTAGAACAGTTAATTAGTGACGAAACCCTATCCGTGAATGGTGAATTGTTTTGTTATTACCAGTCGATGGATATGCAGAAAGGTACATTCGAGTTTATCACTTGCTTTCCTCTTCATAACTCAGTACCAGCGCCTCAAGGGGCGGTTACCGGTACCATTCCTGAGAGTGAAACATTTGTCGTTGAACACCGAGGTGAATATCAGTTTTTGGGAAATGCATGGGCTTTAGCGATGAACTTGGTTCGTCAGAGTGGTATGAAAGTCAAAACCAGTCCTTTAGGAATCGAACGCTATCTGAATAGTCCGAAGGAAACCACGGAAGAAGAGCTAAGAACGGAAATTATTTTGTTTAAGAAATGACAGGCGCAGGCGAGTAGGGTGTTTAGGTATCATACTAGTTATGCGAAATGTTACTAAAGAATAATAGCGTATCTGTTCCTACCCATAAAAATGCCTCAGCAATCGCTGAGGCATGGTTTTACAGGCCAACTTCTCTTGTTAGAGAATTATTGTGCACGGTATTTACCGCTGTTTAGTTCAATTTTAGACGCTTTTACCCGGCTGTCTGCGTTTAGGTAGTCGCTAATACTTAGCAGATCTTGATCTTGAGATGCTTTTAACACCGCTGATTCCTCTTCTGCGAAGATAACTTCTAATTTTAACTCTTTGGCAACTGCTTTCGCTTCGTTAGGATTGTTTACGGTGATATAAACCAGTCCAGTGGCTTTGGATACGTTACTAAACGCATTCTTAAACACCTCATCACCCGCTTGAAGTTTTACGTCTTCAGATAGGGTTCTAACAGTGCCAGTTTGCACTTTTCGATAATCTTGGCCATTAATCTCAACCGCTTCTGATGGCACAAACAGTTCTGGTGCAGGTTGTTGAGAGAGCTGTTGCTCAGCGTATACACTCGACGTCATGATAACGAGAGCCAGCATAGAAAATGATTTGTATTTCATGTTATTGACTCCTTAGTGTCCAAATATGCGCATCGACCAGTTCTTAATAACACCGGGCTGAGCGTTGTTTGCCATCGGAACGTCATAGATGGTGGAAGAATTGAAATATGCAATGTAAGAATAGACTTCATCGCCGTTCGTATCTATTGCTCGCAACGTCCATTCGCCTTTTGCATCTTCGCCATAAAATTGGTTAGACAACATTAATTGATTTTTGTAGCCTGTAATCGTTGGATCAAGAGATTGACCAACAAGACCATTGCGCGGTGTTTGCAAAACGGAACGAGTCCCTGATGGCGAAATGAGCTCGATAGCTAAGTCGGGCAGACGAGCGTGGTCCAATGTCAATGTCACTTGAACGGATTCTACTGTCAGCTCATCGGCAATGGCGATACTTGAAGAACCACCAACTAGACTTGCATCGGGTACACTTACTTCTGTAGCGTTATGAACCCATGGCGTAATGCTTTGAGCTGGTAAAACACGATTCGTCATGCGAGCACGTTGAATCGCTTCATCTAAATCTACAGCGCCGAAGCCATAAAAAGTATGGAAATCTACGCCTGCTGCGTTTTTCTGCCAAGGGGCAATTGCCTCGTAGCTAACCTGTTCACCTTTATGGTTAGTAAATTCAAGCTGTACGCCTGGATGCGCTTTATCCGTTACTTTTGCTGTCTCCGCTAGTAAAGCACGTACATCACGAGCAGAAAGTGCGTGGTTGGTTGACATGATTGCCGCGATGGCACCCGATGTGTTTGGCGCAGCCGATGAGGTTCCGTTCATCGTACTGGTATAGTTACAGTTCGGGTCGAGATCCGTTCCGCCGTGTAACCCATTAATGCCAAGGCCTTCACTGGTATTTTGCCCTTCTTCACAACCCATTAAATCAGTGGTGACCATAGCGGGGAAATCTTGCCCATATTCACCTGCTGGTGCTGCAACCCACACGTTCGAACCCACCGATGAGTAACTCGCTCGCGTACCATCCGCTCGTAGTGCACTAGTGACTAAATTGAAGTAATTGGCGTTATCATAAGACTGAGCAGAGTTGTGCATCGGTAAGCCTTGATTGTCTCCACCAGCAAAGAAGTTACTTGGCAATACGAAGAATTGCCCTGCATTGAAATAGCGGTAACCATTACCTGCTGACTTTACAAATACAGCACCTCGACCCCAGGCGTTACTCTCGCTGACGTTTTTCATCACGTCCATTTCAAGTTTTAGTTGAGGGTCGCTTTCATCAAAAGTAATCGGGTTTATAGGGCTGAAACCGTAACTTTGGTTAAATACGCGAACATCGCGTGTTGCTGGGTCCATGCCATGGGAGATTAACCAACCTTCTAATGTCTGGTTGGCTAACCAGTTAAAACCAATGAGGGAAGAGTGAGAAGCGACACCGCGTCCGCCTTCACCGTTGTTGCCGACGGCGCTAATCAAACCGGCTACAGCAGTGCCATGACCATTAGTATCAACCGGATAACTTGATGGGAATGAAGAGTCTTCGACGAAGTTTCTGCTACCTGTAACTATATTACCTGCAAGGTCGGGGTGATCGATCTGCACTCCAGAATCAATGACGGCAACTTTCACACCAACACCTGCAATCCCCATTGCCTGAGTGAGCTTAGTGTTTAAGTCGTTCCCAGCAACAGCAGGATTAGCCGCAAACGCAGTTTGCCCCGTGTTGTCTAAGTGCCATTGTTCAGAATAGAGTGGATCAAACGCCGAGACGGCAGGTGCAATGCCTACTGCCAACATAGCAGCAAATAGGCGATTAATGCGTATTTCCATTTTTGACCTCATGTCTTTGTTTGGAATTTTTTAGTTCCTGTTTCATATTCCGCTAACAGGAACAAACAAAGCTAACGACAAAGAATAAGGACGAAAACCATTTACAACTTGTTTACATTAAAAGTTCGATGGACAACATAAGTCTTTGTTAATTTGCTGAAACTATGAGGTTTTTATATGTCGTATCGAACATGCATGAAAAGTGAAAAGCAGAAAATACGAGTGTACCGTCTGCTTCAAGAGAGGAGTTATTTAGTTGAAGCGGGTTGAATAGTTGCCATTGGTTTTTTAGGTTCGGCTTTTTCCTTAGGCAGCACGTTATCAATCCATTTTTTAATGTACAACTTATCGAATTCTTTATCACACCACTTTTTGTTTAATCCACGTCGATTGAACTCAGCACCAATCGCCACTTTGGTTTGGTTAGTTGCACGGTTGTAGTAGAGAGTTTCACATAGTTGAGTGTTACTCATTTGCTGGGCATATACGTTGACACTGCTGCTGCGCATTCCCAGTTGAGATGCTTGCTGATTACTGCACGCCATAAGAAATAGAGGCGCAAAAGTAATAATGATTAGATTTTTTTTCATGTGTGCTTTTTTATGATGTAGGGTGAATGATGAACTGGTTTCTGCCAGCTTGCTTCGCATCATACAAAGCTTGGTCTGCCAAGAAAAACCACTGATCCCATTCTTGTTTAATTGTTTGTGCCGACAGCTTGTCCACTGCTCCAAGGGAAATTGTCGCGCTTAATGGTTTAGAGTCAACCACCAATGGTGTGTTTTCAACAGTATATCTCAATCGCTCCAAAAACTTAGCGCAATCTTCAACTCGCTGTACTTCGAATAATAGGACAAACTCTTCTCCACCCCAACGAATGAGTAGGTCACCAGAGCGAGTGGATTCATTAAATAGCGTGGCAATATGAGTCAGCATTTTATCGCCAATATCGTGTCCATATTGATCATTAAAGGTTTTAAAATGATCGACATCTAAAACGGCTAAGGCAAATGTTCTATCTGGGCTTCTACGAGCCATTTTGTCCAACCAAATGTGAAGATAGCGACGGTTATGCAGTTGAGTTAATGGATCGGTAGTATTTTCTTGAGTGAGTGCTTTATTAATACGTCTAACGCGCAGTACGTAACGAAAACCAACGACTCCAATTGCCGCAATAGCGATAAAGTAGAACATTTCTCGATAGCGCTGTGAACGCAGTTCAGAGGCTTGTAGCGCATTTTTTGTTTCTAGCAATTTGAGTTCTTTCTGGGCTAACTTAGCTTCGAGGTCAAACTTAATGTTAATCATCTCTTCACCATGAATATGATGAGAAAACTCAGCCTCTAGCTCTCTTAATTGGGTTAAATAATGAAAAGCCGCTTCATAGTCATTAAGAATTTGATGAGCGTTTACCAGTACCGAAAGCATATCAATACGCTGACGCAGCTCTAATTCACTGGTTGATTTGGTTTGTTCTAGAACGTTAAGTGCTGTTGTAATAGCTTTATCGTATTGTTTGTTTGCGAGGTAAGCCTCTGCAAATGCCTCGTAACAAGACGTTTTTAGCATTTCTAGATTTTTTGGAATGGGCAGGTCTACGCAACGCTGTGCGACCATTAATGCATCATCAATTTTTCCTACCGAGCTCAACATTTGTGAAAAGCTGGATAAAGAGTGGTGCTTGACTGTGTCCGATCCTGTTTGCATTGAAAGTCGAATGGCTTCATTGAAATAATATTCCGCTTTTTTGTTATCTCCGAGGCTCGAGTGAACGATGCTAAGGTTTGCGTAGATAACCCCCATAAAAAAGCTATTATCGTATTGATATTCGCTCTCTAGGTAAGTGTCGAGAGCTTGCGTTAGGTAACTGTTGGCCCGAGCCCAATCTGATGCGTCGATGTAGACCGTCCCAATGTTGTTCAGTGTCATCGCGACTTGTATTTCAAATACTGTTTTTTCTAATAACTCATAGGCATTGCGATAATATTTTAGGCCACTGCGTAGTTGATTTCGAGATACTTCTAGATTGCCTAACCAGCGGTAAGCACGGCCTTCTAATGCTAGATAACCAAGATCACGGGCTGTAGAAACAACGTCATGGAGTAACAATTCTGCGTTCCAGTTATCGTCTTGCTCAATCATTGTTACAGCCTTATTGAGCTGTGCTTCAGCGACGACCCATTCCAAATGGTGCTTTTTACCGAATTCGATTAAATCGGGCATATCTTTCGGTAATGGAACGCCTTCGTAACGCTTAAGGTACTTTCGTGCAAAGTAATACAGAGCAAGAGACTCCGCTGATGCATTCTGTGGCGCATTTAACTCATCTTTTTGAATTGATCGCGGCTTACCCATCGAGCGAAAGTAGAGTTTTAACATGGGCTTGCTTTCTGCTGAAATGTGTTCTTCCAGATAAGCTTGCTTTTCGGTACTCGCCAGTACGTTGGTCGGATGCAAGAAAAGTCCAAGTGCAGTACAAAGTGCGCAAGCCAGTGTTTTAATTGAGAAGTGCATGAGCGTATTAATAAAATGTGATCTCTTAACCGAATACCAGTTAAGTCTACCATTTCTTGTTGGTTAAGTGCGGATGGATTCCCAGTGGCAAAGTGCTTTGGGAGTGAGAGACGAGAAGGATCTCTATAATATTATGATTTATAAAAACAAAATCTATTGAAAACTTATGTAATGATTGGAAGATGGCATAGGTAGGGTAACGATGGAAGGTAAGTGAGCATATTCGGTGGACTCAATCTAATGATTTAAGCCGCGGATTCATCGCTCGAAATCAGGGTGAAGTGTAAAAAATTACGTTTCTGTCATAAATATTTAATGTTTGTATGGGTTGTTAAAAAACTGGATATTAGACATAGTGTTATTAAGCCAATAAAAAATGGCTATTTATAATAAATAGGAGATTAACTATGCATAATGAAATGATTCAACCTTCGCACTTCGGCATTATCGGCCGTACCTGCATTGCTTCAGTACTTATGATTGCGGGTGTTTTCGCTCTTATTTAAGAGTCAAGGGTAACGATGATTACCTTTTAAAGAGTAAGAAAATTCAGGGAATCACCTTAACCTTGTGTAAGGTATTCCCCTGAAAATCCAAGCTAGTCTTTAGTTATTAGCTGAAGAAGCTAAAAATCAATGCACTTACCGCCACAATGCCTGCTGCTAGAACAAAGTAAGTAGAGACATTTCCTCGATATTGTTTCATCGCCTCGATTTTATACACCGCTAACATTGGCATAATAAATAAGATCATTGCAATAACAGGCCCTGACAATGCTTCCATCATACCAAGAATACTTGGGTTCATGATCGCCGCCGCCCAGATTGAGAAGAACAGTGCTGCCACGCTGATACGATCAACACGCTTCTCAGATAGGTTAAAATGCTTGGTAATTAAACCATTTAAGCTTTCACGCGCACCTAAAAAATGCCCAAGGAAAGATGAAGTGATAGCAACAAACGCTACTAAAGGACCAAGTGTTGCAATAAATGGATTATCGGTTGCGTTCGCTAGGTAAGACAATACGGATACGTTTTGTTCTTTTGCTTGAGCCAATTGTTCAGGTGACAGTGTTAGCACACAGGAAAATACAAAAATAAGAACAAAGGCAATCAGCATGATGCTAGTGCGGCGAAGAATAACTTCGGATTTGGCATCTGCCTGCTTACCGTAATGGCGACGTTGTACATTTGCAAAGCTTGAAATTGCAGCTGCGTGACTAAACGAGAAAATCACTACAGGAACTGCTAACCACATAGTGCTAGCAAAAGCTGACGCTTCTGGCACATCCATGACAGGCATGGTCCAGTTCGGTATTAAGTAAAATGATAGAAAGGCAAGAATGGCAACAAGTGGGAACACCATAATGGCAAAGGCCCGTAGCATTACTTTTTCACCCGCCATCATAATAGCAATTAGTGCAAACACTAGTACGCCAGAAAGCAAAGGTCTAGGTAAAGAAGCCATATCAGCCTGATTTACCATGAAGCTATCTACTGTGTTTGTTATCCCAACCCCATATATCAACAGGATCGGGAAGATCGAAAGAAAATACAGCAGTGAAATAGAACGACCTGCTTTTGCGCCGAAGTGCTCTTCCACTACATCAGTGAAGTCTGCGTTTTTGATCTTAGAAGATAGTACAAAACGAGCTAAGCCACGGTGCGCAAGATAGGTCATTGGAAAAGCAAGTACTGCCATCGCGACTAAAGGCCAAAAACCACCAATCCCAAGGTTAATTGGCAGAAACAGGATGCCTGCGCCAACGGCTGTTCCAAATAGGCTAAGAACCCAATGTGTATCATGTTTTGACCAAGCTGTGGTTGTGTTTATTTCACTAGGATTTAAGGCATTTCGAGATTCTTTCACTTTAAAACTCGCTTTTATAAAAATAATAATGCTGAAAATGGTAAAGGTTTTAGTGTTTATTATCACATGCGAAGCTTGGTGAATAATGCTGTGGATTTGGGGTGGTTGTAAATTATCCAACTATGAATTTTTCAATAAACCAGAATAAAGTTCTTAATTTTAATGCATTTAATGGTTGTATGTATTGAAATTTTCATCTTGTGTGGTTTTTGATTTTGCGGTTAAAACTTAATCACGGATGTATGTTCTAAGTGAGTTAGGCCTAATTTTCAGGAAGAATATTACATTTCTTAAGCACTTAATTGAGATGTTTGTGTCCCGTCATTTAGATGAGATTTAGGTATACTGCTGCCATTCATGTTAAAGAAGGAGTCATTGAATGGACATCTTGTCTGCGCAAAAAGAGGACTTATTTGCCATATATAAGCTCGAAAATACTTTATTTGGAGAACACGCCTATCCTCAATTTTTCTTTCGGCAAGCTTTTGATTGTTGGGGAGAGAGTTTACTGGTAGCAAAAGAGGGAGAGCAGGTCGCAGGGTATATATTGCTAACGACTAGCACAAATGCACATCAATATTGGATCATGTCATTGGCCGTCGATATTCAACATAGAGGTAAAGGTATTGCGCGTTCCCTCCTAGAAAACGTTATTGCGTCGTTGACGTTAGGCTCAAGCGTGAAATTGACTGTCGATCCTAAGAACCAACCTGCATTGTCTTTATACCTCTCCCTTGGCTTTAAAACGTTAGAAGAAGAAGCGCATTATTTTGGTGACGAAGAATCCAGGTTAGTTATGGAATTAGTAAAGTAATACTGCACGATAATGACCGAAATTTGCACACAATCAGTGCGTAGCATTACGTTGCTATAATTGGTTTTAAGCTAACCATTTGTATGATAAGGGTTTTTAATCTTGGCACCTCACTTGCTTTACATAAACGTTCATCGATAACTCGATGCGCCGCTCTTAATAGCAGGCGAGAGCGGTATAGGGTATTACTTTTTGAAAATGTACTAACAGCGTTAAAGGCATTGCTGCCTCTCTCGATTCGGGAGAGGCTTTTTTTTGCTAGTAAGTTGGGCTGAATCGCACTGGAGGTGTTATGTCGCAAGGATGCAAAAAAACCACTTGTCCCTATTGTGGTGTTGGATGTGGTGTCGAGGTCAATGCGAAAGGAATCGTTGGGGATGCGTGTCATCCTGCAAATGCGGGATCACTGTGCGTGAAGGGTGTCGCGCTGGCAGAGAGTTTGAATATGCCTTCGCGCTTGTTGTATCCAAAGCTTATCACCAAGCAACGACCTCAAGGGCAAGAGGTGCAATGGCAACAAGCCACGGATCTGATTGCTGAAAAGATTCATCAAGCGAAAGCGGAGTTTGGACCGGATTCCGTCGCGATGTACGTGTCAGGGCAGTTGTTAACGGAAGACTATTACGTCGCCAACAAACTCATGAAAGGCTATGTTGGCAGCGCAAACATCGATACGAACTCGCGTTTGTGTATGTCTTCGGCGGTTGCGGCTCATGTACGAGCATTTGGTGAAGATGTCGTTCCCGTCAATTACGACGATATTGATAAGACTGAGCTATTGATCATTTGCGGTGCTAATACCGCTTGGACGCACCCTGTTTTATTCCGACGTATTCAACAAGCGAGAGAAAACAATCCTAACCTCAAGCTGGTGGTCATTGACCCGCGTGAAACGGTCACCGCACAGCAAGCGGATTTGCATCTACCGATTAAAAACGATGGTGATGTGTCACTCTTCAATGGGCTGCTCAAGTTTCTTATTGAACAACAATTGATTGATTCTGAATACATAAATTCTTATACCGACGGACTTAATGCACTTAGAGAAGAAGTTTCTGATTTGCGTTACGATGTCACTAATTTGACGTCTTCCATTGGCATTTCAGAAGAAAAACTCACGACATTCTTCCAATGGTTTGCGCAAAGCCCAACCGCAATTACGTTGTTTTGCCAAGGGGTAAACCAAGCCGAAAATGGCGTCGACAAAGGCAATGCAATCATTAATGCACACTTGGCGACGGGTAAAATTGCCAAGTCAGGTTGTGGGCCGTTTTCTATTACAGGTCAGCCCAATGCGATGGGTGGGCGAGAAGTCGGTGGATTGGCAAACCAGTTAGCGGTTCATCGTGCTTTTGACGCAAAGTCTATAAAGCAAGTGCAGGCGTTTTGGGATTCACCAGAAATTGCCACTCAGCCCGGTTTAAAAGCTGTTGAACTGTTTGAGGCGGTAGAACGTGGTGAGATTAAAGTTCTCTGGATCATGGCAACCAATCCTGTTGTCTCTTTGCCAGATAACCAATTGGTAAAACGTGCACTAGAGATTTGTCCGTTTGTGATTGTTTCCGATATCACAGCGGATTCGGATGTAGCGCATTACGCGGACCTATTGCTACCCGCCGCTGGCTGGGGGGAGAAGCAAGGCATGGTGACCAATTCTGAGCGTCGACTTTCAAGGCAGCGCCAGTTTCAAACGCCTCCCGGTGAAGCAAAATCAGATTGGTGGGCGATAAGCCAAGTTGGGCAAGCTCTGTGTGCATTGGAAAAGACACAAAATGGCTTTGCGTTTACTTCTGAGCGGGCGGTATTCAGGGAATATGCCGCGATGACAGGCATGAATGCAGATTCGCCATTGAAGCTAGATCTTTCTCAATACGCCAACTTAACCGAGCAAGAATACGAAGAGTGGGTGCCGACACAATGGGGAGGAGAGCGCCCTTTTGCTGATGGCGTCTATTCACACCCAGATGGAAAAGCGCGTTTTGTCGTGACCAGTGAATCTCCAACGCGCTTAGAAAGAACAAAAGGCTGGTGGCTCAATACGGGCAGGCAACGTGACCAATGGCATACCATGACGCGCACAGGGCATATTGCCCACCTTGCCGCCTCAGAGTTAGAACCAACCGTGTACATGAACACGCTCTCTGCCACTCAAAATCGCTTAAAAGCAGGACAGCTCACCAAGCTGTTTCAGCCTGCTTCAAACACCGGTATTTATGCCAAAGTTGCCATTGATGAAGGTTTGGGTTTTCAGGAGCTGTTTATGTCAATGCACTGGGCGGGTCGATATGGCGGTGAAAGCAGTGTTAATGCGATAGTAAACAGCGCAAAAGACCCTATTTCAGGGCAGCCTGCATTTAAGTCGTCTTATGTTGAAGTGCAAGACGCCGCGGTCAAAACCTACGGTATGTTCATCGGTACACAGTTTGATTCCGTTAAATTTCTCTACAGCGCATTTCAAGCAGAAAGCAATTTGGGCATTTGGCGCTTTGCACATGATAAGCGACCAAAGAAGCAGAGTTTTTGTCGAACGGAAAAGAGCCGCAGAATTACGATAGATATTGCCCAAGGTTGGTTAGCAGTGGATTACGACCTTGTTGGAGACGTTCGTATCATTCGCTCTGTTTTGGTGGTGTCTAGTGAACCGATTCAAACCGACTACACCAACTTTACCGGCTTGATTGGCAAGCCGATGGAGCTATCGCAACTGCTTACCATCACTCAATCGCAAAGCAGTGCCAAACTGGTTTGTAGTTGTTTCCGCGTTACCGATAAACAAATACATGACGCGATGGAGAAACAAGACTGCACGTCAGTGACCCAACTTCAAAACAAACTCAAATGCGGTACTAACTGTGGCTCGTGCGTCTCTCAAATCAAACAAATGGTCGACAGCCATCAGCATCAAAAGGGCAAACAGCAAGCGAACCAGCAAAGTTTGGCTATTCAAATAAAGTAAGTCATAAAGAGGATAAGCACATGGAAGCGCCTTATCAAAAGTCTTGGTTTAAGAAAGGACAAGCGAGTCAGAAACAAGAACGCTCGTCTCGCTTTTCTAAGCATGATCAAGCAAGCAAACTGAACCAACTTTTAGAAGACCATTCACTAGACCTGGACGCGAACCACAAAGGTTTTGTCTCGATTGTCGGAGCAGGGCCGCACGATCCTGAATTGTTAACGGTAAAGGCTGTGAAAGCGATTATGTCGGCAGAGGTTCTGCTGTACGACCGTTTGGTGAACAAAGATATTTTGGAGTTGGCTTCGCCACAAGCCGATTGGATTTACGTGGGCAAACGATGCGGACAACCTAGCATTGGTCAGGAAGAAATTTGTGATTTGATGGTATCGCTCGCTCAACAAGGAAAGCGAGTTGTGCGCTTAAAAGGGGGAGATCCATTCGTATTTGGCCGTGGAGGCGAAGAGGCGTTAGCACTCGTCAAACACTCAATCGCGTACGAAGTCATTCCCGGCATTACCGCTGCGATTGGATGTTCAGCAAACAGCTTGATTCCGCTGACTCATCGTGGCGTTGCTCGTAGCGTTACCTTTGTGACGGGGCAAGTGGTAACAGGCGCATTTGAAGCGTGGAGCCAACTGATGCAAAGCGGACAAACGTTAGTTTTCTATATGGGGTTAGAAAAGTCATCTCAAATACAAACGGGTTTAATCAACTCCGGTTTGAGAGCAGATTTCCCAGTCGCGATCATCACTCATGGTTGCAGCCCTCAACAACAAGTGCACGTTACACAACTCAATCAGCTCAATGATTTATCGATTACACTTAAAGGCGTGAGCCCAGCATTGATTGTGATGGGAGAAGTTGTCAAACTGCGCGAACAACTAATAGAAACCGTACAGTCAGTGACGGAATACGAGGGAATATGAGCAGCATTTTGGAATGTATTAGAACAGTCGGTCGTGGCGAACGTGGTAGAAAACCACTGAACTTTGACCAAGCGTTTCGAGTTATGGATGAATACCTAAACGGTGAGTGCGACGACGATCAGATGGCAATGTTATTGATGCTGATTCGTGTACAGAACGAGACTCAACAAGAAATCGCTGGCTTTGTGAAAGCATTCCAATCCCGCATGCCTGCTATTGGTGCAGACATCGACTGGCCATGTTATGCAGGCAAACGTGAAGCGGCAGGTCAACCTTGGCACCTGTTGGCAGCAAAGATCCTCGCCGATAATGGTCATAAAGTGTTGATGCACGGCTATCACGACCGCCAATCTGGTCGTTTACACGCTGAAGACTACCTCGACAAATTTGCTATTACGAAAGCGGAATCAGCAGAAGACGCAAAGCGTGTATTAGAAACACAAAACATTGTGTATCTGCCGCTGAGTGCGTTTGCTCCTCAAGCAGAAACCATGATCGGTTGGAAGAATCGTTATGGGCTTAGAACGCCGATTAATACCGTGGTTCGAGCATTGAATCCGGGGCAGGCGACGGTTGGTATTCGTGGTAGCTTCCATCCTGGGTTCCAACAACTTCATGCTGAAGTCGAATACGAGATTGGTCAAACCGCTCATGCCGTTGTGTCATTCAAAGGACAATCGGGTGAGTCAGAATACAACCCGAAAGTAAGCCAAACGGTATGGCTAAGCCAAACAAGCGGCGTGACATCGCATTACTGGACGGAACAAATGCTGTCTGAGGTACCAATGCCTGCGAACTGCCCGTTTGGGACGTCAGAAGATGACATGAACCAAATGGCGAATACGGTTCTCGCTACGATGACAGTGGTCTTGTTTGCACAAATGCACGACAGAGAAAAAGCATTCGAACGCGCCTTCTCTTACTGGCAGGCCTATTGCGGCCAGCAATAACGAACTATTGTCAATTAATGCAAAACCAACGACGCAAAGTTGTTGAATCTGAATCCATTATCTATTGTTTGAAGAAGGTAAAAGATCCTAGCTCGCCAATGATGTGTTTCACCACCTTGCTCCGTATCAGAGTGGTGAAACCGCAGTTTTAGCCTCAATCGCGTTCGTTTCTCGCTTCGCTTTTGAGAATGAGAAAATCCCATATGGTAAGACACAGAGGACATGGATAATGGTTCTAAAGCATACCACTCCTAGTGAAAAGGCTTCCCACCCGATCCCGCAAGAAGCTTTCGATTGGTACGACGAATACGCCCACGGAAAAATCTCGCGCCGTGAGTTTCTAAATAGGCTGGGTGGCCTTGCTGTGCTTGGCTTTAGCATGACAGCACTGGTCGATGCGCTAACCCCGAATTACGCACTCGCAGAACAAGTTTCATTTAACGATCCTGACATCAAAGCAACTTACGAAACCTTTCCATCTCCAAATGGGCATGGAGAAGGGCGTGGTTATTTGGTGATGCCACAGAAGAAGACCTTGAAATCGCCGACCGTGTTGGTGATTCATGAAAACCGAGGTCTGAACCCTTATATCAAAGATGTCGCAAGACGACTTGCAAAAGATGGCTTTATTGCTTTCGCTCCAGACGCGCTTTATCCACTCGGCGGCTATCCGGGGAACGACGATGAAGGTCGCGCGATGCAGAAAGAGATGGACAGAGCCAAGATCGAACAAGACTTTATTGCAGCCGCTAACTTCCTCAAACAATACGAGGGTGGCAACGGTAAATTGGGCGCGGTTGGATTTTGCTTCGGTGGATACATTGTCAATATGCTTGCAGCGGTAATGCCTGAAGAGCTCGATGCAGGTGTGCCTTTTTATGGAACACCAGCGGCACAAGAGATCCAAAAGCAAGTCAAAGGGCCGTTGATGATTCACTTCGCAGGGCTCGATAAGCGCGTCAACGACACATGGCCTGCCTATGAGCAGCAATTGATCGCGAACGATGCGCAATATCAGGCGTTAATGTATGAAAACGTCAACCATGGCTTCCATAACGACTCAACGGCTCGCTACGCACCAGAAGAAGCGGCGCTCGCGTGGGAACGCACACTAGGTTTCTTCAAAGAACATCTCGCCTCTAGTTAAAACGCTTCAACTTTAATTGGCACATTCCTTGTTATGTCTCTCTTAGTGAGTGAGATATAAACAAGGAATGTGCATGACTCAATCAACGTCAAAAACACCCATCATAGTATGCTGTGATAGCCTCCAAGAGCAGGCTCGATTGTCCGGCTTATTGAGCAAAGATTACGACAACATCATCGGCTGCCAATTGGCACAACTAGAAACGTTAATGCAACGAGAACCGTCGGCAAGCGTTGTGGTTGGATGGCAGCAACCAACCGCGGAACTGCGTTTGATCGTCGATTTCTGCCGCAGAAAATCGGCACCACTTCTTATCGTCTTAAAGCAGTTATCATCTAATGATATCAATCGGTTATCAGAAAAAATGGACTATGTACTTATGCCGCATGATAGTGAGTTTGCACTTCAACCTTGGATTGAACATGCGACATTAGTGAGAGCGAAATTCGAAAGTATGCAATCGGAAATTAAATTACTGACCAATAAGATTGAAGAGCGCAAGCTGGTGGAAAAAGCCAAAGGTCTGCTGATGAAGATGCACAGCGTTGATGAAGAACAGGCGTATAAAGCGCTAAGAAATTCAGCCATGCAATCGAGCCAAACGCTCGCACAAGTTGCCAAGAATTTGATAACTACTTTGGAAGTGTTGGATTAGTTGCTCTACCACTTTAGGGTTAGGGCGCATTTTCTAACGTGGTGCGTGTTGCACTATCAGCAAGCAATAACGGGGGATAACGAACTGCGGAATGTGCTAATTTATTGTATTTACTGTGAAAAATAAGTTGGCACAGTAATTGGATTAGTAGAATTGGGTTTATTGTTGAATCGCTTATCTCAATTATCAACGGCGGTAATTGTAGACTTAGCAACGGCGCTACTGCTCTTCGGAGTAGTGGCGCTTTTTTTATGGGAGCAAACCAATGAAATGGAGTTCGATGCTGAAAGTGTCAGCAATTTCGTTATCGGTATTCACCACGGTCAGCGTAAAGGCAGAGTTGGGTGAGCCAGAAATTGAAGACCTGAAGTTTGGTTTTATTAAGTTAACCGATATGGCACCGCTGGCGGTTGCTTATGAGAAAGGCTTTTTTGAAGACGAAGGCTTGTACGTCACTTTAGAAGCACAAGCAAACTGGAAGGTGCTATTAGACCGAGTCATCGACGGTGAGCTTGCTGGCGCGCACATGCTTGCTGGTCAGCCATTGGGCGCAACGATTGGTGTTGGCACAAAAGCAGAAGTGATTACTGCGTTCAGTATGGATTTGAACGGCAACGCAATCACGGTTTCCAATGATACTTGGGAGCAGATGAAGCAATACATTCCAAAACAACCAGATGGCAAACCTGTTCACCCAATCAAAGCGGATGCACTGAAGCCTGTGGTCGACAGCTATCTGGATAAAGGCAAACCGTTCAACATGGGGATGGTGTTCCCTGTATCGACGCACAACTATGAGTTGCGATACTGGTTAGCGGCAGGGGGGATTCATCCAGGCTTTTACGCACCAGACTCAGGCGATAACAGTGGCCAGCTGGATGCTGATGTTCTTTTGAGTGTTACACCGCCACCACAAATGCCAGCCACAATGGAAGCGGGCACGATCAAAGGGTACTGCGTAGGCGAACCATGGAACCAACAAGCTGTATTCAAAGGCATTGGTACGCCAGTCGTGACCGACTACGAGATCTGGAAGAACAACCCAGAGAAAGTATTTGGTGTTTCCAAAGCTTGGGCTGAGAAGTATCCAAACACGCACATTCGCGTAGTGAAAGCCTTGATTCGAGCTGCACATTGGTTGGATGAAAACGACAATGCCAACCGCCAAGAAGCAGTGAAGATGCTATCAAAAAGCGAATACGTCGGAGCCGATGCCGAAGTTATTGCCAACTCAATGACCGGCACATTTGAATACGAGAAAGGCGACAAACGAGACGTGCCAGACTTCAATGTGTTCTTCCGTCATAACGCCACTTATCCGTATTACAGCGATGCGATTTGGTATCTGACTCAAATGCGCCGTTGGGGACAAATCTCAAGCGAGAAATCCGATGATTGGTACATGGATGTGGCAAAAGAGGTTTACCGTCCAGATATCTACCAACAAGCGGCTCAAGCGCTGATTGAAGATGGTGTGTTGAGCAAAAAAGACTTCCCAGATTTTAGTGCTGAAGATGGTTTCCGTGCGCCACAAACACACTTTATCGACAACATCGTTTATGACGGTCGCGAGCCAAATAAATATTTAGAGAAGTTCTCTATCGGGCTTAAAGGAAAAGACAAGGTTTAACCATAACAGTATACCCAAGTAACCCCAAGAGGCGAGGTTCAGCGAGGATGTATTTGCTTGAAGACGAGGCAACGAGTTGAAAATCTAGTGGTTCTAAATTGAAAGTCGTTAACGAAGTATACAAGCAAAAACAACTCGCCCTGTGGGAGCGTGTCACTGACACAACTTCATCGTTAAACAATTTGGAAAGAAAAGGTTCTTCCACGGCATTGTTTGCCTTGAATTTGAATCAGTGACAACGCTCTGAATCCGCCCCTTTGAGGTCACTTGGGTATAGATGCCACAGGCGAGGGAATTCGCTTGTGGTAACAAGGATGTAAATTTCTTAGGAGTGAGTATGTCTAGTAATGTCATTTCCCTTTTTCCTGCTAAGCAGGTAGTGAACCGAAGTCGGTTGGTACTTTTGCCCGTCATTGGTTTGCTGATCTTTTTGGCAATGTGGCACTTAGCAGCGAGAGAAGTGCAAACCTCATTAGGTACGCTACCGGGGCCTGTGCAAACTTTTCAGCAGTTCAGCAACCTTGTCGATGACCATTGGCAAGAGCGAGAAAAGGAACAAGCGTTTATCGAGCGTCAGGAAAAGCGCAATGCTGCGAAGTTAGCCAAGAATCCGGACGCGGAAGTGAAGATTCGTCCCTACACAGGTAAACCGACGTTCTTCGATCAAATCATAACAAGCCTAGTGACTGTAACCGCGGGCTTTTTACTGGCGACGGTTATCGCAATTCCGCTTGGTATCGTGCTTGGTCTTAATCAAGGGCTGTATCAAGCGTTCAACCCAATCATTCAATTGCTCAAGCCTGTATCACCTTTGGCTTGGCTGCCTATCGTCACTATGGTTGTAAGTGCCACTTATGTGAGTGATGACCCGATGTTTGCTAAGTCGTTCATCAATTCACTGATCACCGTGGCGCTGTGTAGCTTATGGCCGACGCTGATTAATACCGCTGTGGGTGTAACGAGCGTTGATAAAGACTTAATCAACGTGAGTAAAGTGCTTCAACTTTCGTGGTGGCAGCACATCCGCACTATCGTTTTACCTTCTGCCATTCCAATGATCTTCACAGGTTTACGTCTCTCTTTAGGTATCGCTTGGATGGTGTTGATTGCGGCAGAAATGCTCGCTCAGAACCCAGGGTTAGGCAAGTTCGTTTGGGATGAATTCCAAAACGGCAGCTCGGCATCATTGGGTCGTATTATGGTCGCCGTCATCACCATCGGCTTTATTGGATTGATGCTCGATAGAGGCATGTTGCAACTTCAAAAGTGGCTGTCTTGGAATAAACAACAAGCGTTGAGATAAGGGAAAAGATCATGGAAAAAGCATTATTAGATCTAACGCGTTTAGGGATGCGATTCCCAACGCCAGATGGCGAGTTCATCGCGCTTAAGAACGTCGATTTACAAATCAATAAAGGCGAGTTTGTATCGCTGATTGGCCACTCTGGCTGCGGTAAATCAACGGTATTGAACTTAGTTGCAGGGCTACACATGCCAACAGACGGCGGCGTAATCGTCGATGGACGAGAAGTAGCTGGACCGGGACCTGACCGCGCAGTGGTGTTCCAAAACCATTCATTGTTGCCTTGGCTCACCGTATATCAAAACGTTGAGCTAGCTGTAAAACAAATTGCCGGCAAAAAGGGCAAAGCGTGGATTCAGGAGCAAGTGAATCACTATTTGGAGTTGATTCAAATGCAGCATGCCGCGCACAAAAAGCCGGATGAAATCTCGGGTGGTATGAAGCAGCGAGTCGGCATCGCCAGAGCACTGGCACTTCAACCAAAGGTTTTGCTGATGGATGAACCATTTGGTGCGTTGGATGCGTTAACTCGTGCGCATTTGCAGGATGCACTGATGAAGATTCAAGCCGAGCTAAACAACACCGTCATCATGATTACCCACGATGTGGATGAGGCGGTGTTGCTATCCGACAAAATCGTGATGATGACTAACGGACCGGCGGCAACCATTGGTGAAGTGTTAGAAGTGAATTTACCGCGTCCCCGTGAGCGTGTCGCACTGGCGGATGATGCGCAGTATCAGAAGTGTCGCCAAGCCGTGTTGAAGTTCCTTTACGAGAAGCAATCCAAAGTCGAGATTCCTGCTTCGAAAGAAGACAAACCCAAAACCGCAGCGCAAACGGCATAAGGAGACAGCGATGAACAGTCCTTTAACGATTCCAGTAAAGAACGCATTGAGCCACATCGTTGTGGTAGGCAACGGTATGGTCGGGCAACACCTCGTCGAGCAATTAGTGCAGAAAAACGCGCATTTGGAGCACCGAATTACCGTGATTGGTGCAGAGCGCTTTATCGCGTATGACCGTGTACAGTTGTCCTCTTTGTTTGCGGGTAAGTCTCATGATGATTTGATGCTGAGTAACCAAGAATGGTACGACATGCATGGCATCCAACTCGTACTTGGCAGCCAAGTAACAGGCATCGACAGAGAGCAAAAGCGTATTCTGCTTGATGGTGAAGATGTGCTGGGTTACGACCAACTCGTGCTCGCGACCGGTTCTTACCCGTTTGTGCCTCCAATTGAAGGTAAAGACCGAGACAACGTGTTTGTCTACCGCACGCTTGATGACCTTTCACAAATCAAAAAGGCATGTGAAGGCGCAAGAACAGGCGCAGTGATTGGCGGCGGCTTGTTGGGTTTAGAAGCGGCAAACGCACTCAAACTATTGGGGTTAGAAACTCACGTCATTGAGTTTGCGCCTCGCCTGATGCCCGTGCAATTAGATGATGGTGCAGGCTTGGTGCTAAAAGAGAAGATTGAAGCGCTAGGGCTAACCGTTCACACCTCAACGGGTACGGAGCGAATCTGCGATGGTGAAACGGCTAAGCATCGTATGGTGTTTAAAGACAAAGATCCTCTCGAAGTGGATGTGATTGTCTTTTCCGCAGGCATTCGCCCTCAAGATGAGTTGGCAAGATTGGCCGAGCTAGAGGTCGGTGAGCGAGGCGGCATTGTGATAAATAACCAATGCCAAACCAGCGATGAGAACATATACGCGATTGGCGAATGTGCCCTTTGGGAGCAGAAGATCTTTGGTTTGGTCGCTCCCGGTTACACCATGGCGAGAACCACTGCCGATGTTTTGACTGGTATGCCGAGCGAAGGTTTTAAAGGTGCAGACATGAGCACCAAACTCAAGCTGCTTGGGGTGGATGTGGCGTCTATCGGCGATGCACAAATGCAAACCGAAGGCGCTCAAGAAATGGTATTGCAAGATGCGGTTGCAGGCATCTACAAAAAGCTGGTGGTTGATGCGAGCGGCACCCAATTACTTGGTGCGATTCTCGTTGGTGACAACAGTGACTACGATGCGCTCTTACAGTGTTATTTGAACAAAACTGTCTTGCCAGACCATGCAGCGAACCTGCTGTTTGATACCGGAATGCTGGACGGAGAAAGGCCAGACAGCGCCATCATCTGTTCTTGTCACAACGTCACAAAAGGCGACTTAGTTGCCGAGATTCAAGCTGGTACTACCAACCTGACGGACCTTAAAGCCAACACCAAAGCCGGTACTGGCTGTGGTGGCTGTAGCAATATGGTCAAGTCGGTATTGGATACTCAATTGGCAGCCATGGGGGTAGAGGTTAACAACCACCTTTGTGAGCACTTTGAGCTCAGTCGCCAAGAGATGTTCCATATTTGCCAAGTGGAACAAATCAAAGACTTCGACACCTTAATTGCACTGCATGGCAAAGGGCATGGGTGTGATATTTGTAAGCCTACAGCGGCATCTGTGTTTGCTTCTTTGTGGAATGAACACATCATGGAGCCGCAGCATCAATCTCTGCAAGATTCTAATGATGCCTTTATGGCTAACCTGCAAAAAGATGGCTCTTACTCGATAGTGCCTCGTGTTCCGGGCGGTGAAATCACACCAGACAAACTTATCGTGCTAGGCGAAGTTGCTCAGCAATACGATCTGTACACCAAGATCACTGGCGGTCAGCGCGTGGATTTATTTGGTGCGCAATTAGAACAGCTTCCTGAAATCTGGCAAACCTTAATTGATGCTGGTTTTGAAACAGGGCATGCCTACGGTAAATCGGTGCGCACCGTGAAATCTTGCGTCGGCTCTACTTGGTGTCGCTATGGTGTTGATGACTCGGTCGGATTAGCTATTGAGTTAGAGAACCGCTACAAAGGATTGCGAGCGCCCCATAAGCTTAAGTTTGCCGTATCGGGCTGTACTCGCGAGTGTGCAGAAGCGCAAAGTAAAGACATTGGGGTGATCGCCACCGAAAACGGCTGGAATCTATACGTTTGCGGGAATGGCGGCATGAGACCAAGACACGCTGATTTGTTTGCATCTGACTTATCCAAATCAGAGTTGATCACCATGATTGACCGAGTATTGATGTTCTACGTCAGCACCGCTGATCGCTTGCAGCGTACGTCGGTGTGGATGGAGAACATGGAAGGGGGCCTAGATTACCTTAAACAAGTGATTTTGGATGACTCTCTCAACCTATGTGATTCATTGGATGAGCAAATGGCGCGAGTCATAGATACCTATCAATGTGAGTGGAAGAGTACGCTGGATAATCCTCAGAAATTGCAACGCTTCCGTCCTTTCTTGAACAGCACGTCGGGCAGCAAAGTCTTGCCGTACCAACGTGTGCGCGGTCAGCGTATTCCGGTGAAACAGGAGGTGTAAATGGCAGCTTTAACCAAAGTGAAATTGTGTCAGCTTGATGACTTAATGCCGTTTATCGGTGCCACTGTATTGATTGAAGGTGAGCATGTCGCGTTATTCTACATTCCTGATAGTGGTGTTTATGCCGTTCAAGATTGGGACCCAATTGGTAAGGCTTATGTGATGAGTCGAGGGATTGTCGGTGATATCGATGGTGAGATGTGTGTTGCATCACCACTGTACAAACAGCATTTCAGTTTAAAGAGTGGGCAGTGTTTGGAAGATGAAGCGTACTGTCTAAAAACTTGGCAAGTAACGGTCGACGATAATCAGGTTTGTTATTTAGTCGAAGAATGATCCTAGAAATTTGCCTGCTCGATATGAGTAAATTCTTAGCGTAAGAGATAAGCGGATAAAGCTCCAGAGACCACACGGTAAGGCTCTGGAGCTTTTAATTATTCGCAAGGATTCACTTGTAGTTCGGTATAGCCAGTCGAGTCGTCCATCGCTCTAGTGAACTCAAGTTCTGAGTAAGAATGGATGATCAATTCTGCGGTAGTATCAATCACTGTGCCTTCCAACAAATGCCCACCCCAAACTCGTCCTTCACGATCAGACACCGAGATATGAACGTGTTGATGTTCAGCCGTTAGGGTTCCCATCACAGAGACAATTTCAAATGGCTCTTGTTTGGTTAACGTACTCTCTGCACCTGCCAAACGAAGGTTGAGGTAAGAGGTACAGCCAACGCATGAGGCAATCGAGCCTGCTTTGATACCATGCTGCTCGACCAATTTCGCTAGGCTCAGCTTTAAGTCCATGCCTTTGGTAAGACGTACTGCTATCACTTCAATCGACATGTCACTTCCTAATCAAAACCAGCAAGCAGGAAAGCGCCGTATCCAAATCGGCATAACGTTTGGCTTTGCCAAGTACGCGCATGCCTTGCATGTTGTTGAGAACAAAACGAGCGAGCTCTTCTGGTTTCAGCGTTTTCGGCACTAAGGTTTCTTTTTGCGCATTGGTCAGCGCATCCGCAATGATGTCGATAAGATGGTCAAACAAAAAATGCCCTTTACGCAGTACATCATCGTCTTCGCCAGCGTGCTCAATCAACGCATTTTGAATAAAGCACCCACAGTTCCGTTTGCGCTGCAGCTCAGCAAAAGATTTAAGGAACGATTCTAACTCAGGTAAAGACGCATCGTCTTTTTCCAAATCATTGAGTGACGGTAGCGAGACCTTTTTTAAGTAAGTATCGAGCGCTTCGTAGTAGAGCTGTTGCTTGTCACCATAGGTGTTGTAAAGACTGAAGCGGTTGATGTTCAACTCGTCGGTGAGATCCGAGATAGACGTGTTCGCAAAGCCCTTGCGCCAAAACACATCCATAGCCACGAGAAGCTTTTCATCTCGGTCGAAGTTGGCTTTTCTTGCCATAAATTACCTGCCTGGGTCTGCTTATCGGGTAATTAAATTGCTTTGGAGGGATGGTACAGAGAACCTCTAGCGTTCGAACTGAACCAATATGATGAATACCCATCTATGCTTGGGTATCAGCCTCCAAATTCATGTGAACTCACAAACGGCATCAAAAATCTCGCTCAGCAAACAGACCCACAACTGTTTGAAAATTTTTGATAGTGAAGTTCTTGACTGATCGTTTATAAACTGACTACAGTATATCCTAACCAATCGGTTAGAAAAAGATAAAAGGATGTGAAATGAAGCTCTATGAAACCGCAATGACTCCAAGTTGTAAGCGAGTTAGCATTTTTCTGAAGGAAATCGGTGGCGAGGTTGAGCGAATTGCGCTGAACGTTCGTGAGGGCGATAACCTATCTGAACCGTTTAAATCGAAAAGCGTGAATGGCAAAGTGCCTCTGCTGGAACTGGATGATGGTACGACGATCTGTGAAAGCGTGGCGATTTGTCGCTACCTAGATGAAGCGTTTGAAAATGATCTGGCGCTGTTTGGTGCTAACCAGCTCGAACGTGCTCAGGTGGAAATGTGGCATCGTGTGGTGGAGTTCCAAGGACTAAATGCGGCATTTCAGGCGTTTCGAAACATGACCGGAGTTTATCGAGACAGAGAACGTTGCGTTGAAGCATGGGGCGAAGAATCAAAACAACGCGTCTACGAATTTCTGCCTGTCTTAGACAAGCGCCTTGAACATAATGATTTTATCGCCGTAGACCATTTTACTATCGTCGATATAACAGGCTTTATTTTGATCAGTTTCGCAATTAAAGGCCTAGAAATTGATGTGCTATCGACGTCGCCAAACATTGCTCGATGGTATAACCAAATTTTAGCTAGACCTGCATTTCAGAGTTAATGTATTGCAGCGAGTGGATGATAGCTCGCTGCTACCACCTTACCGATTCTTAACTCAGCAGGATATTCAAATTTTTTCAGATTTTTCTTATTTTTTCTCCTATCGCCTATAATTGGAAAAACAACCTCAATTTGCTTCGTTGCGTTTTAGAGCCTTGGGCTCTTGGTCCGTAGACGCTCTCTTTCATCATGGAAAGTCTAATAATAGACAAGGAGAGGTCATGAGTATTCAAGTGAAAACTATCAATAATATTCTAATCGCCCTGTTAATGGTTTCGGTTTTTGGTCTATTCGCACTGTACCTCAATTACACACAGCAGAATGAACAGATTGAAAGGCTGCAAAGTCAGTTAATCGAAAAAGAGCATCAGATACTAATTTCTAATGAAGCGTTGTCTTACACTCGATATCAACACCAATTATTAGCCGAAGACTACAGCCGTTTTAGAAATGAGCAGTCAGTGACTAGTGTTTTGCGTTAGCCAGTAAAGCAACCGTATTAAGGAGGAAGATGAAACCCATTCTTTTGGTCGATGATAGTAAAACAGTACTGCTTTACATCAGCAGTGCATTGGAAAAGCAGGGCTATGAAGTGGTTGCAGTTGAAGACGGAAGAGCGGCGCTTGAGGTGCTAACCCTCCGCCCTGATATTCAGTTTGTGCTGAGTGATTTAATGATGCCTGGAATTAATGGTATTGAATTGTGTCGCCAATTAAAATCTAAAGTTAGCGAACGTTACATTTTCTTTGTTCTACTGTCTTCTAGAAATGACCAAAGTTCGATCGTGAAAGGCATTGATGCTGGCGCAGATGATTTCGTAGATAAGAAGACGTCTGTAGAGGAACTTCAGGCCAGAATCCGTGCGGGGTTTCGTACTTTAGAACTGCACAACAAACTCGTTGAGAGAAATAAAGAGCTAGATGCGGCCTATCAAACAATTCACCAAGACCTACAGTCTGCTAGTCATCTGATGGAGCAACTACTCCCTGCTGAATCAACTATTCAGAATGTAAATTTTAGCTATGTCTACAAACCATGCTCCCAGATTGGTGGTGATATGTTGGGGTATTTGGAGCTCGATGAACGACATGTTGCGTTTTATGTATTTGATGTTTCTGGTCATGGTATTTCTTCAGCTTTGATGGCTTTTTCTATTCAACAGACGCTATCTCAAAGTCAGGGGCCTGATTCGATCACGATGGAGTTGAGAGATGACGGCTATTGCGTAAGTGAGCCTGCATCTGTGATTGAACGGCTAAATCGGCGTTATCAGCAAACTAGAAACAGTCAACTTTACTTTACTATGGCTTACGCCATTCTTAACACAAAATCAGGGCAACTTAGCTATTGCACGGCTGGCCACCCCAGGATCTTAGTTTGGCGAACGAGTACGAAAACGATGGAACAGATAGGTGACGATAACTTTATCGTTGGTGCAATGCAGCCGATGGAATATATCGGTAACCAAATTAGTCTGGATGAGGGCGATGCATTGTGGCTTTATTCGGATGGTTTGATTGAAGCGAGGCAGGGTGAGGAGATGTTTTCACTACAACGATTGGCATCGAGTATAAAAGTTGTTTGCACGCTGACAGTTGAAGACCAAGTGGGAGACGTCTTTAAAAAAGTACAATCTTGGCATAACGAAGATGAGTTTGATGATGATGCCAGCCTTTTACAGGTAAAATGGCATGGTGAGAGGCTCGATTTTAAGGAAAAGAATGTCAAAGAGCGAATTTAAACGAACTTACGGGAGCTCCTTTACTCACTCACGAAGTGCGAGCAAAGACGTTGTTCGGTTTTTGATGGGTCATCAAATCCCCTTAAATGCAATTCAATCATTGGAGCTTTGTGTCGTTGAACTCATGAATAACGCTTATATTCATTCTTACAGTGAAATAGAAGGCCTACCAATTGAAGTGGAGTGTAGGGTTGGGGATGACCAAGTGTCCGGTTTCGTGGAACTGAGAGTCTCTGATTGCGGAGCGCCGATCAATGAAAAGACGTTCATCCAACATAAAAATAAACAGATTGAGGCACCTAACTTAATGGATGACGATAGTTGGTCCTCCTCAGGTCGCGGACTGATGTTAGTCGCTCAATTATCTGACCTGTTTACATTGGAAAAAGGTTTCGAAAACAATACGTTTGTTGTAGTGAAAAGGAATAGGGAGAGAAACTAACAACCAAGCAAAGTCGATTTGCTTCACTTGGTCCCTAGCGTTAATCTGACGGTTGCGTTGTATATCATTGTTATTTTGTATTCGTTGTTGGTGCCGGTGATAGTAACGCCTCCAACTCTTCTGGTGTTAGAATATCACTGATGTTTAACATATTACTTTCATCATCTAGCGCCATCTTTGTACGGCTAAGTAAGTACCTTTTTTGAGTTGGTGTTAAGTCTTTGAGAGACTCAATCAACTCCCTGAAATTGCTATTATTCATTGCCATATTTCCCCCAGTTAAGCCTTGAATTTCTTTATTGCATATTCTTCAAGTAAGTGAAGATTTGTTGATTAATTGCAGCTAGCTCTTTAGTAACTATAGCTATATCTGAGCTATCTGGCGCTGTATCGTTTCTGGTTTTTTCTTCTATTCTTTGAAACGCAATGACCGCGGTGTCTTCTCCGAAACTCTCTAAAATGCCCTTTAAACTATGAGCTAATAGATAGAGTTCTGACCAACATTTGCTTGCATATAGCTCATCTATACGCTCTATATCATTCGTGTGATCTTCAAGGTATGTAGAAAAAACAGTGACGATCAGATCTACGTCGTTATCCATGTATGTATTGAGAACATCAAAATTAATCATGTATACCCCTATTAAACGTTGAGGTAGAAGAATGTTTCGGATAATGAAGGCTTAGCCGAAGGTATGAATGGCATAACCAGTATTTGAGCAGAAATAGTTTGCTTGTCGCTTGAGATAAACTTACAAAAAGAAAGTCATTGTTAAAGATATTTTGACTTATATCCAAACGGCAATGGTCGAAATGTAGGGATGAAAAAACTTCAACTCGCGTGTTTTTAACACAAGTAGCAAAGGGGATGTTTCCAAGTAAAACGCCGAGTCGGTAAGTGTCTTGCAGTCCTAGTTTAAGGCTATCGTTACATACGGACGCCAGACGTTCGCCAACTTTGACTATTCCTTCAGTCAAGGCTAACTCTCCTCATTAAGTACAAGTATAAATTAGCAATCTAGTTGCATATTGGCAAGTAATCTACGGCAAAAAAGGGACTCGCGTCCCTTTTGTATTACTAGCTTTGCTTAGAGTCCTGTTCTATTTGCTTCATAAGCTCGTTGGCTTTCTTCATAGCGCGTCTTGCGCTTGAAGTCCTTCGCTTATTAAGCAATATATCGGAGAAGCGTAAGTATTTATCAGCAGTTTTGAATCTTAAATCGTTAACATCCTGAAAACCAATAGGAAAGTTTTTCGAGAACAGATCCACATCCTTCACCAAGTTATCGAGATGAGTTGTCGTCCTTGCCTTTTCTAGGCGAGAATAAAAGTTTTCAAACTCTTCTTGGAACAGGATTCTAGCGGCATCTTCTGGAAACGGTAGAGGGCTGTTGGAATCTAGCGCTGTCTCATATAATTTCATTTCCAGCACTGCATCTTTCATCGCATTACTTATCTGTAAGTTCTCTTGATGCTCTTCTACGTTTGAAAAGAAGGTGTTCCCAACCTTAATAAGAGCAACAAGTGCAGCTGCGTCTTTCTTTTTGAGTGCTTCAGTGAGGTGCTGACCGAAAACATCGCTAGATAACGAACTTGGCGTGAAAGGATAACCTTGATGAATCTGATTTAACTCATCCTTGAGCTCATAGATGGATTTACTGCCGTCTTCTTTACTGTACCGAGACTTTTCAAGTTGACTGTTGATTTGCCTTGCTATCGAAAGTAACGTGGAGTGCTTGCTTGACTGAATATCTAAGGCAAGAACTTCTATTTTATGTGAGTCAGGGTAGTAGGTTTTTGCTTTATCAAGTATGGACTCAATTTCATCATAATTCGGGTAGTTGTTGGCATCAGAATTCAAAACCTGATCAATTTCAGATTCAAACTCGCTGAGAATATAGGTCTTGTGTAAGCGTAATAAGCCAGCCTTAACGACTGGATGTAAGCTTTTTTCACTATCAATCAGTGCCAAACTTTTTTCTGCTGGCGTATCAAGCTGCCACTCTTGTCCGGCAATTTGATCATTTTGCTTGCTAATAACGGTTTCCAAATTGGCGATGGTTTCTTGTTGCTGCTGATAACCAAATACAATGCCGCTAACTAATAATATACTCGCTGCCGCGCCGCTAGCGATAGGCCAATAGCGCATATTCAATTTGCGTTTCAACTGCTCAGGGGTCAGCTCGTTCGGAATGATGCCAGTTGAAAATACGCTTGAAAATATTGGCCACTTAGATGCAGGCATGTTAGTTGGTTTAGAGACCTTGATCTTCTTTTTGAGAGCTTCATTAACTGGAGTTCTTGCGTAAGGGTGTTTGCAACTCAATAGCTCGTAAGCAATACAAAATAGAGCAAACATATCGTCGCTTAAGTTCGGTTCCTTACCGGATAACAGGTTGAGTGATGCATAGTTGGGAGTATAACCAAGCGTTTCAACATTTTCGGATTTACGTTTAGCCGCATATTGATCCTGCTTTAATTGATGAGTTTTAGATACACCAAAATCAAGCAACTTAACGTTACCCTCAGACGTTAAAATCACATTAGCGGGCTTTAGGTCGGCGTGCACTACACCAAGAGAGTGAGCATATGAGAGTGCATCGAGTACCTGATTTAGGATTGATAAAGTTGCATTAAACTTCAGCCCATGGGGCCTAGAACGCTGTATTAAACTCTCTAATGTTTCTCCGTTAATATACTCCATAACTAAAAAGTATATTTCGCCATCAACACCAAAATCAAAAACCCTAATGATATTAGGGTGGCTTAACCTTTGAGTTTGTTGAGCTTCACGTATTAACATGCGTGCAGTCTCTGGTTGAGAAGCAAACTCTTTCTGTAATATTTTTAACGCAACGTAGGGTGTTTCTGAACCTGAAGATTCAAGAATCCTATCTTTAGCTAAGTAAACATCGCAAAGCCCACCATGCCCAATAACCGACTCAATTTCATACCGATTTTTAACGGTCGCTCCTATTAAGCTTTCGTTAATAACATCTTTGTTATTATTTAATGAGTCATCTTTATTGTTTTTTTTCTTATTAACTAACGGAGTGTTTTCTTTTTGAGACAGTTTTGTATTTGTTTCATTTTTATTTTTAACGGAGGTTTCATTATTAGTGAGTTTGGTTGATTTAATTGCATTGTCTCGTTTTTGAGTCTTTACAATTTTAGTTTTATCTCCGCTTTCTTCGTTATTTATAGAATTGTTTTTATTACTGTCTTCCATCACAAGAACTCCGTATAAATGATGGGGGAATATATACCTTTCTGCTCAATGAAAAGTCATTATGTTAGAATTTCTCGGCCAAACTAACATTCGTTTTTTTATTGATGAAAGTCTAAGTGTCAAAAATTTGAACTTGGTTGGATAATTAAAATTGTTGAACAATACGTGATTGCTTTGATAAAAAAATGATTCATTATTCCGTGCATGATTTTCAATGGCAGTATTAAGATTTTTATTAATCTTACTGTTAATAAGAAAGTAGTTAATAATAAAATTAAAAATAATATCTAGCAGGTCTTTGGCGAGGTTTACATGAAGTTGGTTTTAACCATAACAAGTTTTCACAAATTTACTCCAGAGATTGAGAGTGAGTTCGTGTTTGAATCAAGTGATGAACATGCCAAGGTTACATTTGGTAGGTCTGAACAATGTGATTGGACACTACCAGATCCTGAAAGAGTGGTATCCGGAACCCACGGAGAACTGATTAAGTTTGGTGACAAATACTTGATAAAAGACCTCTCAACTAATGGTACTTTTGTAAATAATGCTGTAACTCCTGTGGGTCAAGGAAATGAAATAGCACTAAGCGATGACGATATGGTTAGCTTAGGGGATTATCAAATTTCAGTTTCTATTCAAACAGATACAGATGTAGTCAGTCTTGAGACAAGTAAAAGTCTTTCTAGCGCACCCCCTGAAGTAGTCTCAAGTCCATCGGAAGCAGAATTTGTTGACCTAGGCCTTAGTGCTAGTGAACTCTTAAACGAAAGTGTTCCTTCTGATTTTCAGCTAGATATTGGTTTAGTCGATGATTTTATTGATATCCCAAAGCCCGAAAAACAGAGCACCGTATCTGAAACTTTACCGAAAGTTAACCGACAATCAGAACACCTATCGACTCCCAACTTTGATACCAATGGGGGTGAACTTGCGGCTTTTGTTAGAGGGGTGGGTATAGATCCAATGATGATTCCCAGCGATAACCGAGAGGAATGGTTCGAACAACTGGGGGAGTCATTTTCTTTGATGCTAGTTGGTTTAATGGAAACACTGCATAACAGAGCAGTGTTTAAACAAACAAATCGACTTAGTCATACCGCATTTCGTAAGTCAGAAAATAACCCTTTAAAGTTTTCTGCAAACTTAGAAGATGCGATTCATAACTTATATAACCGTCAAACCGCTAGCTTCTTAAAGCCAAATGCAGCCATTAAAGAAGCATTTAATGACATCGAAAGTCATGAGCAAGCCTTAATGAAAGGTGTTGAAGGTACGGTTTCGAGTGTTATGTCACTTGTTGAACCTACTTCTATATACTCAGATGCTTTAGCGAAAGACACGGTTATTAATAAGGTTATTCCAGCTAGGAAATATGCTCAAAGTTGGAAGAGGTTTGAGGATATTCATGAAAAGCTATCCGATGATATTATCAATAAAGAGTCTCCGTTCTATTTAGAAGACTTCGCTAAGCACTATGAATTAGCATTAAAAAACAAAGGCTAGGAATTAGGGTGATGAAAAAGTTTTACCAATATATTTTGTTATTAATTTCAATAGCTTTATTTGGGTGCTCAGCAGCGAACCTAGTTGTTGATCCATACTCAGATTTAGAAATAGCAGCAAGTCATAACATTAATCCTGATTCAAACGGCAGGCCTTCTCCTGTAGTGGTGTATGTATTTGAATTAACGTCAAATACCATTTTCGAAAGCCAGGACTTTTTTTCTATTTATGAAGAAAGTGAAAAAGTCTTAGGACCTGATTTAGTGAATAAATATGAAGTTTCATTAACTCCAGGTCAGAAAGAAACATATCAAGCAAGTATGTCTCCAAAGACAGAATATTTAGGCATTGTCGTAGCGTTTCGAGATATTGAAAACTCAAATTGGCGACAAGTCATTAAAGTGGATAAGACCGGTTACAACACATATCAAGTATTGTTAGAAGATCTGTCTTTGGTCGTTAAATAACGTTTAGTTGGCTAATTATAAATGACGCAATACTCCAAGACGGCTTGGTGCGAAGGAATGTTTTTACGTCCCCAGCACTTCCAACAACAAGAACGCGCAACCTCTCAAGAATTCAAGGGCTTACATCAGTTAGGTGGGGCTTACAATTGGGGAGTTTGGAAATGTCGAGTAAAAAAACACGCGCTAAAAGATGGTCTTATTGAACTTGAGCATCTTGAAGCTGTTTTGCCAGATATGACGTTGGTTAATACGTTAATATCCAACGATTCAGTTTCGCCTCTACTTATTGATAAAAACACTGAAAATACGTTAGTAAAAATAACTCTCCCTCTTTCAAGTGTTACAGGTAAAAACGTTTCGGATGTAAGCGAATCGATCGTCTCTCGTTATGTACTTCAAGATATCGACGTGATAGATAACCTTACAGGACAAGATGAAGAAACCATCCAAGTTGCAGCCCTTAACCTAGAGTTGAAAGCGAGTAATGACAAATTAGCGGGTTATGTGGAGTTACCTATCTTAAGGATCAAAGAGGTAACTCCTGAAGGGGAAGTTATACTAGACGATGAGTACGTTCCTCCGCTTATCAACCTCTTTAGCGACAAAGTTATGTCAGCTTATCTACGTAACGTTATCGCGATGACAAAGATGCGTGCTGACGTTATTGCACAGCGCTTGATTAAGGGTAAATCTGCATCGGCATCTGCTGTTGATTTCATCATGCTCCAAATGCTGAACCGATATGAGGCGAAGTTAAAGCATTTCAGTGAGTTAGATAGGTTACATCCACTGGAATTAGCGACGACACTTAAAGGTTACATTGGTGAGTTAGCCACTTTTTCTAATAAAACTAAAAGAGTCCCAAGTTTGCTTGCGTATGATCACTTAGATGTATCAAGTGTCTATAGCGAGTTGAATCAGATACTCAGTCAGTACCTCAGTGTTGTCCTTGACCAAACTGCGACCAAACTTCCGTTGGAGCCTCGCCAATACGGTATTCAAGTGACGCCGCTTCCAGATAAACGCTTGCTTGAGTCATGCCAATTTGTGCTAGCAATTAAAGCAGACACCACAACAGATGAAATAAGACGCCTGGTCCCAGCGCAACTCAAGTTTGGCCCGGCAGAACAGATTCGCGATCTAATTAATAATCAGATCAACGGTATAAACGTAGTGCCGTTGAGTGTCGTCCCGAGACAGATTCCTTACCAAACGGGCTATGTTTATTTCGAAGTTGTCAAGAAAGGGCCATTTTGGATGAGGCTAAAAGATAGTGGCGGTATTGCGCTTCACCTATCAGGGCATTTTCCGAATGCTGAACTTGAGCTTTGGAGTATTAATCAATAGGCGCGCTCTGTATGGAACAAACGATAGTAAAACCAACACCGGGTGGAAGAGCACCCGCATCGAAACCACAATCAGAAAAGTCTGTGGATAATACCGTAGTTATCTCAAAAAGTCCTGAATTGGTGAACAATGATTCAGTGGTCGCTTATGGGAATAACTCTCTACTAGCAGAGGCGAATGGCCTGTTATCTATTATCGGTCAAATTCGCTCGACAGCGACTCATTCCGATCCGTTGTTTCTAAAAGAGACATTGGCACAAAAGCTTAGAGATTATGAGAACCGATTACGTCAGCATGACGTTGATTTGGATACCATTGATACAGCTCGTTATTGTTTATGCTGTTCACTAGATGAAGTTGTCCTTAACACCAATTGGGGTGGGAATTCATTCTGGAGTCACGATTCATTACTTAGCTCCTTCTATGCTAGCAGTCAAGGTGGGGAAGCGTTCTTTAAGCATCTTGATAAGTGCATGGCGAAACCAGATGTGAACTTAGATTTGCTTGAACTAATGTATGTGTGCTTATCTCTCGGGTTTCTGGGTCAATACCGTTTAGAAAAAAATGGACTGGAATCGCACCGGAAATTGAGAAGACAGGTTATTGCTACTCTTAAGACTTATGGGAGAGGAGTCCCTCAGGAACTAAGCAATAGTATCGACCAACACATTTTGAATGGCTCAAAGGCTTCTGATAGAGCCCCTCTTTGGGTTGTATGTTCTGTAACGGCGGCATTATTGGTCTGCATATATATGTATTTTAGCTATGAGCTAAATAAGGCATCCAATCGCACCTTTTCTCAATTAGTCAATTTGATTCAACCGCAACAACTTAACCAAGATGCAACGTCAGAATCAAAATCAGCGCCAATTGCAGAAAAGATTTCAATGTATCTAGCAACTGAGATCGGTAAGGGGCTAATCAATGTTGAGCCGCTGCAAGACAGGGTAAGAATTTCGTTAAAGTCTCAAGATCTATTTGAATCAGGTAGTGCTGATGTTGTCGCTTACATCCAACCCGTTATTTCTAAGCTTGCGAGAACATTGGAGTCGACCCAAGGCAAGATCATTGTTACTGGTCACACCGACGATAGGCCTATTTTCACGAGTAAATATCCCTCGAACTGGCACCTATCATTAGCTCGAGCCACTGCTATGTCTGAACAACTGATCTCGAATAGTGCATTAGAAGGGCGAGTGATACCCGAGGGATTGGGGGATGCAAGACCATTAGTTGAAAACAGTAGTGATGAAAACCGAGCTATTAACCGCCGGATTGAAATCGACCTTCTTGTCGCGAATTAATAATAGGTAGATAGAGATGCGTATTAAAGAAATTGGCAGAATATTTACTCAAAGATGGTTTCTCGGTCTTATCGGTGTCGCTGCTTGTTCTATTTTCATTTGGGTTGTTGGTCCACTTATTGCGATAGCGGGATATGAGCCCCTAAAGAGTGACTTTCAACGGCTAGTCACTATTCTAGTGTTGGTGTTGCTTTGGGCGATATTTAACGTTACCAAGCAGCATAAGCAAAAGGTGAAAGAAGACGAAAGTATTCAAACGTTGCTTGAGGTTGATAGCCAATCAGATAAAGAAGCAGCAAGTGAAATTGACTTAATGCGCGAGCGTATTGAGCAAGCTGTCAAAGTAGTGACGAAAACACACAAAGGCAAGAGAAGCTTGTATGACTTACCGTGGTATGTGTTGATTGGCCCTCCTGGAACGGGGAAAACAACCGTATTAAAGCAGTCGGGGTTAGAGTTTCCATTAGGAGACAGCCTTGGCTCTGACTCTATTGCCGGTGTAGGTGGCACTCGCCACTGTGATTGGTGGTTTGCAAATAAAGCAGTTCTTATAGATACGGCTGGCCGGTATACGACACAAGACAGTCAAGAAAAGGTCGACTCTAAAGCGTGGCATGGTTTCTTAGGATTGTTGAAAAAGTATAGAACGCAAAGACCAATTAATGGTGCGATTGTTACGATAAGTTTAGCCAGCGTGATGTCTCAGACTCGAACCGAGCGAAGTCTTCATGCTCGAGCAATTAAGTCGAGACTTCAAGAACTGAAAAACCAGTTAGGCATGCAGTTTCCGATTTACGTATTGCTCACCAAAATGGATTTAGTTGCCGGTTTCAATGAATTCTTTGCCGATTTAAGTAAGGAAGAACGAGATGATTTATTTGGTTTCATGTTCCCTCGTGAAGTGGATGATGAAAGAGGCGTTATTTCTCTATTCAACAAAGAATTTCATGGCATGTTGGAGCGCCTTGATGCCCGTATGCTTAGAATACTTGAAACTGAGGACGATTTAGATAAACGCGCGCTTATCTTTGAATTTCCAAAGCAATTAAGAGTGCTACAAGCTAATCTTGACGAGTTTTTAGCTGAAATTTTTGCACAAAACAGTTTTGAAGAGCCTGCCTTGATTCGTGGTGTGTTTATGTTGAGTTCGGTTCAAGAAGGCTTACCAGTCGATAAGCTGATGAATGAATCAACCAATGGACTTGGGTTAAATCGTTTAGCTCTAGCAAAGAGTCAGACTGGTTCTCATAGTTATTTCGTAAAGAATCTTTTTGACAAGGTTATTTTCAAAGAGCAACTGTTAGGAACAGTTAATCGTCACTATCAAAAGCAGTCAGGTTGGATGCGTCGAGGTGTTTACATTGGATGTACAACGCTACTGCTAGGAGCTTCTGCGCTTTGGTTTATGAGTTATAAGTGGAACTCACAGTTAATTGTCGATACCAATGAACAAGCGAGCCATATTGATGCAATGATTGGCGCTCAAAGTTTAGATTTTGAAGCGGATATTGTTTCAGCTGTAGAAACATTAGATAAGTTGATGACGATTCCTCTCGGAAAGCAAAGCGACTACGGTGATGCCGACTCTGTAAAGAGGTTTGGTCTCTATCAGGGAGACAAAGTGTCTCAGGCGGCAAACAATGCATATTCTGATGCTTTGACCCAATATTACGCCCCTCTGCTTCTTGATAGCTTGGTGTCAGAAATGGAGAGCAATCAACAGCATCGTGAGTATTTGTACGAAACGTTAAAAACGTATTTGATGTTATTCAATCCAGACAAATATCAACAAGATGAAGTGTTGGCTTGGTTTAACTTTTATTTCGAACGTCAATATCCGGGTGAGCTAAACGCAGACTTAAGAAGACGCTTGCTACAGCACACTCAATATTTATTAGGCAACGATGGACAAGGCTTTACTTACAACACTGCTGCTGTGACGAGTGCTCGAGAAGTGTTGACTCAAATGTCTCTACCTGAACGTGCTTATCAGCGAATGAAAATACAATTTTCTAAGAGTCATGTACCTTCATTTCGCTTGACTGATGTATTGGGACCTAAAGGGCTTGAGCAGTTCGAGCGAGCTAGTGGAAAACCGCTATCACAAGGCATTTCGGGTTTCTACACGTACAATGGTTTTCATAGCATTTTTCAGATTCAGATCAACCGTACAGTAAAAAGCCTAATGGAAGAGAACTGGGTTTATGGTGACGATCTTAAGGCTCATGAAATTGATCAAGATAGTGCCATCCAAGGCGTTCAGTCTCGATACTATCAAGATTATGTTAATGAATGGAAAACGTTGATCGAAGATATTCAATTGAAGCAGGCTCCGAGCCTAGAACTTGCGACAGAGCAAGCGAGGGTTTTATCTGGAGTTGAAAGACCAATCGAATCTTTGTTGAGAGCAATCCAAAAAGAGGTTGCTCTATCAAAAGTATCATTGTCAGAAAATCAAAAAGCCGCTTCTGAAGTTGCTGGTAAAGTTGCCAAAGTTAAGTTTTCAAATACGGCAGATAGACTAGACATGTATTTACCTGAAGAAAACGGTTTCAATGTTGCTCTACCAGGTAAAGAAGTCGAATCGCATTTTTCAGAGATCTTACGCCTTGGTGAGCAAGACTTTGATGATATTCAACAAGCAATGGTTAACTTGCGTTCGTATTTAAGTGACTTATCAAGCTCTGGTAACAATCAGAAAATTGCCTACAAAAGTATTTTAGATGGAACCGTTACACAAGATGTCGCAGCTTCCTTTGCTCGTGCTAAAGAACTTTTGCCGAGACCATTTAATCAATGGCTAGGTGAGCTTTCTCAAGAGTCGGTCAAGTTTGCGGAGAGCGGTTCGAAGGATCATCTTAATCAACTTTGGGTAACACAAGTGGTGCGCCCTTATCAGCGGACTATTGCTGGCAGATATCCATTCGAGCCCAATGCGAGCAGAGAAGTCAGATTGAAAGACTTTAAGCGATTCTTTGGTTATGGAGGCACGCTTGACGCATTCTTCCAAGAATACCTCGAACCGTTTGTGGATACTTCGAAAAGTCGTTGGCGATTAGAAAAGGAAATTGGAGTTCGTCCAGAAACACTAATGGTCTTTCAAAGAGCGCAACGTATCAGGCAGTCTTTCTTTGAATCTGATAATTCCTTACGCGTAGAGTTTGGAATGAAGCCTGTTTATCTAGACCAGCACATTACTCGATTTGTCTTAGAGTTGGGTGGACAAGATTTGGTTTATAAGCATGGACCAGCAAGAGCTAAATCGTTGAGTTGGCCTGCCGGTCAAGATCAGACTCGAATTGTGTTCACACCACCTGAATCTAAACGCGAAATTGCGCATACCTATGAAGGTGAGTGGGGCATATTCAAGCTTTTGGATCAATCACTTAAAGCAAGGCCAGAATCGCGTAAAGACAATATAGTTATGATTGATTTAAAGGGAAATAAGGTGCAGCTAGAGCTTATTCCTTCTAGTGCCATTAATCCGTTTTGGTCAAATGAAATGGAGAGGTTCAGATGTCCACGAACCTTATAACATCAGGCTGGGGCTATATCGGTAAAATGCCTGCAAAAGGGGACTTTGTGAAAGATGGTTTATCACAAGATTTCTCGGAGCGTTGGCATGATTGGCAACAGGCGGTTATTGCAGTCAGCAGGGAACAACTGGGTGAAAGCTGGAATGAGCACTTTTTAACGGCTCCTGTGTGGCACTTTGCTTTGGATATTAGCTATTTAGAAGACTCAACCTACATTGGTAGCATGATTCCTAGTGTTGATGCATGCGGTAGATACTTTTTCTTTACTATAGCTCGTGCCGTAAAAGGTGAAGCTGCGCAATATTGGGGTGACAGAGCTTGGACAGAGGACAGTGCCGCTCTTGCTCTTTCAGTACTTGAGGACGACTTTGTCTTTGATGTTTGGCATAAGAGTACTCAAGAAAAAAATGACCTCGTTGCGAATGTAACAAGTGAAGTGAGGTCTCTGGAGTTTCTTTATCAAAGCCAAATATCTACAGTTTTTCATGATGACGGCAATACTGATCAAAATACGCTTTTGAATTACCTCATTAAAGAAAAATTGAGTAAACCATGTTTTTGGTGGACTGAAGGTTCAACGAAGGTTGAACCATGCATGTTCATTACGAGTGGATTTCCTTCAATTGGTCAGTTTTCAGCCATGCTTGATGGCGGTTGGAAAAAGTGGAATTGGTAGGATAGAAGAATGAATTGGAACTATTTTACCTTTGCTAAATCGCACGCAGGAAAAGTACGCCCTTATAACGAGGATGCTCTGTTGGATATGACAGAACAGCATATTTGGGTGGTTGCCGATGGAATGGGTGGACACAGTGCTGGCGATATAGCAAGCCAGATGCTAGTGGATAGAGTCGCGCGCCACATGCAGGATGCCTCCAATACTAATATCGATGATATCCGAAGAGTGGTTCAAGAAGCGAACTTAGAAATTTACCAATACGCACAAAATCACTTAGACGGTAAAACGATGGGAACAACACTTGTTTTGTTGTTTATTCAGGATGGGTATTACCACTGTCTTTGGGTGGGTGATAGCCGAATTTACCAGCTTAGAAGTGGTAATTTTGTCCAAAAAACACGTGATCATAGTCAAGTCATGGACTTAGTGGATCAGGGCTTATTGGCATTTGAAGATGCCGAATCGCACCCTCTTGCAAATGTTATTACCAGAGCTGTTGGGGTCGACGAAAGTGTCACTATTGATCAAGTTTCAGGGCAGTTGGCTGACGGCGATCAGTTTTTACTCTGTAGCGATGGGCTCTCTAAGGAACTTACGAGTGATGAAATTCATCGGACATTGTATGCAGACTCAGTCAACCAAGCTGGATTAGCGCTCATGCATTCGGCTTTGGTTCGGGGCGCAAGTGATAACGTAACTTGTGCTTTGATCAAAGTTCGCCAAGCGCAAACGGAGTGCGAAACAGTAACTAGAGAAGACGCAACAATACCTGTCTTTCTAAGAGGGAGAGCTTATGAGTAATGAAATGTTTGATTGGTATGAACAAGCGTTGGCTCCTATATCTCAAGAAAATCCTACAGGTGTTGATCCTAGAGAGGATGTATCACCACAGTCTGCTTACTATCGGTTGAAAGATCAGCGTATGGCCGCCCGCAACGCTGAACGTAATGCTCTTATAGAAGAAGAAAGTATCTATACCCACAGTAATTTATGGCGAGTATTTATTGAAGATGTCCCAGAAATACTCACGAATCAGTCTAAAGATTTGGAATTTGTTGCCTGGCTTATAGAAGCCCTAACTCGATTGTATGGTTTTCGTGGTATGGGCGTTGGCTACAAACTCGCAACCAGTTTAATTGAGAACTTTTGGGATGATCTGTACCCAATGCCTGATGAAGATGGTATTGAGACAAGAATATCGGCGATTATTGGCCTCAATGGTATCGATAGTGAAGGAACACTTATTTTTCCAATTGCTTGTATACCATTGACTGACTTAGGCGTGGAGCAAGCTTATGCCTATTGGGAATATCAGCAAGCTATAGAGCTTGAGCGCTTAGACGAAGATAAGCGCCGAAATCGAGTCGAGCTTGGGGCTGTGGAGCTATCTGAAATTACAACTACGGTTAAGTCGACTTCTGATACGTTTTATCGAGAATTAATCACGGATTTGGAGTTCGCTACGGAATCATTTAATGAATTCAGTCAGCGATTAGATGAAGCGGTCGGTGATGTGACTCCTAGCTCTTATATATCAAAAAGACTTGAATCAATACACTCGGCATTAAAGCACCTTCTTGGAGATCGTTTTAATCAACCACAAGCAGTGATTGAAGAGCTAGAGGATCTTGATGAATCTTCTTCTGAACAACCGTTAAGTGCACAAAGTTGTGATGCATTATTAGCGACAAACATGAAATCACGAGAGCAGGCAATTAGACAATTGCAGCAAGTAGCTGATTTCTTCCGAGAGAGTGAACCTCACTCACCAGTTTCTTACTCCATCGAACAGATTATTCGTTGGTGTGGGATGCCTCTGCCGGAGTTACTGGCGGAACTTATCTCCGACGGGGATGCAAAGAAAAGCTACTTCCGTTTGGTTGGCATAGCAGAACAAAATGAAAATTAATAAAGGGAGAATGGTATGACGAGTATCCACTCGAAACTATCACGAGTACGGAAGCCTCGTGTCCACATTACCTATGATGTTGAAACTGAAGGTACGACTCTTAAGAAAGAACTGCCTTTTGTTGTAGGTGTAATGGGTGACTTCGCTGGTCAAAACACAGAAGCGTTGAAGCCATTAAAAGACCGCCGTTTTATTCAGATCGATCGAGATAACTTTGACGATGTACTCAAAAAAATGAATCCATCGGTGAAGTTTAAAGTTGCGAATAAGCTTGCGAATGACGATTCACAGTTTGAGGTCGATTTAAACTTTAAATCAATGCAAGACTTTGAGCCTGCTGCGATCGTAAATCAAGTTGATCCACTACGCCAATTGATGGAAACGCGTAATAAACTGCGTGATTTGATGACAAAAGTTGACCGCTCAGAAGAGCTTGAAAATATCCTAGAGGATGTTTTGAACAATACAGACAATCTGGCAAGACTTGCAGGCGAGTTAGATCTTGACAAGAAAGCGAAGTCAGATAGTACTGAAGGAGCGGAATAATGACGACTGAAGCTGAAAAACAGTTAGATCCAACAGTTAATGAACAGACAACTTCATTCTTAGATCAAGCTATTGGTGCGACTAAGCAGACCGAAGCTTCTCGTGCTGAGGAGCTGATTAAAACGCTCGCTGAAGAAGCAATGAAAGGGACAGTTACTTGGAACAAAAACCTAACAGTAACTTTTCGTGAAGCGATTAATTTGCTCGATAGGCAGATTTCTGATCAGTTGTCTGAAGTAATGCATCACCCAGAATTACAGAAACTCGAAGGTTCTTGGCGCGGCTTAAATTATCTAGTGATGAATTCAGAGACCAGCTCTACTCTGAAAGTTCGCATGATGAGCATGACCAAGAAAGAGCTACATAAAGACTTGAGCAAAGCTGTTGAGTTTGATCAAAGCCAGATCTTTAAAAAGGTTTACGAGTCTGAGTTTGGTAGTGCTGGTGGTGAACCGTATGGTGCATTGATTGGAGACTATGAGTTTACCAACCACCCAGAAGATATTGAGTCGTTACGCCTAATGTCAAATGTAGCGGCTTCTGGCTTCTCTCCATTCTTGTCCGCAGCTTCACCAGCACTATTCGGCTTTGATGAGTGGACTGAGTTGTCAAAACCACGCGACCTAGATAAGGTATTTGAATCACTAGAATACGCCCAATGGCGTTCGTTCCGCGAGAGTGCCGATTCGCGCTTCGTTAGTCTGACGATGCCAAAAGTCCTTGCTCGTTTGCCATACGGACAAGCTACCGCTCCAGTCGAAGAGTTTGGGTTTGAAGAGTTCGAAGTAGATCCTGTTTCAGGTATTGCTGTTAACGCTGAACATAACGACTACTGTTGGATGAACTCTTCGTATGTTCTTGGTGTTAAGTTAACCGACGCATTTTCAAAATATGGATTTTGTACTGCCATCCGTGGTGCAGAAGGCGGCGGTCGAGTGGATAACTTGCCAACGCATTTCTTCATGAGTGATGATGGCGACCCTGATATGAAGTGCCCAACAGAGATTGGTATTACCGACAGACGTGAGGCGGAGCTTGGTAAGCTTGGTTTCTTACCGCTTTGTCACTACAAAAACACCAACTATGCAGTGTTCTTTGGTGCGCAAACCTGTCAAAAACCAGCGAACCATGAATCCCCTGAAGCAACGGCCAATGCGGCCATTTCTGCCCGCCTACCTTATATGATGGCAACATCTCGTTTTGCGCATTATTTGAAAGTAATGGCTCGAGATAAAATTGGTAGCTTTATGGAAGCAGAAGACGTTGAGTCTTGGCTGAACCGCTGGATCCTAGGTTACGTCAATGCTTCTGAAGGCGGTGGTCAAGAGATCAGAGCGAAATACCCTCTAGCAGACGCTCGTGTTCAAGTTAAGGAAATTCCTGGCGCACCTGGTTCTTACAATGCCGTAGCATGGCTGAAGCCTTGGTTACAAATGGAAGAACTGACCACATCTTTGCGACTTGTGGCAAAGATCCCTCAGTCAGGTGGATAAGAAATGAATTGGCTGGTCGAAAGGCCAGCCATGACCAATCTTTATGTTCTAGATGGAATTAGCAGTGTCACTTAACTTTCGCGACCCTAGCAAGCTAAAACATGAGTTCAGTA
Organism: Vibrio sp. 1167; assembly: GCF_033340375.1. Lineage (NCBI taxonomy): Bacteria > Pseudomonadati > Pseudomonadota > Gammaproteobacteria > Vibrionales > Vibrionaceae > Vibrio > Vibrio sp. 1167. The sequence goes on along the minus strand of NZ_JAWOWK010000001.1, from coordinate 47,375 downwards.
CCGGAGGCTATGCTGAACTTGATAGCCCGTGGTTGACTCGATTCAATGAATCTTCTGATCTTGTAGCGTCAGCGCGAATTTGGCTAGAAGGTACACGTTCAAGAGATTTGGACAGCTTTCGTCATAGTGTGATGAACACAATTAACCGCATTGATGAACTATTAGAATCTCAACTAAATGAAATATTACATCATCCTGAGTTTCAACAGCTCGAAAGGGGGTGGGTTGGAGTTAGGTATTTATGTGAACAGGTTGATTCTCGTTCATCGGACTCTGTAAAAGTTAAGGTTTTAACGGCGACATGGAATGAAATCAGTAAAGATGCTTTAAAAGCCATCGAGTTTGACCAATCAGCACTATTTAAGTTGCTCTATCAAAATGAATATGGCATGGCAGGGGGAGAACCCTTTGGTGTGGTGGTTGGAGATTATCAGCTTCGCTGTGATCCTAGTAAAAATTATTTTGATAGAGATCTGTCTGTGTTGAGTAAGATCTCTCAGTCTGCAGCTGCAGCATTCAGCCCATTTATCATGTCTGCATCGCCAGAGATGTTTGGTGTTGATAGTTTCGCTCAACTCTCTGCGATAAGAGATATAGCAGCCCAATTTGAACAGGAAGATTATGCAAAGTGGCGTAGTTTGAGAGATAACGATGACGCTAAATTTATTGGTTTGACTGCACCTAACGTCTTGTTCCGTCAGCCATACAAAAGTGATGGCTCGCGGAATGATAAATTCAATTTTCAAGAACACATCTACGACTCCAACCGAGATTTGCTATGGGGGAGTAGTGCGTACTGTTTTGCTGCTGTATCAATTAGAGCATTTCAGGAACATGGTTGGTTCACGCATATGCGAGGGATTAAACAAGGCGATTACAGTCAGGGTATTATCGTCGCTCCTACAAGGAGCACGATGCGTGTTAATGGCAAGAATGATCGTGAAAGATGTCCGTTAAACTTGAAAATCACTGAGAGAAAAGAACAAGAATTGTCTGAGTGCGGTTTTATTTCTATTTCTCCAATACCTGAGACTGATATGGTAGGGATGACCTCGAATGTATCTCTCTACAAGCCCAAACAATACGCAGAAAAGCATATTTCAACGAATGCAAAACTGACATCGATGTTGCAATACACATTGTGTGTATCGCGAGTCGCACATTATCTCAAGGTTATGGGGCGTGACAAAATTGGTGGGTATCAAGACGCAGAAAGCCTAGAGCGTGACTTTCAACGCTGGTTACACCAGTACACTACCGCATCAGATGAAGCGTCTGATGAGCTTCGAGCTAAATACCCCCTAAATGAAGCGAAAATTACAGTTCGAGAGAAAAGAGAAACTCCTGGACATTATTACTCAGTTATCCATTTGCGACCGCATTTTCAACTCGATCAAATGGTATCTAGCATTAAATTAATTACCGAATTATCACCAGAGCACATGGTGTAAGGAAATAACAATGACTCAATGGAAAAATGCTTTGTCCCAAGGCCTATTGCAACACGCTCTAGAGCAATTAATTGATGAAATTAAAGCCACCCCTAAAGATGCGAGCTTGAGAAGTTCCTTCATTGAGCTTCTTTGCATTGATGGGGACTTCGAGCGTGCGGACGCTCAGCTCATGCAATCGATTAAATTGTTTCCTGAGTATCTGCCTGGTGCAAGTCAGCTACGACATTTAGTGAAAGCAGCTCAAGCTAGAAAGGATTTTATCAATGGTGCGGCTAGTGCCAAAGTATTAGGTGATGAGGAATTAACTAAAGAGCTTGTTCGATTTAATCTTGCTCTCGGAAATCAAGAGTACGAAGAAGCGTCACGTCTATCGCATCGCATTGAAGAGCGTCGTACTATTAAAGGGTTTAACGTAAACGGCACAAACTACGAAGATGCTAGAGATATTGATGATCGTTTAGGTGGTTACATTGAACTGTTTTCTACAGCAGGTAACTATTTTCTTGTACCCATATCGAGCATCCATACGCTAGAAGTTAAAGCACCTACTTCTTTGTTAGAAAGTATTTGGCGACCTGTCGAGTTTGATATCGATGGACTTGGTGAAGGCGAAGGCCATATGCCTTTGACGTATGTCGACTCAGAGACCGATGCACAAAAGTTAGGCCGAGAAACGGATTGGAAGCAGATTGGTGAGCAAGAATCTTTTGTTGGCTTGGGTCAAAAATGTTGGTTAGTCGGTGACTCAGCGCTTCCAATCTGTGATTTGACTACATTATTAGAACAGAAACAAATAGCGTAGAAATATCATGTCGTTAACCGTTTCTCTGCTCGACAAATTGATAGATAGTGATCCTCTCACTCGAGATGAGAAAGACTTCCCTGCAAGCCAGCAACAGATGTTGAGCAGCTTACTTAGAGATCTAGAGTCGATGCTGAATAGTCGTATTGGATGGAAAAATATTCCTGATGATCTTCTAGAGGTTCGTTATTCAATATTGAACTATGGGCTGCCAGATTTTTCCTCAATGCCCTATAGCAGCCAAGAAGGGCAGAATCAGCTTTGCGACATCGTTCATGATGCAATTAAAGAGTTTGAGCCGAGGTTAAGGAACCCTCATGTCCAGATTTCGGACGAGAAAAACGCTATTGATAGGGTATTGAGGTTACAGATAAATGCCACTTGCTTAATTGATAACAGTATTCATGAAGTGCGATTCAATTCTGAAGTAGAGCCGGTAAATTTAGGTATGAAACTGAGTAGAGCAAAATGAGTGAAGAGTTTCTCAAGTACTATAATCGCGAGTTAGCTTATTTGCGTCACAAAGGGCAAGAGTTTGGTGAGCAGTATCCCAAGATTGCCGCGAGACTTCGTATTAGTGAGGAACAGGTTGACGATCCACACGTAGAAAGATTGTTAGAAGGCTGCGCATTCCTAACAGCAAGGATTAGACAAAGCTTAGACAATAGTTACCCTCAGTTTACCGAGTCTTTGATGGGACAGTTATATCCGGATTTTCACGCCCCAATCCCGTCAATGTCAGTCATTAAAATGAGCTGTTCTAACTCCACTTCCTCTTATTTTGATGTAGAAGAAGGCGAGCGAGTTGTTATCGGTGCTCCTGGATATCATGAGTGCGAGTTTAGAACTTGTTATCCGGTCAGAATGTATCCTGTTGATGTGACCTCTGGCGTTTTTAAAAATGCGCCTTTCAAGCCAGTTGGCTCACGATGGGAAAGCAATGCTCATTCAGTTTTGAAAGTACAGCTCACGGCTCAAGATGAAGAGACTCCTCTTGGTGAAATGGGGGTAGAACGGCTGCGCTTCTATTTAAACGGTCAATCTCAATTGACTTTAAAGCTCTACCAAATGCTGTTTCAAAACCTAATTGGTTTATCTGTTGTTGTGGATGGCAAAGAAGTTCGTCCTTTAACCAAAAGACATCTTTCTGAAGTAGGATTTTCAGAAGATGAGAAAGTTGTGCCATACAGTAAAAGAAGCTTTTCAGGAGCAAGATTACTTGTTGAGTATTTGCACTTTCCTGAGAAGTTTATGTTCTTTGATATCACCGAACTTGGATTATCTGAGCTAGATCTTGGAGAGCAAGTCGAACTGTATTTTTACTTTGATACCAACGATGACTGGCTTCCAAAGCAAGTGGACGAAGAAAGCTTAATGGTAGGTTGTGTGCCTGTAATCAACTTATTTAAAAGTATTATGGAGCCTAAGCGTATTCTACCAACTGAATACGATTACCACTTGTCTCCGCAATACCAAGAATCTGAAAGTAATGAGGTTGTCTCAATTTCTGACGTAACGTTGAGAAACTGGAACAAAACGTACCACAATTTGCCATGTTATCACGCTGGTGAGCACACGCATTATACAAACACTAGTGAGATTTATTGGTTGATGAGACGTGAGGATAAGAACTGGGCTGGTGGGTATGATGAGCCAGGTAGAGAAACTTACATTTCTTTTGTTGATAAAAAACATCAATTGTTCAGCCCGGATAGCCGGGAAAACTGGTTAATGTACGTGGAAGCTGAGTGCTGTAACCGCAACTTAGCGCAGAAACTTCCATTTGGAGGTGGGCTGCCGCAAGTATCTTTACCGGAGGTAAATGACAATTTCGAATCTGTTCGTTGTTTAGTTTCTTTATCAGAAACTATTCGGCCAGAAATGGATGAAAGCACACGATGGCAGTTAACTAAGCTTTTAACTTTAAACCATTTTACCGAGGAAGATGGTTTAGCAACTTTGAAGCAGACCCTTAATCTCTATGCATTTTCTGGGACAGCAGAAACGAAAGCGGTAATCGATGCTTTAACTAAGTTAGAGTTTGAGCCTACTACAGGAAGAATTAGTCAGAAAGGCAAAGTTGGATTTGCGCACGGTATAAAAATTATTTTGACGGTTTCTGATCAAATTTTACCTAAAGAGCAGATCTTTCTCTTAGGTAGTGTTTTATCTGTTTACTTCTCGCAATATGCTGAAATTAACATTTTTACGCAGTTAGAAATAAGACTTAAGTCCACGGGAAAGTCTTTCCACCTATGGCCCGCATTAACTGGCGATAAGGTGTTGCTATGAGCGCGGAACAATTTTATCGAGAATTAAAGCAACATCCATTGTTTGAAGCGATTCATCTTATTGAACACGAAGTTCTGCAAGCAGAGGCGCAAATAGGAACAGATGCGTTACCGAAGCATGAAAAGCTAAACTTAAAGGTTAATCCATCATTAGGTTTTGAAAATGCTCAGCTTTGTGAACTGAAAAATATAGATGACAGCAAGTTAGAGATTGAGACCAATTTAATAGGCCTAACGGGTGAGCAAGGTGTGCTTCCCCAGCACTATAGTGAATTAGCTTTACATCGCCAAAAAGAAGGCGATACGGCTATGGTGGACTTCTACGATATTTTCAATCATCGCTTATTATCTCTTTATTATCGATGTTGGCAACTGAGTCAGCTGACAGTTCAATCTCGTGCGCATGCGCAGGGCGCGCGTTCGCCGTTAGAAAGCTGTAAATCGGCATTAACTGGGGAAGGGAGTTCACTGTCCCTGCACTATGGTGGTGTGTTTGCTTCACCAATGAGAAGTAAAGGTGGACTAAAAAGTATTCTTGAATGTTTATCTGGATGCCAAGTAAAAGTTCATGAATTTCAAGGACAATGGTTACACCTTACGAAAGAAGAGCAAACACGCCTTGCATCCCGAACTATGCCTGAAGGGCAGTTTGCTCAACTTGGTTTAGGAGCGTCTTTGGGTTCGAAAGCATGGAATATCAACGCGGGGACAACAATAGAATTTCTGCCAAAAGATAAACAGCTAGTTAGTAAATTGCTTCCTAACCAACCCAATATAGCAATCATTAAGAACGCTGCTTATGAGTTGATTGGAAAACATAAACAACTGAAGTGGCAGCTCACCACCAAACATAGTTTGCTACCACAAGCTTGTTTATCGAAACAGCAGGGGCAGTTAGGTATTGGTTCTGTGCTTAAAAAACACGAACGTACAAAAGATCGAACTATAACAATTACTATTTAAAGGAAATGTAATGGCTTCACTCTCACTTTCAGCGTTGGTCGAAAGATTGTCTCCTCAGGCTAAGGAAACACTTGAACAGGCAGCTGCGATGGCAAGCTCCCGAACTCATCACAGTATTGAAATGTCTCACTGGTTAATGATGATTATCCGCCATCCTGACGATATTTACTCTGAAGTTTTTGACGAATTTGATGTCGATAAAATCAAGGTTGAAACCGATATTCAAAAGGCATTAGAAAAATACAAAACAGGATGCCAGTCGGTGCCTGGGCTATCAGCTCATACAGTGACTGTTATGCAAAATGCCTTGTTATCTGCAACCATTGAATTCAATCAAGAACAGTTGGGGTGCATCCATCTTTTATTTGCCTACTTGTCTGATGATACGTTAGTCAACATGGCTGGTTCGATTAGTCCTGAACTAAACAAGATAGAACCATCTCGCTTATTGAACTTTAAAGAAAGTAATGCGCCTCAATCAAGATCGAATGACTTAGCGCAGTCAAACGCGAATTCCGCCATGAATCAATTTACAACAGACCTTACTGAGCAAGCTAGGGAAGGTAAAATAGATCCGGTGATTGGTAGAGATAATGAAATTCGCCTAATGATCGATATTTTATTAAGACGCCGACAAAACAACCCGATTCTTACGGGAGAAGCTGGTGTTGGAAAAACAGCTGTTGTTGAAGGTTTGGCGCAAAAGATCATTGATGGCGATGTACCTCCCGCTCTGCAAAATGTGGCGATTAAGTCTCTGGATTTGGCATTACTGCAAGCCGGCGCAGGCATGAAAGGTGAGTTTGAAAACAGGCTTAAGAACCTTGTGAAGGAAGTAAACGACGCTCCACAGCCTATTATATTGTTCATTGATGAAGCTCATGGCCTAATTGGCGGTGGTGGGCAAGCGGGCCAAGGTGATGCGGCGAATATTCTGAAGCCAGCATTAGCGAGAGGCGAACTCAGAACGATCGCAGCAACTACGTGGGCAGAGTATAAAAAGTATTTTGAAAAAGATGCAGCTTTAACTAGGCGTTTTCAAGTCGTAAAGGTTGATGAGCCAGCCCCTGAGCTCGCGATCGAAATGTTACGAGGCTTACTTGATGTAATGGCACAACACCACGATGTTCATATCACTAACCAAGCTCTCAATGCAGCGGTCCAACTCTCAGCTCGATACATTAATGGTCGTCAACTGCCAGATAAGGCGGTTTCTGTTTTGGATACGGCCTGTTCTCGAGTTGCGTTAAGTCAGTCATCTACACCGGGAGGTCTAGATGCGAAAAGAAACAAACTTAAAGCAAAGCAAGCTGAGTATGAGCATCTTAGCCAAGAGAATCGATTAGGAGCATCTCTTGATGTGCAGCTCCAAGGTGTCCGAAAAGAGATTGATGCGCTATCTAATGACATTATTGAATTAGAGGTACTTTGGGAAAAAGAAAAAGAATGGGTAAGTGAAGCTAAGTCACTTAGAACCCAAATAATCCAGGAGGGTTCTGAAACTGCTAGAGACAAGTTACAAGAGCTTGAAAATAATCTCTCCGCTAACTCACAGCCCTTAGTTTTTTCGCATGTAAATGAAGCGCTAATCGCAGAAGTTATTTCGGATTGGACCGGTATACCGCTGGGTAAACTTCAGGATGATGAAATCCAAGCAGTATTGGGTTTGAAAGAAAGTTTGTGCAAGCGAGTTGTCGGGCAGGATCACGCTTTAGAGCTCATGTCTGAAGTGATAAAAACCGCGAGTGCGCAGCTCACGGATGAGACACGACCAAATGGTGTATTTCTCCTAACCGGACCAAGCGGAGTGGGTAAAACCGAATCGGCTTTGGCGATTGCAGAGAAAGTGTATGGTAGTGAAGAAAATGTCACGACTATCAATATGTCGGAATTTAAGGAAGAGCATAAAGTCTCATTGCTATTAGGTTCTCCTCCTGGTTATGTCGGTTATGGAGAAGGAGGTGTACTGACTGAAGCTGTTAGACGTAAACCTTATAGTGTAATTCTCCTCGATGAAATGGAAAAAGCGCACCCTGGTGTTCAAGATATTTTTTATCAGGTATTTGATAAAGGCTCAATTAAAGACGGTGAAGGTCGAGATATAGACTTTAAAAACACTATTATTATTATGACCGCGAACACAGGGACCGAAACGACGATGTCTTTGTATTCTGATCCTGATTTAGCGCCTGAGCCGTCAGCACTAAAAGATGCTTTACGCGATGATTTGTTGGTTGACTTTAAACCAGCATTTTTAGGGCGTGTGAATGTATTACCTTATTTTCCTCTATCAAGAAAAGTATTGATAGAAATAACAAAATTAAAGTTAGATAAAATTACGACTCGTATTCGTAAGCACTATAACGCTGACCTGTTTTTTGATGAGGAACTAATTAATGATATTGTAGACAATAGCAATGAGTCTGGGAGTGGTGCGCGTGTGGTACAAACAACCATAGAAAATACATTGCTTCCGAAGATTTCTCATGAAATATTGCATGCAATTCTTAATGATAAGACGTTTGATGAAATTATTGTTAAAGGTACAACTAGTGGACTTGATGTCTCAATAGTTTAACATCCTTTACACTCTCAATAATAATTGGGAGTTGGTTCATATTAACTATTATTTTTTATAAAAAACGCTTAAATTAAATCTTATTTAAAGATATAACAGGGCGTATTTAAAATGAAGTTTTTGATACATTAATCACTAATTATCACCAAACGTCAGATAATTAAATTATTACGATATATGTCAATTAATAATGCTATAGGAGATTAGCATGCAGTCTAATACGTATCTTAAATACGCAGATATTAAGGGTGAGGCAACAGCCGAGCAATACAAAGATTTGATTACACTACTATCTGTAGATTGGAGTGTAGGTCGTGAGATCTCATCATACACTGGTACAGCGATGGACCGTGAAGCGAGCGCTACTCGTCTATATGATTTGACTATCACTAAACTTCAAGACCGTTCTTCTCCTGACTTATTTAAAGAAGCGACGATTGGTAAAGGTAAACCAGCGGTTTTCCATATTACTAAGCAGGGTGAGAAGGTTGAAGAGATCATGAAGATCGAACTGACTGATGCGATGATTTCTAACTACTCAGTTTCTATCCAAGACGATCGTCCAGTTGAAACTATCACAATTTCTTACACAGAAATGATGATGACAGTGACTCCTACTGACGATAAGAACAACACTTCTGCTCCATTGGTATACGGCTACAGCGGTGTTAAAGGTCAACAAATGTAATTTTCATGCGGGGGAGTATTCCTCCGCATTTTTTTGAAAGAAGTATTTAATGAAAAGAGCAACTCAAGATAACAATTTCATCCGAATTTCTTCGCCATTCGGTAAAGATGCCATCATACTAAACTCGTTTGAGTATAGAGAAGAGATCTCAGAACTTTTTTCATTGCGTGCTAAAGCTTACTTTAATGATCAACGAAGTGAGTTAAACGAAATTATTGGTAAGGAAGTTACCATTACCCTTGAAAATAATGAGGATGTTTCTTCAAATCCTCGTTATATGCATGGTTATGTTTCTGCTGCAAGATTAGAAGGGAAAAGGGTTTCTAATACACATAAAGGCGAAAATTATAAAAACATAGAATTATTAATAGAGCCTAAATTACGTTTCGCTGAATATCGAAAAAATTGCAGAATATTTCAGCATAAAGATATAAAGGAAATTATCTCTGAAGTACTATCGGAGCATAGTGTTGCCTTTAGTTTTGAGTTAACCAAGTCCTATCCTAAATACACATACAAAGTACAATATGAAGAATCAGATCTTGAATTTGTTCGACGTCTGTTATCGGAGGAGGGGCTATCATTTTGTTTTACACATACTAAGTCTGCCCATACGCTCAATATTTTTGATGACATCAGTTTTTATAAGCCGGGTACTGAGTTTTTAGTCGATTTTGATACAGGTACGGCGAAATCTAGCCACATTTCTTCTTGGCATGAAACGCAAATTCTGACTACTAAAGCGAGTCAAAAGTCAGGCTATAACATGCTCAAGCCTTCTTCGAATCCTAAAAATACTGCAAAGGGTGAAAGTGATTTTTTTACAGTACCTGGAAGCGAGTATTTTGAATACATGGGTGAAATGGAGAGCAATGATCAATACGCACTGAGAAACACGCATGCAATAGAAGCACTACAGCAAAATGCATATTTGTGTCGTGGCGAGGCTACGTGCAGAACATTCTGTGTGGGCAAGTGCTTCAAGTTTAAAAAGCATGAAGATAAATCTCGAGTCGGCAAAGAATATGTACTGTCTTCTGTTTTTTTGTCTGCTGCTGTTTATAACCAGACTGGTCAAGGTGGGACCGGTGCGCAAGGTGTCAAAGTCTCGTTTAGTTGTGTTGACTCAAAGACAATCCTGCGTCCTTCAGTTAACTACCCGAAACCTCAGATGAAAGGTTTGCAAACCGCAGTAGTTACGGGGAACAAAGATGGTGAAATTTACATAGACAAACATGGCCGTATCAAAGTTCAGTTTCACTGGGACCGTGTTGGTAAATACGATGTAAATAGTTCATGTTGGATTCGTGTTGCGCAAAATATTGCAGGTAACGGATGGGGGTCGGTGTTTCACCCTAGAGTCGGACAAGAGGTCATCGTCGAGTTTGTTAACGGAGACCCTGATCAACCAATCGTTACGGGGTCACTATATAACGGTAGTCAACTCCCTCCTTACGCTTTACCAGAGCAAAGTTCTCAGAGTGGTTATAAATCACGCTCTGTACAAAAAGGTACATCCAATTTTAATGAGTTGCGCTTCGATGATAAGCCTGGTGAAGAGCACATTTATCTTCATGCTGAAAAACTGTTCCAAATGCTAGTTGAAGACTGTGTTGATATCGCCGTTGAAAACAGTAAAACCGAAAAAGTGACCAATGATGTTAATCAAGAGGTTGGTCAGAACGCGAGCTTGAAAGTAGGTAAAAACTTTTCGAATGAAACGGGTGAAGTACTGTCTTTTAATGCAGGAAAGAGCGTCGAGATCAAAGTAGGTGGTGCTTCTATTCAGATGTCTAGCTCTGGAGAAATCAATATCAAAGGTAATAAAATATCCATTAACGGCTCAGCTATTTCTCTTAAAGCTGGGCAAATTTCATTGAACTAAGGTGATTTAAAGTGGGTAAACCAGCCGCAATTTTGGGCAGCTTTCATCTTTGCCCTAAAAAAACAGGAAAGATACCGCATGTTGGTGGTCCCGTCGTTGTTGGTTCACCAAACGTAACGATTGGCGGGATACCTGCGGCAAGACAAGGCGACAAGCTTATTTGTATCGGTCCTCCGGATAGTATCTCAGCAGGTTCTTCTAGCGTAACAATCAACGGTAAACCAGCCGCGAGAGTCGGCGATTCAACGTCTCATGGTGGCAAAATTCTATCTGGTATGCCTACGGTTTTAATCGGAGGCTAGATGCCACTCGCATTTCAAACGCATCTTCTATCCTTTAATGGCCGTTCACACACCGTTCGCGAGATAGCTGATGATTCTTTTAGATTGTCCGAGGAAATCCGACCCCCTGACTTTGCTCAATCAATAGATGAGCATATATTAAGCCTCGTGCGCTCTGAGCGCGAGAGTCTTGAGCAAGCTGATATCAAGGGGAATCTCTGTGTTCTTTTACCATCTTCGGTGGACAAAAGTTTGCTTAAAGCATTGATAAGCGAGCTTTCTAATTTCGTTGGCCAAACTGTCAATACTGAAATTTACTTTTATCCTTATGGCCAAGCTGCATTTTTGATGGCACTAAATCGGATAAATCGTGAAGTTAATGAAACGCAAGCGACTTGGATACTGGCTATAGAGGTTACGAGTGATGTAGAAGGGCATGTCAAACCTCAAAGCTCTATCATTTTAACCAAGTGTTTTTTTCGACATTCAGGTCTTGTGCCTGATGTTGTTCGAATTGATTTAGATGCCAAACAACAACGCATCGCCGTGGACAAGGTGTTTAAGCAATTAGGAGTAAGTTGTGAACATCCACTCAGTCAATTGTATTTATCCGTTAATAAGGAAGAACCGCAATGGTTAAACTCAATGCAATTCTTGTCTCCGTGGGTGACCGATCAAACTCAGTATCAATTTGTTGATATCAAACTTGGCGGATTGGGTGCATGTGGCGGCGTTTTAAAAGCGTTAGTGATTGATGAGCTTCAAAGAAGCAGCCCCTGCCCAGACTTTCACGTGTTGCAAGCGGACATCGAGTCAGATGGCTATGCGGTAGGAGTAATATACAATTGGCGTAGTGAATAGGTCTGGCTATTGCTTTTCCTTCTAGTAGTAGCTGAGGTTTTAGTGATGCAAATGTTATGGGGGATTGACTCGAAACTGGCCCTTTAATGATGTTTGGACAATGACTAGGCGCAGCTTGCTTTTCAAAATAGCTTTGCTCACCGCGTTTTTACAGTGTTCTTCTCGCTTTCTGATTAAATAGCCAGCCATAGAACACAAACCACATGAAAAGCTGTTCGACTCAAGATATCCTTACCGAAATAAAATAACTTGAGTTTTGGCTTGTTCGAGATCCCACCCGTGACGCATTCCTTTTTATAAACGGTACATGGACTCTGACAGAAGCAAGCCTACTCATAGAATTGGCGGAAAGTGAATTCGAATGAAGTTTATCCACACCTCAGATTGGCATCTTGGTCGACAATTCCACAACGTATCACTACTCGAAGATCAACAAGCAGTACTCGAACAACTGATTAACTATATTGAACGCAACCCCGTCGATGCAGTTGTAGTGGCGGGAGATATCTATGACCGTTCGGTGCCACCAACGGTTGCAATAGAACTGTTAAATCGAGTCGTGAAACGCATTTGTACCGAGTTAGAAACACCAATGATATTGATATCTGGCAACCATGATGGTGCAGAAAGGTTAGGTTTCGGCTCAGAGCAAATGAAAAATGCAGGTCTCCATATTGTTAGCAACTTTGAAGAGATGCTCACTCCCATCATCATAAAAACGGACTCTGCGGACGAGGTCGCGTTTTATGGTATGCCTTATAACGACCCTGAACAGGTCAGGTTTGCCTACAAAGCCTCGGTATCCACTCATGATGAGGCTCATCAATTGCTTGTTGAGCAAATTAAAGAGCGCTTTATCTCTAAGCAAAAGCGCGTGCTCGTGAGTCACTGTTTTGTTGATGGGGCTATCGAGTCAGACTCTGAACGACCATTATCTATTGGTGGTTCTGATCGCGTGAGTCATGAACACTTCTTAGATTTTGACTACGTCGCACTTGGTCATTTGCATCAGCCTCAAAAGAAAGGCGCAGAGCATATCCGTTACTCTGGCTCTCTCATGAAGTATAGCTTTGGTGAACAGAACCAGAGAAAAGGTTTCACGTTAGTTGAACTGGACAAGAAAGGATTCGTTTCTGCAAAGCATATTGATCTTACGGCTCCTCATGAAATGCGTATTGTAGAGGGCGAGCTGGATAAAGTTATTGAGCAAGGGAAAACAGACCCCAAGAATGAAGATTATTTGTTAGTTCGTTTGATGGATAAACATGCGATTTTAAACCCAATGGAAAAACTTCGTTCAGTGTATCCAAACGTTTTACACCTTGAGAAACCTGGCATGTTAATTGGGGTAGAGCAGGAAATGGCGCAAGCAAAGTTGGCGCGAAGCGAAATTGATATGTTCCGAGATTTTTTTATTGAGGCGCAAGATAGCCAGTTGTCTAAAGAGCAAGAGCAAGCTGTTACTGACATTATTAAGCAATTATCACAGCAATAGGGACCAAAGATGAAACCAATTAAACTAACCATGCAAGCCTTTGGTCCGTTTGCAAAAACTGAAATCATTCATTTTGAGAAGCTTGGCAGTAACCCTCTATTTTTGATTAATGGTCCTACAGGTTCCGGTAAAACGTCGATCTTAGATGCCATTTGCTTCGCCCTTTATGGTGAAACCACAGGTAATGAGCGACAAGGTATTCAGATGCGGTGTGACTTATCCGCGCAAGACTTACCAACCGAAGTAGTTCTCGAATTTTCGTTACACGGCAAACAATACCGAGTTGTTCGATCCCCTGAGCAGGAAGCACCCAAGGCCCGTGGTGAAGGGATGACGATTAAAAAGCACACTGCGGCTCTTTATGAACTCGGTGAGACTGAAACGCTTATCACCAGCAAGACGACTCAGGTTAAAACTGAAGTTAGCAATATTATTGGCTTGAATGAAACTCAATTTCGTCAAGTTATGGTGTTGCCTCAAGGAAAATTCCGAGAACTGTTGCTTGCTAGCTCTAAAGAGCGTGAAGAAATTTTTGGCCAGCTCTTTCAAACTGACATATATAAAAAAATTGAGTACGCGCTCAAAGATAAAGCGAGTGCAATTAGTAAAGCGAAAGGCGAATTTGATAATCAAATTCGAGGTGCTTTACAAGTTGCAGAAGCGAGTTCTGAACAAGAACTATTACAACAACTGGAACAAGTAACTAAGCAATTAGAGTCTGATAAAAAGAATGAGCAAGCAGCGTTAGATAAGCTCAATACTGCTAAATCTGAATTGCAAAAAGCGGAAACCTTGAATGGAGAGTTTTCGAAACGAGAGCAAGCAGAAAGCGCACTCAAGCTGCATCTAGAACACTCAGATTCGATAAAAGCTCGTCAACAGCAATTAGAAAACGCTAAAAATGCCAATAAGATAGAGTTGCCCTACATCTCATTACAAAATGCAAAAGCTCAAACGCAAGAGCTAAGGCAAAAAATCGTAGCTTTGAAAGAGAGTCTCGAAAAAGCTAATGTCGTTGCGAGAGAACAAGAAAACTTGCAGCAAAGTGCAAAAGAGGCCGCGGCAAAGGTCCCGCAGTTAACGCAACTGCAGTATCAGCTTGAAAGTATGAAAAACAAGTTGGTCGAGAAAGACAATTTGGAAAGCAAAATAACGGCGGGTTATCAACAAAAACAACAATTTGAAGCAACGTTAAAACAGTACATAGAACTAAAAGATAAGTTAACGTTACAGGCCCAGCAGGGACAGAAGGAGCTAGAGAAAGCACGAGTTGATGTTGCGCTTATTGGCAGCATCGATGCGGAAATAAAACAAAAACAACGGCTGTTACAGGATCTACAAAAGCTGCATGATCTTACTTTAGAGCTCTCTAAACTCAATGCGCTAACTGTAGGCAAGCAGCAGTCACTACACGAAGCCAGTCAGCGCTATATGCAGCGTCAACAAGCCGCTGATACGATAGAGCTTAAGTGGCACAACGCTCAAGCGGCAGTATTAGCGCAGCGACTAAAAGCAGGTGAAGCATGCCCGGTGTGTGGTAGCGAAACGCATCCTAACCCCGCAACGTTTGTTGAAGAAGCCGTTACAAAAGAGCAAGTTCAGGCGGCTAGAGCTAAAGAGCGAGAAGCTCAAACCTTGTTGAACCAACTAAGCAATCAGCTAGAACAACATAACGTTGTCATTAGTCAGTATCAGAATCAGTGTAACCAGTTGAAAGAGGAGTTGGGTGAGTATGCTACATCTGAGATCTCGACGGTTCAAAATGATTTGCAAGCGATCAATGCTCAACTCCTACGTCTACAAGCTATTGATATTGAAAAGCTAGAAAAGAACGTTGAACAGCTTAATCAACGCTGCGTCGTGGGTGAAAATAAAATTCATGAGCTGCAGAATCAAATGGCGGCAAATGAATCAACCGTTAAAGCGAACCAAGAACAATTGGCTCAATTACAAGCTTCTATTGACCCAAAATACAGTTCCGCTGACTTGCTTGAACGTGAAATTTTGCTGACAAACGAGCAAATTCTGAGTTTGAACACAGGCTTAGAAAAGGCGCAAAACGCTTTGCAGCAAGCGATATTGGAGAAATCAAATGCGGAAAGTCACTTAGCGACGAACAAGCAGTGGTTATCTGAGTCAGAGCAAAAACTTAGCCAAGCAGAATTAGCGTGGAATGAGGCACTACAGGCGAGTAAATTTGAGGATGAAAGCCATTATCTAAGTAGTCGAGTGGGAGATGATGAACTTCAAGCCTGGCAGCAAGAAATAGACAGCTTCAAACAGGCACAAACCAAGCTTGAGCAAACACTACATGATTTAAATCATGCATTGAAAGATCTTGAAAGGCCTAATTTAGAGTCGTTTAACGACAGGTTAACCACTCTGCAGGCGCAATATATTGAAGTAAGGAATCAACTTGATACCACACGCTCAATATTTGAACGCCTTCAAAAGGTTCGTAAAGATATTGCCGTGTTGCATGAGAAAAATAGTAAGTTAGAAGAAGAATACAAAATCTTTGGTACGTTGTACGACGTTGCTAGCGGTAAAACAGGCAGCAGGGTTAGCCTACATCGCTTTGTTCTTGGTGTACTGTTGGATGATGTGCTGATTCAGGCCTCTCAACGCTTAAGCCTTATGAGTAAAGGGCGCTATATTCTTGCTCGAAAAACAGAGGGCTTCAAAGGCGCTGCGGGTCGCGGCTTAGATTTAATGGTTGAAGATGGCTACACAGGAAAAACGCGTGATGTTGCGACACTTTCCGGCGGTGAATCATTTATGGCAGCGCTTGCTCTAGCACTTGGTTTGTCGGATGTTGTGCAATCCTATAGTGGCGGTATCCGTTTAGACACTTTATTTATTGATGAGGGCTTCGGTAGTTTAGACCCAGAGTCTTTAGATCTTGCTATTCAAACGCTAGTGGACCTGCAACAGACTGGGCGCATGATCGGTGTTATTTCTCACGTTTCTGAGTTGAAAGAACAAATGGCGCAGAGGATTGATGTAGAACCATCAAGACTTGGTTCAACGGTGTCGATTAAATCTCAATGTCGCTTCGCTGTCTAATTCAGTGACTACTGTTAGATCAAAAAGCCCCTAATGTTGGGGCTTTCTGACTAAGTCGCTACTGTTCGCAAAAGTGGCCTTCTTTTGGCGATTGGGTAATCGCATATTCGCCATCGAGGTTGCGATAAACAATCGTGTTCCAAACAGAGCCATCATCCAATTCAAACTCAATAGCATAGTTGACGCCGCTAACGATTTGCGCGTGAACATTCAGTATTTGTTTAAACGACGCTATTGTGTCCATTTTCTTTAAAACAAAGGCCATTGCCTTTTGTGCATCAGGGGTCGCGTTAAACTCATTCCACCCACCTGGCATGTTTCCTTGTGCATTACATACATCTGCCGAGGTCGTTAATTGTGTCGTTTCGCTCGGCTTTTCCTGCTGACAACCTGCAAGTAACACCAAAAGTGCACAAACTGACACTGTTTTTAATTTCATAACAATAACCTCTGTCTATAACGCAACGTATTATAGGAGGGTGATATGCCTACGAATGTCTATGTTGTGCAAAGTTTCTATATGCATAGGGTTAAATGCTGACAAAATGTACAAGCATGGTCAGCTTGTAAGTCAAAAATAGAGCAATCTTGTTATCGATTTGCTGAGATGACGAGGTTTCGGTGTTCAGCGCGCTATTGATGATGAAGAATTGTGATGTGTACCTATGAGGGCGATGGTGCGGCTTAATGATCGATTTGTTATCTTCTAGAGTAAAATCAATCACTAATTAAAATTTAGGTGTTGTATGAAATCGATAAAAATATTTTTACTTTTGTCACTTGCAACTTTATTTGGTTGTACCTCGAAGCCGGATGGGGTGGAACCCGTGAATAATTTCGATTTAGAGCCATATCTAGGTAAGTGGTATGAGATTGCACGCCTAGACCATTCATTTGAGCGAGGCTTATCCAACGTTACCGCTGAGTATCAGGTTCGTGAGGATGGTGGGGTTAAGGTGATAAACCGTGGATATTCCGAAGAAGAGCGACAGTGGTCAGAAGCTGAAGGCAAAGCTTATTTTGTTGAAGATGAAACGTTGGGACACTTAAAGGTTTCCTTTTTTGGGCCAATATATTCTTCTTACATTGTGTTTGAGCTAGGTGAAAACTATGACTATGCGTTTGTCTCAGGTTACAACCACGACTACTTGTGGCTATTGTCTAGAACGCCTAATGTTGATGAGAAAGTAGTGGAGCGCTTTAAGTACGTAGCTAAAGAGAAAGGTTTCGCTATCGACGAGCTCATTTTTGTTGAACAAGAGAAACAACGGCAGCTTTAAGTTCATCAGCGTGGATGAAAAAGCGGACAGAGGGGAAGCTTCCTAATTAAGAGCTCAGTTTGTCATTTCGCTTAACAGTAATTTGTTACCGCGTAACTTAATGTGGTCAAAATGGATATAGCCCCATCATTTGTGATTACTCGTGATGGGGCTTATATAAATTTGAGTGAGCGTCGAAAGGTTGATCTATCAACAAACGGTTATGGTTTACTTAATCAAACGAACGATCAGGGAGCCTGGTGCTCGAATAGATTCAACATTGTGGCTAAGTACTGTGCCGCTTGTTGGGGCGGTGTAGCGTTTAATCTCAGCGCCAAAGCTGTCGTATTGAATCGCAAGAAGTTGACCTTGCTCGACAAAATCCATCAAACTAACATGAGGCAGTACAAAGCCGCCGTGTGTCGCTTTCACACTGATGATTTCGTTTCCTTCCAAGCATGACGTAATAGTGTCCACATCACCTTCAACAATGTTATGCTCTTTCAGCACATTAAAAATGCCTGTTACAGTTCGACTGATAAGTTCTTGCTCGGTATATCGCCCCATACCTACTTCAACAGTAATACTTGGGACACCATGGTTATTCCAGACCGTTTCAAGGACGCCAGCATCTCCAGGATCATTTAAAATCGCATCAGGATTAATGAGGCGAGCCATTTCTAATGATTGCTCGATTCGGAAATCTGCAAACACGTAAAGTGGATAGGCCGCACCACTGGTTTGAGTGTGAAGGTCAATGGCTAAATCAGCATTTGGCTTGAGCAAATCATTCCACAATGCATATAAGTAACGTTGGGCCTCATTGCCGTTTTGGTCACCAGGAAAAAAGCGGTTTAAGTTTGCAGGAGACGCGTCAGGGTCTGCGGAATAGAAATCGCGGCTGTGGTTTAGCATACCTGGCATGTTAATGGTTGGAACAATAGTGACAGTACCAGCGACTTCAGTGCCGATGAGCTCTCGAGCAGTTTTCTGCGCTGCTAACACACCATTGTACTCATCACCATGAACCCCTGCGGTAATCATGATCTTCTTGCCAGGTTTTTCACCTTTGAACACTAGCACAGGTAGGTGTTGCCACTGAGAGAGAGCATTCGTTGCGATGCGAAACCAAAACTTATGCTCGCCCGAATTTAGGTCTGCTACATTGAGAGATTGAATCACTTGATGACCCTGAATCACGTCATCGAGAAATTGTGTTGCCATTAAAGTTACCACTCCAAAACCATAAGCTAATCTAAAACCTTAGCGTCGTCATACCATGAATGTTAATAAGGCGAGAACATGTCTCGCCTTAATTACCAATTGGCTTCGTTTTACGCAAAACCCATAATATGAGCTGCGATAACGACGATACTTGATAGGGTAAAGAGTAATAGAATAAATCGCCAGCAGAATTTTGCCCAGTCACCCCAGTCGATACGGCAGACACCAAGCGTTGCCATGAGAGATGCCGAAGTAGGGACGATAACGTTAGTAAAGCCATCGCCAAGTTGGAATGACAAAACTGCCACTTGGCGCGTAACTCCTGCAATGTCTGCCAGAGGGGCCAGTAGAGGCATCGTTAGTGCCGCTTGTCCAGAGCCCGAAGTGACGAAGAAGTTGAAGATAGATTGGAATACATACATTAACCATGCCGCAGCCACGTCAGGAAGCCCGCTAATCACGCCGCCAGCACTGTTTAGAATTGAGTTCAGTACACTCGCTTCATCAGTTGTACCACCACCAAGGATCAACAATACACCTTTTGCACAACCCACTAACAGGGCAGGTGCAAGCATAATAGCTGCACCTTCTTTAAATGCATCAGCTGCGCAGTTTAGCGTCATACCGTTCAGGCGGAAAATCGTACCGATGATCGCGACAACAAAGCCCATAGTGAAAAATTGAGACGCGATTTCTGGGATGTACCATGCGTTAGCGACTACGCCCCAAACGACCCACACCGTGGTCGCAATAACCGTAAGGATAACGAGTGTGTCACCTAGGTTCCAACGAGAATCTTGATTGCCAAGCTCTTGCTGACGGAAATACTGGTCTGTGCGATGGCTGTAAGAAAGTTTAGGATTTGACTTCACACGAGCGGCGTAGATCATTGTGAAAGCGATACCGATTAACGTAAAGCCAGCCCATAACCCCATGCGTACTGTCATGCCGGATAAAACAGGTACACCCGCAATGCCTTGCGCAATAGCTACGGAAAAAGGGTTCATCCAAGAAGTAGCGAAGCCAATTTGAGTCGCAACATAGGTAACCATTACCGTAGTGATACCATCATAACCAAGGCGAACCATAAGCGGCGCGATAATAATCGCAAACGCTACGGCTTCTTCACCCATACCAAATACCGCACCGCCTAGCGAGAACAGCAAAAATAGCACTGGAATGAATAGCGCTTCGTTACCTTTGGTCTTATCGATAAGGCGCAGGATACCGTTATCGATTGTGCCTGTGCGCATTACAACGCCGAAAGCACCGCCGATAACCAACATGAACATAATCACGCCGATCGCGCTGCCCCATTTAGAGCCAGAAACTAGCCCTTCGAAAGGGAAGTTCATCAAACCAATGCCACCACCAGAAGCAAACAGGCCAACCTTGTTGTAAACCAATTCACCGTTTTCGTCGGTTGCATAAGAGAAAGAAGAAGGATCGATAACTGTGCGAGTTTTTTCTGCACCGTCGACCATGTAGGTCACCTGTTGGCTATCAAAATGACCAGCAGGAATTAAGTAGGTAAGAATCGCAGCAAGAATACCAACAATGAAGATCAAAATGAGGGTATCTGGCATCTGCCACGACTTAGGGGTAGCAACCGAGTCTGCTGGTTGCGCATGTGTGTGAGACATAACTTACTTCACGTCAAATTCAATAAAGCATGAAATATCGATAAAATAGAATAAAAAGTCAATATTAATGCTTATGTTGAACTATAAATTCATCAAATATTTGAAGTGAAGTTAATTTGATTGTTTTGTGGTCAAATGTTGGGTTAATGTTTCAATATGTGTTGAGTTTGGATGATTCACGAGCTTTCATAGTACATCTACAGGTGATCTAATCACTTGATTTCTGTCTGTTCTGCATAAAAAGCAGCGACATCACGAAGGTCTTCATCATTTAACATTTTTAACTGTGCTGCCATCATTTCTGCAAGTGGCCCTTTACGCTCACCGGCTTGATAAGATTTCATTGCATTGTAAAGGTACTGAGCATTTTGACCAGCAAGGCTTGGATAGGTGTTGTTCGTTGCGATGCCTGTAACACCGTGACAATAGACACAGCTAGGTGATTTGATTTTACCTTTATCAGCATCACCAAACGGCTCGGCATGGATAGCGGAAGAGAAAATAAAAGAGATTAGAAGTATAAATCTGAGCATGGAGGTTATCTATTCGCTAAAAATCATGCCGATACAATAAAGCTTCCCCTTAGGGGAAGCTCAATGATCAAAATCAAATTAAAGTAGAGATTTTATACTTGATAAGAAAGTGTCGATGTCTTTCGCTGAAATATCTTTATGAGTTACAAAACGAATTGGATTTCCAGGGGTTATCGTGATGTTTTGTTCCTTTAGTTTCGCAGCGATACTTACTATGTCCACTTGAGGATCAAGCTTCGCGAACACGATGTTCGTTTGAACAAATTCAGGGTTGACTGAAAAACCAGGCAGTTCTGCTAAACCTTCCGCTAAGGTTTTTGCGTTGGTGTGATCTTGTTTTAGCTGTTCCACTTGTTCGGTAAGGGCAAGTTTGCCTGCTGCGGCAAGAATACCCGCTTGACGCATACCACCGCCGACCATCTTTCTTAAGCGATGTGCTTTTGCGATGTAGTCTTTGCTACCAAGTAGTAGCGAGCCAACAGGGGCAGCCAGACCTTTCGACAGACAGATCGTCATTGAATCAAAGTACTGACCGATCTCTTTTACCGGAACATCAAGTGCAACGGCTGCGTTAAAAACGCGAGCGCCATCTAGATACATCTGCAAGTTATGTTTATTCACGAAGTCACGTGCTTCTGCTAAGTAAGACAGAGGTAGTACTTTACCATTAATTGTGTTTTCTAAGCTGAGAAGCTTAGTGCGAGCAAAGTGACAATCATCTGGTTTAATCGCAGCAGCCAGTTTATCAAATGGTAGCGTGCCATCTGGGTTATTTTCGACTGGTTGAGGTTGAATTGATCCCAAAACCGCCGCGCCACCAGCTTCGTATTTGTAGTTATGTGCTTGTTGCCCACATAGATATTCATCTCCCCGCTCGCAATGCGCCATTAAACCGAGCAGATTGGCTTGAGTGCCTGAAGTGGTAAACAAAGCTGCTTCGAAACCAGCAAGCTGCGCAGCAAATTTTTCAAGCTCATTGACCGTAGGGTCATCACCATAAACATCATCCCCAACGGGGGCCTTAAACATGGCTTCTCGCATGGCTTGGGTGGGCTGTGTAACGGTATCTGATCGAAAATCCATGAATGTCTCCTTGGTCAAAGTCCTAAATATATCCGCAAAGGCGCGCTTTGCTTAAGCAAGCGATCGTTTTGGCATCGGTGATCGTGCCATCGACAATCTTTTCTTCGAGTTGCTTGATTGACAAGGTGACGACCTCAATCACTTCGTCTTCATCGCACTCGTAACGGTTTGTTTTGTTGAGCTTTTCGGCAACAAATAGATACTGTATCTCATCACAAAATCCGGCAAGAGGGGTGACTTGGCCGAGAGACGTGAATTTCTCTGCACTAAACCCAGTTTCTTCCTCTAACTCTCTTTTGGCGCAGCAGAGTGGCTCTTCGTTGCCTTCCCTGGTACCAGCAGGAAGTTCCAATAGCCATTTATTAAGTGAAGGCCGAAATTGGTGGACAAGGACAATCTCACCCTCCGCTGTAATAGGGAGAATCACTGCAGCGCCCGGATGATGGATTGTGGTGTGCGTAATTGCCTGTCCTGTAGGAAGCATAACGTCTTCTTCAATCAGAGAAATTTGCTTCCATTTATGAATTATCTTGCTCATGCAGTTATGAACCCTAGCTGTTACCGCATTTTTGACGTTTTTCGACATTAACCACAAATGGTGGGAAACAAAAGCAAAAAATACTGCAACACGACGAAAGCGTTTGCACTTTAAGTGAGCAATATCTCATAAATGGAAACTTTGATTGCTTCGTCAAGATGGGGAAAAGCATCTGCTATAAGGGGAATTCGACAAAATACATTTGTAACAAAGTTATAACAAGTGTATAAAAATGTTAACGCAATACCACTTCAGTAGCCGGAGAACGTATGACACAAACCTTATTTGCCTCAAATGCCGAAAAAGCGCTTCTCTCAGAACGCATCAATAAATTGGCGAAAGCGTTAACGGATGGCGTTTATGAGCGTGAACATACGATCAAGCTCTGCCTTCTTGCTGCACTTGCTGGTGAAAGTGTTTTTCTTTTAGGCCCCCCTGGTATTGCAAAAAGCTTAATTGCCAAACGACTCATCCAAGCGTTCGATAACAGCAGTTACTTCGAATACCTGATGACGCGCTTCTCAACCCCTGAAGAGGTGTTTGGGCCACTGAGTATCCAAGAGCTAAAAGACAACGGCCGTTATGTTCGCTTAACTAAAGGGTATTTGCCAACTGCACAAGTCGTATTTTTGGATGAAATCTGGAAGGCGGGGCCTGCAATTCTTAACACATTGCTGACAGTGGTTAATGAGAAAACATTCAAAAATGGCAGCGATATCGAGCGTGTGCCAATGCGCTTGTTGGTATCGGCTTCCAATGAATTACCCGATGAAGATAGTGGATTGGATGCGCTCTACGACCGCATGTTGGTGCGTGTGTTTGTGAATCGAATTCAGAATAAACAAAACTTTAAGTCGATGTTGACTGTGGGCACATCGCAAGAGGCACAAGTACCAGAAGGCCTAGCGATAACTGATGAAGAATATCATCAATGGCAACAACAGCTCGACAAATTGACGTTAACCGACAATGCATTCGAAAAGCTTTTCCAGCTTAAAACGATGTTAGAAAGCAAAGTTGAAGCTCAGTTTGGTGATGTGGCCAATACCGATATGTATGTCTCTGACCGCCGCTGGAAGAAAGCCGTGAAGTTGTTAAAAGCGAGCGCGTTTTTTAATGGTCGCGATGAAATCAATCCGCTTGACCTTCTACTGCTGCAAGATTGTTTATGGAACAGTCCTGAATCGCGAGATGTGGTACGTGAAGTGGTTCAAGAGTTCGCCTTAAAACATGCATTTGATCAACAAGACGCGGAGCAGGAAATTGAGTACTGCCGAGAGTCTTTGGTTGATGTTCAACATGAACTTGAAGATGCCTACCGCATGACGTTAACGTCTGAAGCGGCAACGGGTATTTTGCGTAAAGAAACCATGCGCTTTGATACCTCTAAAGCCAAGATGTACAAAGTTGGCGCAGCCGTTAACTTAGTTAAATTGGTTGTCTTGCAAAGCAACATGTCGGTTTCAGAATCAGAAAAAGGTGATAGCCGCTGGGTTTATGTACCCAAAGATGAGTTAGATCGAGTCATTAAAGAGGGAAGCGGTGATGTGTATGGTTACGTCAATCAAAACACCAACATGTGCCGTTTACGATTTGACGTTGACGCGGCGAATAACCTAGCTATCCGTGATATCGCGAATCGAGGCATTTTGGTTAGCCTAGTGACTCAAGAGGGCTTGGATGTAGAGCTTTACCAAAAGTGGTTAACGCAGAGCGAAAAAGCCGTAAATCAGCTTAGTGAGGCAGAACACCATATGCGCAAGGTGAAAGCGAACTTTCATGATGCGCTTCCGCATAGCTTTGTTGATCCTGAACTACCCCGCCTAATGGAGTCGAGTCTACAACAGGTTAGTCAGAGACTTGAATCAATCCAAGCAGAAAGTGAAAAAGTTATCCAACGCTTTAAAAACTTACATCAGTTTTTCTCATAAGGAGACGACATGCTAGGTGCAGACGGACTTAACCTCGCGCTGATGGTGGCCGACTCTGGCATCATCGATAGCGCAGTTAATGATTTGATGGCGCGTTCACAAGTCATGATGATGGCAGAAAACCGAGGCGTTAAATCTTCGGTCAAAGGTCACTTGTTAAAGTGGCGAGGCAGCGTTAAAAAACGGATCACCAAGGTATGTGAGACAGAGCGTTTCCAACAAGAGCTGTCTTTATATCAAGAGGTCATTCACTGGGATGAAGAGGCGTTTTTTGAAAACATCGAAGATGTGATTAAAAAGCTGGAATGGCACTCTGCGTTTTACATGCAAGCTCGCCGAATGATGGAAAAGAACAAAGGGATGAATAACCCTATGTTCCCACATTACTTTTGTGATCAATGGTACCAAAGCCTCACCGATGCAATAAAACAAGCGCAAGTAAGCGAGCTTGAAGCCAATAAAGAAAAGGTGCTGAAAGACCTGTATCAACGTATGGAAACCATGCGTAATATGGATAAAGTCACGGAGTCGGGTGATGCTGAAAGTGTAGGGCGCCTGTGGGATATGGCATCTGCCAAGTTGAGTAAAACAGACTTAACGGTGATGAAACGCCATGCTGAGTTTCTGAAGAAGCACCAAGGCTTGCAAGAAATTGCGGAGCAACTCGGTCGTATGGCGGGGCAAGTAAATGATCCTGAACTAAATCGTGCGCCCACTGAAGAACTTCAATTGGTCGAAGAGAAAAGTGATGAGGCGACGGATGATATTGTTGGTATTCACGAAAGCGATGATCTAAATAAGCTACTTCCCAACGAAACGATGTTTTTGGCGTATCCTGAACTTGAAGTTGTGTTCTATAAACACTTAGTCGATAAACGGCTCATGAACTATCGTACACAAGGCAAATCGCGCACGTTACGTAAAGTTAAAGCTCACCGACCTGACCATAAAGCGGTAGATATCGAAAAAGGCCCCTTCATTGTTTGTGTGGACGCGTCCGGTTCCATGAGTGGCTTTCCTGAGCAATGCGCCAAAGCCATGGCTTATGCTCTGATGCAAATCGCACTAGCGGAGCAACGTGATTGCTATGTCATTATTTTTTCTACGGAACACATTACCTACGAACTAACCAAACAAGATGGTCTGCGCGAGGCGGCGGACTTTCTAACTTATAGCTTCCATGGTGGTACAGACTTAGAGCCAACTTTGATTAAATCTATCGACTTGATGAGCGGTGATAAATATAAAAACGCAGACATGGTAGTCATTTCCGACTTTATCGCGCCAAAACAACAAGACGAGTTACTGGCCAAAGTGGATGCGCTCAAAGCGAAGAAAAACCGTTTTCACGCGATTAGCTTATCGAAATACGGAAATCCTGCATTAATGTCGATGTTTGATCACACTTGGTCTTATCACCCTAATGTTGTGGGAAGATTGCTAAAAAGGGTCAGCAACTATTAAACGCCTTAATGTTTCATGGGACAAAACGAACTGAAAGCGAGATTTATATTGCTTCGTTTTAAGCCAATAAGATCGAACTTTGGTCGAATTGACTTAAAAGAAATCAAACGAACAGAAAATGAAATGTTTTTGTTTGACTATCTTCTCTCAATCCGTAAAGTAGCCACCAACGCAACGGGGTAGAGCCCTGAAGCGTAATAAAAAGGCGCCTTGGCAGAGTGGCTATGCAGCGGATTGCAAATCCGTGGACCTCGGTTCGACTCCGGGAGGCGCCTCCATTATTCTTTTGAGAGTGAATGGCTTTCGAGAATAAATGCGACACTAGCTCAGTTGGTAGAGCGCAACCTTGCCAAGGTTGAGGTCACGAGTTCGAACCTCGTGTGTCGCTCCAAATTATTCAGATATGGCCATGGCGGTATCTCGATGCCAAGTGCATCAACTTAAAACCAGCGAAAGCTGGTTTTTTTGTATCTGAAGACTGATAAATTCACACCATCTCTTTTTCATTACCTGTGAGCTTAGCAACCCCATCTCTGTCACGAGTTTCTGATATTAAGTGTGACCCGATGTTTCGCACCTCAGCCAATTTCAGTTTACAATACGGGCTTCCAAAGGATTTGACGAAGACGCATGAGAAATACCGACGATTACATCATTTTTTATCACTTGATCGAGCAAGGTTCATTCAGTGCTGCCGCGAGACATATGTCACTGACCAAATCGGTCGTCAGTAAACGGATTGCCAAGCTTGAACAAGAGCTTGGTGTACAGCTTCTCTACCGAACAACGCGAACGCTAACGTTGACTGAAGCAGGACGAGCGTTTTTTACTCATGCAAAAGCGGTTTATCAAGCGGTGGCAACGGCGGAAGAATCCATTGTGGGTTTAGGTAAAAACTTATCTGGAAACATTAAAATTTCGGTGCCTACTATCTCTGGTGAATTAATTCTTCCTCAAGTGATTAATGAATTTAATCAGAAATACCCAGACATCAATATCGATATGGATCTAGATAATCGTTTCGTCGATATCGTGAATGAACGTTTTGATTTGGCAATTAGAACGGGTGTGTTGCCAGATTCTAGTCTGATTGCAAGAAAGCTGGTGGATGCAAATTGGATCATTTGCGCGTCACCCCAATACCTAGCTAAACATGGCATACCTAAACAACCTCAAGCCTTGGCTAAACACAATTGTTTAGTCTATTCCTACCAAGAAACCGGAGCGCATGAGTGGGCGTTTAAAGATGGAGACGAGGTATATCAAATCACCGTCGACGGTAACCTCTGTACTAACAATTCTTCTGTATTGAGAAATGTGGCGCTGTTAGGGCAGGGAATCATCTATGTGCCGCGTGTATTGGTTTATGAAGACTTAAAGCAAGGCAGTCTGATTCAGTTATTTAAAGACGAAACAGCCAAATGTTTGGGTATTTATGCGGTGTACCCTTACACTCGTCAGCAACCAGAAAAAATTAAGATCTTTATCGATCATCTATACACAAGCTTTCAAAGTCAAAACCATCGATTTTAAGCCAATAACTCAACACCGATCGTTATGTTGGTGTTGAGCTTATGTTTCCATCTTCATTTCTAAGAGTCCTCTTAAATTTAGGAGCTTACGCTTCTCCTCGTTTTCTTCACTAATATTGATAACAAGATACCCCGCACAACTGTTAACAAATGGTTTTGCTATTGTTTCTTTTAAGAAACGGTCTGTTTCTTACGTTAAATTTCTCAAATGTGAAAGATAAGTAACAGAAAAATAAAGAATTATTTTGTTTGTTGTTTATTTATTACGTATTGTTCGTCCGCCTGACATAGACGCAGAGAAATGGACTGCTTATAGTGGCTCAAACGCCATGCCTGCCGCTAAGCGGTGTTGTGAGCGAAGTACAATAACTAGAGATACGGATATGAAACAAAAGCAGCTGATTGAAGAATTTAAAACCATCGTGGGGGAAGAAAATGTTCTAACCGACGAGGTTAAAACGAAATATTACCGCTCGGGGTTTCGTTCGGGTAGTGGTAATGCGCTTGCTATCGTGTTTCCTAACACTCTTCTAGAACAATGGAAGATTATTAAACAGTGTGTTGAAGCAAACTGCATCATTATCATGCAGGCGGCTAAAACAGGTTTAACAGAGGGCTCAGCTCCGAGTGGTAATGATTATGATCGCGATGTGGTTGTGATCAATATTACCAAAATCAAGAAGATTCACTTATTAGATGGTGGTAAGCAGGCGGTTTGCTTGCCTGGTGCGAGCTTACACTCTTTGGAGAAAGAGTTGAAGGCAGTGAACCGAGCACCGCATTCTATCATCGGCTCTTCATCGCTAGGTGCCACTGTGGTCGGTGGTATCGCCAATAACTCAGGCGGTGCGCTAGTTAAGCGTGGTCCTGCTTATACGGAACTGGCGATCTACGCGCAGGTCGATAAGCAAGGCCAGTTACATTTGGTGAACCACCTTGGTATTGAAGGATTAGGTGAAACGCCAGAAGAAATTCTAACAAACCTGCAAGAAGGGAACTTTGACCCAGCGAAGATCATTCATGATGAGCGAATGGCATCAGACAGAGAATACGATGAACGTGTTCGAGACGTGACTTCTGACATTCCTTCTCGCTTTAATGCCGATGAACGCCGATTATTTGAAGCCAGTGGCTGTGCTGGCAAGTTGGGTGTTTTTGCCGTTCGGGTTGACAGCTACCCAGTACCCGAAAAAGAGCAGGTTTTTTACCTTGGCACCAATGACCCTGCGAAACTAACGAAGTTGCGAAAAGACTTCTTATCTACGTTTGATAACTTGCCTGAGATGGGAGAATACTTGCATCGAGATATCTTCAACATGGCAGAGAAGTACGGCAAGGATGTGTTCTTATCCATCGACTTGTTAGGCACAGATAAGCTGCCAAAAATGTTCGCACTTAAAGCTAAGGTAGAAAACTTCTTAGAGCGCATCCCGTTTGTCAGTAAATATCTGCCAGACACCATTCTGTACTACGCGAGCAAGTTGTTCCCACAACATTTACCAGAGCGAATGCTGGATTTCCGTGACAAGTATGAGCATCACCTGGTATTGAAAATGAGTGATGGTGGTATTGCTGAAGCACAAAAATACCTCAAAGAAGTTTGGGCTGTTGAAGACGACTGTGATTTCTTCGAGTGTACGCCGGAAGAGGGTAAAAAAGCTTATTTACATCGCTTTGCAGCCGCTGGTGCAGCAATTCGGTACGAGACGATTCATCGAAAAGACGTAGAAGACATCGTTGCACTTGATATCGCATTGCGACGCAATGATGAAGAGTGGCTAGAAACTTTGCCTGAAGAGGTGAGTAAGAACCTTGTTCAAGCGCTCTATTATGGTCACTTTATGTGTTACGTCTTCCATCAAGATTACATTTTCAAAAAAGGGACTGACACGAAGTTGATGAAAAAGCTGATGCTAGAGCACCTCAATAGCCGTGGTGCCAAATACCCAGCAGAACATAATGTGGGTCACTTGTATGAAGCCGAAAACTCGTTGCAGAAGTTTTACCACGAATTAGACCCAACCAATACCTTTAACCCTGGTATTGGTAAAATGGACAAATATAAGCGCAATTGTAACTGCTGTGCGTAATGTGCTGTCTCACTATGATTAATAATCGTTGTTCATCGTTCAAATGATGAGCATAAGATAAGCCCTGATGACACTTGTGACATCAGGGCTTTGTGTTTTGGGTCTTTTATTGATGACTGGTATCGGCGTTGAAACAGCGACTAAAGAGCACGTACCGCGGCGGCGGCGATGATGCCTGCTGCAATTGCTGGTAGAGGCTTTTTCACGATGAACATGACAACAGCAGTAGAAAACAGTGCTGCTCTAGCACCATTATCACCCTCTACTGCTAGCGGAGCTAAAAGGGCAACCAGTACGGAGCCTGACATCGCAGTAATGAAACGTTGAACCCGTTCGCTAATTGGAATGAATGACATAACATACACTCCGCCCCAGCGGGTTATGAGCGTGACTAACGCCATAGCGATGATGATAAGCAGTGTGCCACCTATGGTTGTTTCGATGTTCATGCTTTCTTCTCCTTCCAACAAGCACCCAATACTCCGCCAGTAATGGCGCCAACCACTACGTGGCTATTCTCTGGCAAATACCAATACGCCAACATAGAAGAGGCTGCTGCTATGGCCCAAATCGCAAAGATTCTTAAGTCTTTCGGCCCGGCCACCACCATAGACAGCAGGAAGCATCCCATAACCATATCGAGCCCGAGGCCCACCGGATCTTTGATTGCGCTACCAAAATAAATGCCGATCCAGGTGCCCACAATCCAAAAAGACCACATCGCTAAGCCGCCACCAACAAGCAAGCCAAAGCCTGGTTCTTTTCTACCAAATGCATTGAGTGCCATTGCCCAGTTAGCGTCTGATGCTACCAGCATTACACCGTAACGTTTTGTTGGTGGGAGTTGTCGTAACCATGGATAAAGTGTGGCTCCCATCAAGAGGTGACGAGCATTAATCGCAAATACAGTAATAAGTACTGGAATGAAAGGGACTTCCGCTCCCCACATTTCTAACGTGGCAAATTGTGAAGCACCGGCGAAGACCAGTGTGCTCATCAACATAGTGGGAAATACATCTAGTCCAGTCTGTACCGCAGCAACACCGAAAGCGAGGCCAAATATGACCACGAACATAGAGAGGGGTAAAAGTTGGGTGAAGCCGTTCCAGACGTCAAGCCGATTAAATTCGTGCAACTCAGTGGAGGAGCGTTGAAGATGTTGAGTATTTTCTGTCATAGAGATACCTAGCTAGCAGGCAAAGGGGCAGTGCCATACGAGTGTGTTTGTTATTCTTTTGTAAACTTCATGTTTAACATCAATTGGAGGGGCTTTCAAACTCTAAGTGCTATATAAAATTGAGCCATCCAAGCGGCTTTAAGAAACAGAGTGTAGAGAGTCGCGCTTGGTAGTGCTAAAGGAGAATAAAACAACAGAAATAGTAAGCTCTGTTTAATTGATAACATCACGAGCTAGTACAGATTAGTAAATAAGAAAGAAAGCGAGCACGAGGCTCGCTTTTTCGCTCTGTTACGAATAACTGAATAGGTTTATTTTACGTAGACACGAGGGTTCGCGCTTCCCCAAACCGTGTATAGTTCAGGGAAGATGACTTCTGCGTGTTTTTCCATCTCAGCAGCTGAAATCGTTTTGCCTTGTTGGGAGCCAAACAAAACAACTTCAGAACCAGGCTCAACATCTTTGATACCTGTAACATCTACCATTGTGGTGTTCATTGAAGCAACGCCCGCAACTTTTGCACGTTGGCCATTGATCAGAACTTCTGCCGTATTCCCCATTTTTCGTGGATAACCATCAGAGTAACCAACAGGAATGTTCGCCATTAAGCTTTCTTTGCTTGTTGTGTAGCTGCTGTCGTAACCGACTGTGCTATTTTTTGGCAGGTGGTGAACGGATGCCACGCGTGTTTTGAAAGACACGATAGAAGGGTACTCAGGGTTAGTTGGTAAGTCTCCGTATAAAACGCCACCAGGACGAACCATATCAAGCTGCGCCTCAGGAACATTAAGCGCGGTGTAAGAGTTTGCTACGTGCAGTAAAATGTTGTCGCGTTTTAGATTCGCTTCTTTAATCAGCCATGCAGAACTGTCTTTGAATGAAGCTAACTTTTGGCGCACGTCGTCTGCATTGTAGTTAGGGAAATGAGTCATGATACCAACAATATTAACGCCAGCTTGTTGAGCGATTTCTAGCGCTTCTTTCTTGCCCGCTTCTGTCGTCATATCAACACCATTACGTCCCATACCACCGTCGTTCAGAGCAAGGTGAACTTTGATTTCTTTACCAGCTTTCTCGGCTAGTTTAGACAGTGCTTTAGCTTGCTCTGCTGTGCCTATCAACTCTTCGACATTTAGGTCGATTGCGGCTTCAATCTCGCCAATATCCGCTGAGCGTACACGCATGAGTTGGCCTTTAAAGCCACTGTCGCGAACAGTTTGTGCTTCGGCGTTACTTGCAACGGCAACGCAAGGAATTTGTTGTTCGATAATAGTCGGCATCAGGCCTGCGATACCATTACCGTATGCGTCGGCTTTCATCACGGCGCAGATTTTCGTTTTGCCATCCATGTGCGATTTAAACTGCTCAATATTATCGCGGAACTGACCTAAGTTTATTTCTAGCCAAGCGTTAGCACCTTGAACTTGCTCTGCTTTTGCTGCTGTATTGCTAATTTGAAGAGGAGCGGCAGTGGCTTGCATTACAGGAACCGCGACTGCAGCAGCGATAGTCAGTGATAGTAAGGTTTTATTTAAGCGCATAAAGTCTCCGTACGCGTTTTTTGTATTGGTTATGTTATTGAGCACTTGGGGAAAGTGCCTGACGAAGTAAAACGCTCCAAGTGGTGCTTTGGAGCGTTTATTAAGATAGTGATTTAATATATACCTAAATATACCTCAGTGATGACATTCAATTTAAGCAAATCGGGATTGATTTGGTATCTACTAAGGTATCCACTGAGTTTAACTCAGTTTAAAGCGGCTCATTACATCTTTAAGAGAAATGGATAGCTGGCTTAGTTCGCGGCACGCCTGTGCGGTTTGCTCCGAGCCTTGCGAGACCTCTTGAGATGCCAAATGTATGTTTTCAATGCTGCGGTTAAGCTCTTCCGCAACAGAGTCTTGCTGGTTACAAGCCGTGGCGATTTGGGTACCCATGTCTGAGATGTCCGAAATCGAATGCTCAATGTCGCTCATCAGCTGTTTTGATTGAATGCCTTGTTCTGCACATTCTGAAATACTGGTTCTAGAAAGTTCAGTGGCTGATTTTGCGTCTTTTGCAAGTGATTGTAGCTGCTCAATGATCGAAGTGATCTCACTCGTTGAATCTTGCGTACGGCCGGCAAGCGTTCGAACTTCGTCTGCAACGACGGCAAAACCACGACCAGACTCACCAGCACGCGCCGCTTCAATGGCTGCATTAAGTGCAAGTAGGTTGGTTTGATCGGCGATGTCGCGGATAACATCCACGATCACGTTAATTTTATTCGATTGCTGTTCAAGCTCTGCTACGGTATCGCCTGCAGCGCCAATTACGTTTGAAACTTCTTGAATCGCGTCAACCATATCTTGGGTTTCACGAACACCGTGTTGTGTGCGGCGGTTTGCTTCGTTAGCTTGGTTCGCTGAGTCTTCAGTGTTACGAGCAACATCGGCTACGGCCGCTTTCATTTCTGTCATTGCTGTTGCGATGTGCGTAATTTGCAGCTGTTGATCTTTCATACCAGACGCAGAAATATCGGAGATTTGGTTCATCTCTTCGACAGCGCTGCTTAACTGAGTAACTGCAGCAATCACGTTATCGATAACTTGGCGTAAGTCGTCTTGCATCTTAGTGGTCGCGTCTGCCAGTTCACCAAGCTCGTCATTGCCGATTGCTTTACGGTCAATGTCACTTGATAGATCACCTGTCGCGATGGCATTTGCTTGCTCAACAACAAGTTTAAGTGGGCCACAAATTAGGCGAGTCAGCACGTATGTCATGCCTACCATGATCAGTAGAATAATCACGTTACTTGCAATTGAAGAATTACTCAATCCATTTACAGAGGACAGGATATGAGTTTTGTTGCTATCCATAGCTTCTTTAAGGAGACGGATTAGTTCGCCTAACTCTGAGTCAACCGCTTCGAAAGCAGACAAAGAGTTCGCCAAAATAGGGTGGGCCTTGCTTTTGTCGTTAGCTAGCATCGCTTCATTGTACTGGTCCATAGTAACCAAGTACTTTTTCCACTGACGCATAAGACGCTGGTAAGTTTGCTGCTCTTCGCCAGGCCAGATAGTTTCACCGTAAGCGTTGAGCTCTCTAGTGATCTTTTCGCGCTCTCTAATATTGTTAGAAATTTTAGTTTTGACGTGGTCTGCGTCTTCATAAGTGTACGCAGCAAATTGAGCTCGGCGCCAGCGAGACAAATGATCTCGAATCGAATCGACCCTTTCCATTGCAGGAAGCGTATCGTCGGTATAGTTTAAAAGCTCAGATTTGATGCTTTTGAGCTCTGTAGATAAAAACACGCCAAATGCAATGTTGACGATGGCAATGAGTAAAAACGATAGCGATATCTTTTTCGCTATAGAAAGATTCTTGATAGACATTAGTGATATACCTTGTTTTTCTTATGTTGTGTCGCCAAAGTAAACCACATCCTTATATGTGATATATGTCCATTAAATTACTGCAACTCGTGTAACGTACCATTATTTATTGATATTTTCGATAATGAATTGAGCTTTGTTTGAAAATAAAAAAAGTCAATGATTTTATAAAGGTACGACCACATTCGATATAAAGTTATCGGTAACAAAATATGATGTTCTGTACGCAATCGTGCCAAGAGTAGGGAATTAAATTGTTACAGATGTTACAACGATGAAAAGATCAGCGTTCATAACGTGATAGTCGCGTGTTTACCTCGAAGCAGTTACGGACACTAATATGCGTATGGCTTTATAGCTAATGAAAGGGAACGGGTGCTTATTGGTCTAATTGAATGCCAAATATACTAGGCAGATCGCTTTTTAAGCACTTAAATCAAAAAGATAAAATTTATTGTTGACCAGATAAATTAATCCGTTAAAGTACGCCTCGTTCTCACGGCAAAGGCCGCTGAGACAGATGGTGTCTAACCCATCGCATGATTGCGTTGCCCTGGTGGTGGAATTGGTAGACACAAGGGATTTAAAATCCCTCGGCGTTCGCGCTGTGCCGGTTCAAGTCCGGCCCGGGGCACCATCAAAATCTTTGGTGACAGAGATACAAAATCAGAAAGGCGCCTTGGCAGAGTGGCTATGCAGCGGATTGCAAATCCGTGGACCTCGGTTCGACTCCGGGAGGCGCCTCCACTATTTCGAAAGCCAGTCTTAAAAGACTGGCTTTTTTCGTTTTTAGTCCACCTTTTCGTAACCCTTCGCGCTTTCCTAAAGTCTCCCATGTTTTGATCACCATTCAATATTTTTAACGCGCTAATCATTGATTTTATAAATGTTAGACAACTCAATAATTGTATAGTGTGATTGGTGATAGTTTCTCTTCGATTGTAATCCGAACTTTTTGTATTACAGGCAGCAACCTAGCTAGCGTCATAGTTAGTATCGCTTGGTGCGTATATGCAGAAAGGAGGATTCTAGTCCTTAACGTGAGAGAAAAATAATGAAAACATTCAACCTTAAACCTACACTTTTACCCTTAACTTTGCTGCTCAGTTCGCCTGTAATGGCGGCACAAAATGGCACCATGATGCAGTATTTCCATTGGTATGTGCCAAATGACGGTGCACTCTGGACACAAGTTGAAAACAACGCTTCGGCACTATCTGACAACGGCTTTACTGCGTTATGGTTGCCGCCCGCCTATAAAGGTGCTGGTGGTAGCAACGACGTCGGTTATGGCGTTTATGATATGTACGATTTGGGAGAGTTTGATCAAAAAGGTTCGGTGCGCACCAAGTATGGCACCAAAGATCAGTACCTAAGCGCCATCAATGCTGCCCATAAAAACAATATCCAGATTTATGGCGATGTGGTGTTCAACCATCGCGGTGGTGCGGATGGAAAGTCTTGGGTTGATACCAAGCGAGTAGATTGGAACAACCGAAATATTGAACTTGGTGATAAATGGATTGAAGCGTGGGTAGAGTTTGATTTCCCTGGGCGCAACGACAAGTACTCAAACTTTCATTGGACGTGGTACCACTTTGATGGCGTGGATTGGGACGATGCTGGCGAAGAAAAAGCTATCTTCAAATTCAAAGGTGAGGGTAAGGCATGGGATTGGGAAGTTAGCTCGGAAAAAGGCAACTACGATTACCTTATGTACGCTGATCTAGACATGGATCACCCTGAAGTGAAGCAAGAGCTGAAAGACTGGGGCGAGTGGTATATCAACATGACGGGTGTGGATGGGTTTAGAATGGACGCGGTGAAGCATATCAAATATCAATACCTGCAAGAATGGATTGATCACCTACGTTGGAAAACAGGGAAAGAACTATTCACGGTCGGAGAGTACTGGAACTACGATGTTAATCAGTTGCATAACTTTATCACCAAAACTTCTGGCAGCATGTCTCTATTCGACGCACCGTTACATATGAACTTCTACAATGCGTCTAAATCGGGTGGTAGCTACGATATGCGTCAAATCATGGATGGTACGCTGATGAAGGACAATTCAGTCAAAGCGGTAACCTTAGTAGAAAACCATGACACTCAACCTTTGCAGGCTTTGGAGTCGACGGTTGATTGGTGGTTTAAGCCGCTCGCTTACGCGTTTATCTTATTGCGTGAAGAAGGTTATCCATCCGTGTTTTATGCAGATTACTACGGCGCGCAGTACAGTGATAAAGGGCATGACATCAACATGGTCAAAGTGCCTTACATTGAAGAGCTAGTAACACTGCGTAAAGATTATGCGTATGGCAAACAACATTCTTATCTCGACCACTGGGACGTAATTGGTTGGACTCGAGAAGGTGATGCAGAGCATCCACATTCAATGGCCGTGATCATGAGCGATGGACCAGGCGGCTCGAAGTGGATGTATACGGGTAAACCAAGTGCTCGCTACGTAGACAAGTTGGGTATCCGAACTGAAGAAGTTTGGACTGATGCGAATGGTTGGGCTGAGTTCCCAGTAAACGGCGGATCTGTCTCGGTTTGGGTTGGCGTTGAATAATCCATTCTTGTGATTTTGATACAGAGTAGGCAATTCTTAATAAAACTTTTCAATGAATCAATGTGTTATTTGATATTCATTCTACAAATGAGTAACTTATATTTGAGCATAATCTAGAGGAAGATAAAGAATGGAATCTATTGCTGATGTATTGGTTGTGGCTATTGTGTTCGGTGCCATATTTGGGGGCGGGATAATAAAGTTAATCTTGAACCATCGTAAAGAAGTAAGAGCGTTGGAGATATCTGAACGTAATACGATGAGCCGAGAAGAACAAGATAACCTTAACAAGCAAATTGGTGACTTGAAGCGACGTGTTGAAGTGTTAGAGCGAATTGTCACAGATAACAAATATCAACTTGAAAAAGAAATTGCCTCTCTGTAGATCACCACTTAATCGTAAAGCCGGCGAAGTCCGGCTTTTTCGTGTCTGTACGTCATACCTTTCGGATGTTTAACTCAGCGTTCATCAAAAAAGTCTTTGTCGCGAATGTATTTACTCATAAAGTGATAAGAGAGCGGTCGCATTAACCAACTAAATAAGGAGCGCCCAAGCCGTATGAGCGTTGGGGTGTTCTCGTATATTCTCCCGTTATATAACCATAGCATTTTGCCTACATGCCAATACAAAAAAGGTACGGGCGGCATAAAGGTCACGATGTCGATGTCGCAACAAATCCTGTATGTTTTGTGCCCCAAACGGTAGCGTTTCTTAAACGTCCAATCCCCGACAGCGGGCTGTCCGAAAGTGACCACGCGTTTAATGCTTTTTGGGTATTTTTTCTCAATATAGTCAGCAAAAACACTGCCAATCGCGCCACCTGAAGAGTGGCCAGTAATAGTGATTCTTTTTCCCCTAAGAATGAGCGGTACAACGATACCTTCGAGGCGTTCGATCACGGTCAACCCTAACCGATCTTCATTCCGGCTCGGTAAACTTTCTTGGAACAACAGATGATAGAAACCCGCGTGAATGCGATAGTTTAGTCCCAACCTTCGACAGCTTCTCGTCCACATCGCGAAGTTCAACAACCAATCACTGATACTGTGTGAGCCTTTAATCACTACGACCACTTCACTCTGTTTTTTACTCCAGAGCACGCGAATCATAATCTTACCGTGTTCATTTCTAATGACTCGTTGCCCATTAGGATCGAATCCATATTGAGTTTGTCTGAAGACGCGAGGGTAGGCGAGATTACAAAGCACCGCATAGCGCTCGTATTGGTATCGTTTTAATGGTTTCACGTTAACTTTCTTAGTGGAGCCTAACGGTTGACTGTAATTAATGAATATTAAAAATACGTGAACCTTGATTTAGGGTCGGTAGAGATTCTGTGTATTGGTATCGCGAATGAAAGACTCAAACTGGCTTAAATGCGTCAAGATGGTTTGGCGAGAGAGTTCATGATGTTCGCTAAGTACGTTAATTAGCTTTTTCAAAGCCTTACGATCTTGTTTATTGAGATTTGCTGTCTCTTTGAGTTGTGCGAAAAATTCAATTTGACTTGAAGTGTCGTTAAAGTCACCGAGCTTGTCTTGCAATAGTTTTAGTTGTTTCACGTTGTTTTTGTGCTGTTGGGAAGGATAGAGCGTGGAAAATCCTTCTAACAAATAACGCAGCGCTTTGCACTTTATCCGCATCGAATGAATCACACTGTCACGACTTTTGTCCGAGATCTTGCGTCGTGCTTTATCAACTTTTTTAAATTGATCGGAGATTTTTTGGCTTGCGAAGAGTAACGCAGGTACGTTGCTATCCACTCGTTCGTGTTGCGTACTTCGCAGCAGACTATTCCTGACCAAAGTGCAGTGCGTTGTGTATTCTTCTGTAGCTAGCCAACGCGTAACTTTTGCCTGTTCGTAAGCACGTTCGGCTTCGATAAAGCCAAAAAGCTGCTCAAGAGACGATTTGTGGTTTGGGAGCATTTCAATGTATTGTTTTTTGCCCAAGATAAATACGTCCAAATCACGCAGCTTATTTGTTTTCTTCATCATTATTTTTAAATGAGGTTTCAAAATACGCTGCTCAAAAGGAGGGATCAGTTCGCGAAGTAGTAAGCATAGTGAGCGTATGCGCCTTAGTGTGACGCGATACTGGTGTGTATATTCAGGATCCAAGTCTTCGATGACTCCCAGCTCCAGAGAGCGTGCATAATCAAATTCACTAAGGAAGAAGTAAGGCACTACGAAGTCGAGTTCGGAATCAGTGTGTAGCGGTAATTGAAATGATGACTTTCGAAACATGATGAGCGCTTATTTGTCCCCTGCAGTACGAGTTAAGTTTATACGCATACTGCCAATTTGTGCGACTTGTCGATTCCTCATTGACATGAAGTGATGAAGCAAAGTAAACGAGAGCAAAGCATGCTGATGTTCTTGTGAGCAAAATGATCGCCCTTTGTTCGTTTGAGTTGGCTTTTTAACCATTTGAATAAAAAAGACTAATTTTTTGTTGACCAGATAAATTAATCCGTTAAAGTACGCCTCGTTCTCACGGCAAAGGCCGCAGAGACAGATGGTGTCTAACCCATCGCATGATTGCGTTGCCCTGGTGGTGGAATTGGTAGACACAAGGGATTTAAAAATCCTAGAAAAATTGCGGTGTCGTAATCAGTAAAAATCATATCAAGCCGGCTTAATGCTGGTTTTTTTGTACCTGAAATTCAGGGTAAGCCTTCTCCTCAAACCTACCTCCTGTCTATCTCCTGTTCTCTGTGCAGATTTCCTGTGCGATTAAAGTGTCAAGAATCTCCTGTGCTGATGAACTGTGCGTGATTTACGTGCCAATATAGCCAAGGCTGAATTGCTGTGGGTCTCTTGTCTGTGTCCGGTCTGGTGGGGCGTGATGAAGCGGACGCGAAACCTAATAAAAGTTTTTACTTAAGGGTTAGTGTCCACTTTATAGAAAATTAACTAGTAATCATCCCGGCCCAAACGTTATCAGTTCACAATTTTTGGCAAGTATGCGCATGCTGGAATATCTTTCTTATGCAGCGTGTTGATATGATTGTGTGCTAAAGATCAGCTTGAAATATGTCTATCGAAAACCTGTTTGTTGAAGACATTCAAGATTCATATTTGGAAAAGGGCGAGTTAATGAGTAAAGTATCATTGTTTTTTGGTGCTGGTGCCGAAATTGGCTATGGTTTACCGTCAGGAGGGAAATTTGCCCTCGACATATTTAGAATGGATGTTGCTGAAGACAAAAAACGGTTAAGAGAAGCAAGGGAAAAAGTCAATAAACGCTCAAATTATGCCAAGAATTGGCTACCACAAGACTATGAGAAGAAGCCCATATCATCATTTGGTAGAACTCAATATGAAAGCTTGGTTAAAAGTAGTTTAGAGTACAAACGTTTTGATATTATTAGATATCTATCAGAATTTGACTCTAGAGTCTCAGAATTAGCCCGTAAGTTTGATGAAACATTTGATAGAAACATACGCGAAGCTTTTGAAAGGGTTTTGGGTATATCATTTGGTTCAGAAACATTTAGCCATGAAATTAGAATTTCTGGTATTTTGGGAGATTATAATCAACTGTTCTCAAGCGACTTTTTCTCGAGTTACTTGAAAGCACTTGAGCTCCCATCCACGGATGAAAACTTCTTTATAAGAAAAAGGTGCCGTGACTTTTGTCGTTCTGTCCTTGAGCTGCTTATAGGGGCTTGTGGCGAAGAATTAGTGCATAATTTAAATGATGGCATTTTTGAAAAGAAACCTGATGAGATTGACATATTTGATGATCTCGGGGCTATTTTTTCTTTAGATTATAGAGGGGCAGGTTTGACAGGCCTCGAAGTTATCTTAGATGGCGAGCCAATTGCAATAACAGCTGATACAAGTGATGAACACCTTATATGTGCATTTGCCCTAGAAATTCTTGAAGATATCTTTGCTGCTTCACTAGACTATCAATCACTGATTGATTCTAACTGGCGCTATCTTTATAGCCCAAAAACAGATTGGGCCAAATTTTGCAAGATAAATATATTTTTGAATACGGCTCAACGATATATATCATCTATAGCTGATAAATTCCATGAGAAAATAATAAGTGGTGATGGTTACTATCATGATATTCTAAATATTAAAGAAGAGCATGAAATTAAGGCTATTGGTACAACGAACTATAACAACTTTATCGGAACAATATCAGATGAAGATGTTTATTATTTGAATGGTTCAGTTGATGACTGCTATGATCCTTACCTAAATACTATTGTATCTAAAGAAATCTCAGCCGATAGTCAGCATTTTACAGTTCCATTTTTATTTACTCAAAGTGGGATTAAACCTCTCACATCAATTAAAATGTCTGAACGTTATGTGAAATTATACAATAACCTAAAGGAGTCTGATGTAGTCGCAGTTATAGGCTATGGTTTTAATGTGGATGACGGGCATATTAATGGCCTATTCCGTTCTTGTATAGAAGATGATGGAAAGGAACTAGTTATTTTTCACTACACAAATGACTTTGGTGCAGAATCTGATTTAAAGCTTAAAGAGTATTATCAAGAAAGATTGAGGTTGAAAGACCATTCAGGAATTACCGTTATTAAAGTAGGGAATGACCGGAAAACACCTGAAGGTAGTTTTTGGTACGATACGTTGAGAGAGTAAAACAGTTGAACTTTCTTTGTCAGTAACCTGGAATAGATGTGAAGCCTGACTTGTCTGTATTACATTAGGCTTCGTGTCCGACTTTCTTCCGGATTAGTACAAAAATTAGACATATATTCTTATTGAGTAAGCCAGTAAAGAGGTTCACTTAATATGGAGAAACGTTTTAAATTCACTACGGCTAAGATCACTAGCTTACCTTCCAATGATCCTAATTCTCGGTCCACTGAAGCAGAGTATTCCTGTTCCGAATTATCGGGCTTCAAGGTTCTGGTTGGTAAAAATGGGCGAAAGAAGTGGTTGGTTCGATATACTTTGAATGGTAAAAAAGGCTCTTTATCTCTTGGTACGTTTCCAGAAGTTTCCTTGGCGGATGCAAGGAAGCAAGCGCAACGTATTAAGCTAATGGTTGCTGAAGGAATAGATCCAAAAAACTCAACCGTCAAACCAGACATACCTACTGTATCTGAATACTTCAACAATCACTTCATTAAAATTTCTAAGTCACGCAAGAAAAGCTGGCGTCATGATATAGCAAGATTTAACCACTGTGTTGATATTTGGGATATCAGTTATGACCAGCTTAAAGTTTCACACATACAGTCCATGGTTGCAGGATTGATGGATAAGGTTCATTTACGTGGTAAGAAGCTAAGTCGTTCAACAATTAACCGTGTGTTATGTTTGCTCAAGCTAATGGGCCGCATGATAGAAGAAGAGTACTCCATTCCCAACGTTGCGGCTCGTGTTAAGTTGTTTCCAGAAACAGGAGCTAGGGAGCGATGGCTATCGCCTCAGGAGATAAAACGGATTTTCGAAGAGCTAAGAAAACCGGATTATTGTCCTATTCGTAGCCGGTTTATTATTCTGCTTTTCATGCTGGGATGCAGAGAACGCAGTCTCAGGGCTGCTCGTTGGCCAAATATTGACCTTGAAAATGGTGTGATGCGTATACCAAGGGAAGACTCAAAGAATGGGTTTCAACACCAGATCCAGCTTACACCCCAGGCGATTCAAGAGTTTCGTTTTTTGCTAAGGCTCAAGAAGAAGGGGAACCCATATGTATTTCCAGGGCAAAAAGAAAAGTCACACATCAGCCAACCTCGACATTTGTTCAACAAGATCAAAAAAGAATTGATGCTTAAAGAACCCGATCAGATCGTTTTTCATACAGCACGTCACTCTTATGCATCATCACTTATATCTGCAGGCGTTGATGTTGGTGTGCTAAAGCAACTTCTCGGCCATAAGTCCATTAGTAGCACAATGCGTTATGCGAGAGCTGGGAATGAGTCTCTTCGTCAATCTTCGCAAGTTCTAATCCAATTAATCGACGAAGCCTAATCGCTTCGATATTAAATCAACATATCAAGCCCGAACTCAACGAATGAGTTCGGGCTTTCTTATATATGGAGTTTTGAAAATGAAAATAATCACACAATTCAATGAGCTTGACTCTCTACCATTATCGAAAGAGACGATAGCAGCTTTACGACACCACATGACTGAACCATTCGAATTTGATGATGTAATTACTGCTGAATTCTGGCAAGAGGTTAGCACTAGCCTGATATTAATCGAAGAGTCAGATACGGATGAATCCATTAATCAGCAACCAGAGAGTGTTCAGCATCTTATTCGTTTTGTACAAAACTACCCCGAAACGGTTTACCTTATTAACAGTACTGACACGGATTTTATCATTGCCCTTGCCATCATCACATCAGCAGGGGGCGGCGTTTATTTAGTTAGTCCGACATCAAATACGTCTCACCCTGTACAGGTTTTGTTACCGCACGCAGAGTCGCTATAACTCAAGCCAAACAATAAGGATAAATATCTATGTCCCGCAAAACCGCCAGTAATAAAAATAAAGCCGATAGCGAGGTAGAAGTTATGGAAGAAAACTTACAGACAGGAATGGAACCGGAGAAAGTACAAGAGACACAAGACCAAGGTAATCAGGAAGCAATAGAGTGTGAGAATACTGCCACTTTGCTATCAGGGAAAGCTAAAAAGCTTAGTCCAAAGAGCGAGAGTTACATTTATTTCGACTTGGTCAAAACAATAGAAGATGAAGAACTGCATCTAAAGCTAACGGGCAATGATAGTGGGGGCTTATTTACCAAAGAACTCATTTCAATAAGAAAATTGATAAATATTCTTAAGGAGTACAAAGATAAATCATTTAAAAGTACAGTGTTAAAACCAGCAATAATCGGCGGAAGTGCTAATAATCCCTCGTTTACAGCTAGTGCACTGAGATCTGATACGATTGGACTAATAAAGGCTGCGCCGAATAGTCTGTTTCTTCACGTTCTGTCGACAAATTTTGATGAACGTCGTGATCAACT
The DNA here is from genome assembly GCF_033340375.1 of Vibrio sp. 1167. Classification (NCBI taxonomy): domain Bacteria; kingdom Pseudomonadati; phylum Pseudomonadota; class Gammaproteobacteria; order Vibrionales; family Vibrionaceae; genus Vibrio; species Vibrio sp. 1167. Next base: position 3,602 of record NZ_JAWOWK010000001.1, on the reverse strand, counting down.
GCTCGCATTAGTTGACGCTGACACCTCCACCGAAACTACCGCATAAACCCCTTTCATACTGCGCACTAATCAAGAGCGCAATCCTCGAAAAATCAAAGAGAAATTATTATGAAACTGACCTATGGCGAAAAGCTAGGGCTACCTGTGTCTGATGCTTTTAAACAACTAATTAATGAAGAAGTCAGTAAACATCAAATCAACAATGACGTTACCGCAATTACGCTTAATTACCGTGATAGTTTATATACACCCGAAGATGGAGGATTTCACCCAGTAGAGCTACGTTTTGAGAAAAAAGATAACTGCTGGCATCTGGCTTACCTGACTGACTTTTCCTATGCTGGCCTTTACTCTGAACTTGAGAAAGAAATTGATTTCGATGTGACTCACGATGTCGCTTTCATCCGGTTCATGGGCGAAGTACCACTAAGCAGGCCAGATGTGCAGGACTTCTTTAAAACTTACCAGGCTAACTTTATCAGCTATGTAGCAATGGAAGCTTACGATGACGTTAAGCTAACTGTGGACTGAAGGAACGACCAGACCGGGACAAGAAATGAACAGGAGAAATTTTCACGTTGCTCTGGTCTGTACATTGGACAAGCCATCATGCCAGTGAAAACAAGGTGCGATGGCTTTTGCCTTTTCATTACTGGTCACCGAGCCAAGGGATTAGAAAATCCTTGAACTTCAAAGCCAAAGGAGGAGATCTGAATGACCTTGTGTCAAATCAGTAGTTGGAACTGTCAGGGAAAATTCCCGAGAAAGTTAGCGTTCGACTCATGGCTACATGTAAAAGCAAGGGCTGAAAACAGGTGCGTTGTGTTTGTGGAAGGTCAAAGCGGCCACGGAGCCTAAATCACATTGTTATAAGGTGAACTGGCCGGTTGATGGGGGACGGATTAGTAATCGGCTATTCCGGCCCCATTACTATTACTGGCAATGAGGAAGGGTAATGGATCGCCAAACGGACAATTTTCGTTAAACGTGATGCACTCTAACGATAGCCAGAGGTGATTGAATCTGTAATTTCAATAGCTATATATTATTAACAATTCGGCCCCTAGCGGGTTATTTATTAGTTTATTAGGATGTACTAAAAAATAGCAACGTTTTAAGTTTTCCCTTATTCGGTATCAGTCTACGATTCCATCAAGTCAAGGGCTTTGTATGCGGAGCATGGAAAGACAAGAAAATGGCTCATACTGGAATGTTCAAGGCTAGGGCCGAGGAGTTGGGTAACTCGCGGCTTGATTATGTAGCGGGGTGTCTACGACGGAGATGTCAGCCAACACCAAGATTTAGACGGTGATTGACTAGGAACTGTGGCTTTTACATGACGGTGTTCAGGTAGATCTGAAGTTCTTGCTTCAACTGGTACCGCAACCAGTCGGGTGACAATACCTCTGCATCAGGAAGCCACGCCTTTAGCTGACGAAGCAAGTGTGGAATGTTATTGGTTTGGTTACAGGCTAATACGTCTCCGGAATCCAGTACTTTCAACATTCGAAAATCATGGTCGGTGCTTTCATTGAAGAAGGCATCGGCAATTCGTCCCCGAATCTGTATAACCACGTCAACAGGAGTTATTAACTCAACATCTGATCGCCAACCAGTGATGCTCTGCTCGACGTTAGTATCGGGAGAGTATTTGTCCTCATATCGGACTAACTCGGAAATTCTGGCAACTCTGAGTAAATCTAGGCGGTTTCTGTGTGCTCCGGCGAGATACCAGAGTCCTCTATCGTTCACCAACCGGTATGGGTGGAACTGATCATAGGCCTGTCCATCGCAGACAAAGCTGATTACGTGCCGTAGTTGAACCGATTCGATAAGTTTCTGGAACATAGAAGCGTTTTCGCTGATGTCTTCAATCCGTGGGTTCTTGAATAGAAACGGCGTCGTCGGTTTGTTGTTAAGCACTCCGTTACTCAGGTAGTGCTTGCCTGAAAACAGGGTGTCGAGTCCCATGTTGGCAAGTAATGTTGATATTTCGTGGTTAGTCTGCTTACCCAAGACTTTTGGATCAAGAAAATAACATGCACCTTCGCGTTGAATAGGGAGGTAATTTAATCGCTCATTGAAATCCCTCTGCAGGGTTCTTTCACTCACACCGAACTCTCGCCTCAATTCTTCCAGATATAGCCGTTCTCCCGTATTCAAACGGGTCAAAATAATACCAAGTCTTTTCGCTAGGGTGTCGTGTTCTTTCATGCTACGCATTTTAGATAGACCACTCGTCAGGGCATGTCGTGCTTTGAGAGAATCCGATTATTTCTAGCTAAACTTCATAAGGTTACTGATATTGCTATAGCTTTTATTGGTCGCCACAGCGTATGTCTGACAAGGCATATATAACTTGAGTGAAATTGATTCACTCGTCTCGACACTACCTGTCGATCACCCTCTTTAAACTATTAACCATTCTCGCTTTCGGTGCCTTTACCGATGGCGTCATGACGTATTCAAGGAAACAACACAATGAAAAAATCAATCATCCTGCTAGGTCTAACGTGTCTATTCGCTACCACATCATCATTCGCTGGCGGTACGCTCGGCGGTAATCCGGCTGACATTTCGAAGATAGAAAAATCCTGGAATGGGAAAGCAGGTAAACAAGTTTACTCTCAGTCTGGCCCACGTATTGAGTGGTATGCCGATGCCTGTGGAACCATGAATGGCAAAGTCATGGATGTGGCGAAATGCGGTCTAGATACCCCTAAAGGTAAAGCACAATAAGTTTCGTTGCGGAGCTTGGCTCAAGGTACATCGGTTTCGAATTGGACTCTCTAGGCCGAGGTATCAATGAGCTTCGCAACACCCCATTACTTCATCCAATAAACAATAAGGAGTCTTTATATGACGATTAAATCAATCACAACCCTAGTAACAACCTGTCCGGCATGCGGTGAGCGTGCTTATGATGATGGTAGCTGTCAGGTGTGTGGTCACTCTCACTAAGCAGTGTTACAAAAAATTAGAGGACCATGTTCTTTACTGAGCATGGTCCTTTTTCATATATAAAAGAGGCAAACATGCAAAGCAGAACCTTTTCACAATCGTCATCCCAATCCAAAAAGAACACAGGTATTCGTGCAGCGAAAATAGGTGCAGCTCTCGGAGCTAGGTACTATGGGGCCTACGGTGCTTTAGCTGGTGGAGTTGCTGGGTTTTTGATCGGTATTGTCGCCGACGAGGTTATAGATGATTGACTGAGCGCCAGAAGAGCAGGGGAGAACCCTCTGCTTTTTTTTGTTAAGGGGCAATGAGGCTCACAAAAGTGGACGTGTTTCCTTAGTAAATGACTCATTAAGGAATGTCGTCCACTTTCGTTCACGCAGTGATTACACTTGATTTTTGAGTTCTGAGTGTCTCCAAATTATTTTTGGACAGAAGTTACTTAGAGTTTCTACTTAAAGTAGCAAAACACGAATAACTTCAAGTATGGAAAATTCACTTAAGTTCAGTGTCCACTCTGACTGGAGCAGATCAAATTGAAGATATATCTGAGTCTGTACAACCATTCCCAAAAACTATACCTCTTCGTGGGCTAATATTTAGTTTGGAAAGTTTCTGATAAGCCGATATGTAATTTTGGTATT